>NC_010407.1:651729-977593 GCF_000069225.1 Clavibacter sepedonicus | reverse complement strand
GTGGATGACCACTCCCGACTGGCGTACTCCGAGATCCTCACCGACGAGCGCAAGGAGACCGCTGCCGCGTTCTGGGCCCGCGCGAACGCGTTCTTCACCGCCGCGGGCATCACCGTGATCCGTGTCCTGACGGACAACGGCTCCTGCTACCGCTCCCACGCCTTCACCGAGGCGCTCGGCACCATCGCCCACACACGCACCCGCCCGTACCGGCCCCAGACGAACGGGAAGGTCGAGCGCTTCAACCGCACCCTCGCCACCGAGTGGGCCTACGCCCATCCCTATCGCACCGACGAGGCCCGCGCCGCGACCTACGACGCCTGGCTGCATCACTACAACCACCACCGCCCCCACACCGGCATCGGCGGACTCACGCCCGCCGAACGCGTTCACAACCTCACTGGGAACTACACCTAGGGCGGTGGCGGGCCGACCGACTGCCTCTCGATGAGCGGGCAGCGCATCCGCACCTGCTCGGGCTCGAGGGGCTCGTCGTCCCTGGCCGACTCGAGCTCGAGCGCCAGGCGCTCGATGGCCCACCGTCCCATCTCGTGGTGCGGCAGGGCGATGGTCGTGAGGCCGGGATCCAGCGCGGCGGCGATGACCTCGAAGTTGTCGATGCTCACGACCGACAGGTCCTCGGGGATGCGCAGGCCCCGCGCCTGGGCCGCCTGGTAGGCGCCCATCGCGATCCGGTCGTTGAAGCAGAACAGGGCCGTGGGCCGGTCGGGCCGGTCGAGCAGACGGCCCGCGGCCTCGCGGCCCGGGCCCGTGGTGGATCCGCTCGGCACGAGGAGCGACTCGTCCACCGCGATGCCGTGCTCATGGAGCGCCTGCCGGTAGCCGCGGATGCGGCCGCGGGTGGCCGGGATGTCCTCCACGTTGGAGAGGTAGCCGATGCGGCGGTGCCCGGCGGCGATGAGGTGCGCGACCGCGCTGGCCGCTGCGCCCTGCTCGTCCGGCACGACGGAGGAGACGTGGTCGTTGCCGGTGGTCGCATCCAGCAGCACGGTCGGGACAGCGGCGAGCGCTTCCGGCACGACGACCCGCTGGTGGTACATCCGGGCGTAGACGATGCCGTCGACGTTGTGCTGCAGGAGCGCCTCGATGCTGCGCGCCTCCGCGTCGGCGTCGGCGCTGGTGTTCACGATCATGAGCACCCAGCCCTGTCGCGCGGCCGCCTCCTGCGCGCCGAGCAGCACCCGGCCCGCATACGGCGTGGTGGTGATCTCGTCGCTGACGAACCCGATGATCTGCGACCGCCGGCTGCGCAACCCGCTGGCCTGGCGGTTGGGCGCGTAGTTGAGCCGCGCGGCGACGGCCTTGACGCGTTCGCGGGTGGCCTCGCTCACCTGCCCCGCCCCGCTGAGCGAGTGCGAGACGGTCGTCAGGGAGACCCCCGCGGCCTCCGCGACATCGCGGATGCCTACTCGCCTGCTCATCATCGAACTGCTTCCCAAAACGTTTTTGTCCTGCGTGGAACTGACAGTACGCGCCCGCTTCCCGGGAGTCAACACGGGCGTCGATGAGCCGCCCCGCCTCCACCTCGCGGGGGATCCGCGGGCCCCGTTCCGGCAGCCAGCATGGATCCATGACGCGCCCCGGCGAGACCGCCCCCGACTCCCGCGGCCGCACGGGCCTCCACCTGCGCGGCACGGACCTCGACCGGAACCCCGACGTGGTCGTGAAGCGCGTCGAGGTCACCTCCGACGGCTGGCACGTGCTCCGCCGGACGACGCTCGACCTGCGCCTCCGCGACGGGTCGTGGCAGGAGCAGCAGCGCGAGACCTACGACCGGGGCGACGGCGCGACCGTGCTCCTCTACGCGGCCGACACCCACCGGATCCTGCTCACGCGCCAGTTCCGCTACCCCGCCTACGTCAACGGGCACCCCGACGGCATGCTGATCGAGGCGGCGGCCGGCCTGCTCGACGAGGACTCCCCCGATGGCGCGATCCGTCGCGAGGCCCGCGAGGAGCTCGGCGTCGAGATCGTCGCGCTCACGCACCTGTTCGACCTGTTCATGAGCCCCGGATCCGTGACCGAGCGCGTGCACCACTACCTCGCGTCGTACACGCCGGCCGACGTCGTGGGCGCGGGCGGCGGCGTGGCCGAGGAGGGCGAGGACATCGAGCGCATCGAGGTGTCGCTCGACGAGGCCCTCGCGATGGTCGCCGACGGCCGCATCGCCGACGGCAAGACGGTGATCCTGCTGCAGCACGTGGCGCTGCACGGGTTCCCCGCCTAGCTGTACTGGGTCATGACGTTGGTGACACTCGGGCCGCGGGCGTGAGCCCGTGGCTTGAGTGGATTCGTTCAGTGTTGTAGTGCTCGATGAAGGGGTCAAGCGCGTCGGCCCGGTGTTGGTTGCTGGTGAAGGGTTGCCGGTAGGCCCACTCGGTCGCGAGGGTCCGGTTGAAGCGCTCGACCTTGCCGTTCTGCCAGGGGCAGTGCGGGCGGATGAACTTCTGCCGCGCGCCCAGGTCCTGGACGGCGTTCTTGAACGCGGTCGAGTGCCGGTAGGCGAACGCGTTGTCCGTGATGACCCGCTCGATCCGGGTGATCCCGCGCCCGGCGAAGTACGCCGCTGCGCGGGTCAGGAACCCGGCCGCGGTCGCGCCTTTCTCATCGGGATGGATCTCCGCGTAGGCGAGACGGGTGTGGTCATCGACCGCGGCATGGACGTAATCGAACCCGATCCCGCGGCCGCGGACCTGCTCGCTGCGCCCGTGGACCCGCCAGCCGCCTCCGTCCGGGATCCTCCCGAGCTTCTTCACGTCCACGTGGATCAGATCACCCGGATGCTCGTGCTCATACCGGTGCGCCGTTGACCGGGATGCCCGGATCACGGCCCCGGTGACGGGGTCCAACCATGCCAACGGCGGCGCCCCGTGCCGGCGCAGGATGCGGGAGATCGTACGGGATGGAACACCTGTCACCGGCGCCAGCCGCGCAGGACCCGCCCGCAACTGGGCCCGCGCTTCCAGCACGGCCCGTTCCCGCTCCGGGCTCGTTCGCCTCGGTACTGACCGGGGCCGCGATGACCGATCCGTCAGCCCTCGCAGCCCCTCGGCACGGAACCGGTTCACCCATCGATGCGCGCACTGCCGCGACACCCCCAGCTCCCGCGCGACGTGCGCGACCGGCCGACGATCCTCCACCACCCGCCGCACGAGGAGAACCCTCCCGTGAACCGTCAGACGAGCATTACCGTGGGACATCGAGGCCTCCTGGCGATGGTTGAACTGAACAGCTCCATCAAGCCAGGAGGCCTCTTCACACGCCCCGAAGTGTCACCAACGTCATGGCCGAGTACACCTAGAGCGGCGCCGCGTCGAACAGCACGCGCGGGCAGCCGGCTGCCTCGTCGTGCGCGACCCGCGCGCGCACCCCGTAGACGTCGGCGATGAGCTCGGGCGTCAGCACCTCGCGCGGATCCCCGCCCGCCACCACGCGCCCCGCCCTCAGCACGAGCACGGCGTCGCAGTACATCGCGGCGAGGTTGAGGTCGTGCAGCGCGATCACGGTGGTCACCGGCAGGTCGCGCACGAGCGCGAGCAGCTCCAGCTGGTGGCGGATGTCGAGGTGGTTGGTCGGCTCGTCGAGCAGCAGCTCGCGCGGCTCCTGCGCGAGGGCACGGGCGATGTGCGCCCGCTGCCGCTCGCCGCCGGACAGCGTCCGCCATGCGCGGTCGGCCTTGTCCTCCAGGCCGACGTGCGCGATCGCGCGGTCGATGGCCGCCTGGTCCTCCGCGGTGTCGCCGCCGAGCAGCGTGCGGTACGGCGTGCGGCCGAGGCGCACGACGTCGCGCACCACGATGTCGACCTCGGTCTCGCCGTGCTGCGTCACGGTCGCGACCCGGCGGGCGACGTCGCGGCGGCGGATCCCCGCGAGGTCGGCGCCGTCGAGCGTCACGCGGCCGGAGTCGGGCGACGCCGCCCCCTGCAGCAGCTTGAGCAGCGACGACTTGCCCGAGCCGTTCGGCCCGAGCAGCCCCACCGTGGATCCGGGCGCGGGCTCGAGCGTGACGCCGTCGACCACGAGCGGGCCGCCGCGCGACCAGCTGACGCCGTGCGCCTCGAGCGTCATGCCCGGCCCCGGTTCCGCATCAGCAGCAGCATGAACACGGGCACGCCGACGAGTGCGGTGCCGACGCCCACGGGCAGCGGCGTGGGCGCGAACGCGAGCCGGGAGACCGCGTCGACCCACACCATGAACACCGCGCCGAGCACGATCGTCGCGGGGACGACGCGCGCGTGCCGCTGGCCGAACATGAGGCGCGCCGCGTGCGGGAGCACCAGGCCGACGAAGCCGATGGCCCCCGCGATGCTCACGAGCGTGGCGGTGAGGAGCGCCGTGACGACCAGGAGGATCGTGCGGGTGCGGCCCACGTGGATCCCGAGCGACGACGCCACCTCCTCCCCGAACGCGAACGCGTCGAGGGAGCGGGCGGAGGCGAGGCACACGACCGCGCCGACCGCGACCACGCCGACGCTGAGGCCGACCTCGTCCCAGCGCATGCCCTCGAGGGATCCGAGGAGCCAGAACATGATGCCACGCGTCTCGTCGGAGTCCGCGAACGCGAAGACCACGAGCGACGTGAGCGCGGAGAAGAGCTGCGTTCCGGCGACGCCCGCGAGGATCACGCCCGCCGTGCCGCCCGAGGAGAAGCGCGCGAGCAGCAGCACGAAGCCGAACGCCACCAGCGCGCCGATGAACGCGCCGCCGGACATGCCGATCGCGCCGCCGCCGAGACCCAGCACGCCGATGAGCACGGCCCCGGTGGACGCGCCCGAGGAGACGCCGAGCACGAAGGGATCGGCGAGCGGGTTCCGCAGCAGCGACTGGAGCACGACGCCGCAGAGGCCGAGCCCCGCGCCGCACGCGGCCGCGACGAGCGCCCGCGGCAGGCGCTCCTGCCACACGATGGCGTCCTCGGAGACCCGCACCGGGATGCTCGCGAGCCCCGCGTGGTTGAGCAGGATGTCGCGCACGTTCACGAGCGACACGTCGGCCGGGCCGAGGGTCACGGCGACGCCGACCGAGAGCGCGAGGGCGACGATCCCGAGCGCGAGGAGCACCGCGACGCGGAGCGCGTGCGGGAGCCCCATGACCCGCCGGGCGACCGTCGCGATCGGAGCCCGCGGGGCACCCTGCGCGTCCGAGGCCCCCGGGGCCGCCGCGCTCAGAGCCGGTCCCCGCGCGCGTCCCACCAGGCCCGGATCTTCTCGAGCCCGTCGACGAAGCGGATGGACGGGTTCAGCTCCGCGCCGTGCAGCGCCACCATCCGGTCCTCCTTGACGGCCGTGAGGTCGCGCGTGAGCGGGTCCGACTTCAGGAAGTCGACCTTGTCCTGCAGCTTGTCGCCGGGGAAGCGGTTCCGCTGGAGGTCGCCGAGCACGAGGATGTCCGGGTCGCGGTCGACCACGGTCTCCCATCCGGTGGCGATGAAGTCGTCGCGCACCTCGGGGAACGTGTCGGTGAGGCCCGTCTGACGCGACAGGAGCGCGGTGGCGCCGAAGCCGCCGCCCATGTACGGCGTCTTCGTGTCCGCGAACCAGTACATGACCTGGGCGCCACCGAGGTCCATGCCGTCGGTGGCCGCCGCCGCGCGCTGCAGGAGCGACGACACGAGCGCCTCGCCGCGGTCCTCCACGTCGAAGACCTCGGCCATCTCGCGGATCTCCTGGTACAGCGCGTCGACCGTGAGCGGGGTGGTGCGCTGCCCGCCGCCGTTGATGCTGACGTCGGAGTCGCAGTCCGTGGGAGAGAGGTACGAGGAGATCCCCGTCTCGGCCAGCCGGTCGCGCGTGACGACGCCGCCGGTGCCGTAGTGGCGGCCGAAGGACGCGGTGACGAAGTCGGGATCCGCGCCCATGAGCACCTCGTAGGTGGGCGCGTTGTCGGCGAGTCGGGGCACCTGCGCGTTCGCGTCGGCCAGGGAGTCGAGCACGGGATCCGTCCACGACGCGGTCCCGACCATGCGGTCCTGGAGCCCGAGCGACAGCAGGATCTCGGTGGAGTCCTGGTCGAGCGACACCACGCGCGACGGCGCCTGGTCGATCGTCACGTCGTGACCGCAGTTCGACAGCGTCAGCGGGTACGTCGTGGACCCCTCCCCCGCCTCGGCGACGGATGCGGCGGGCACCTCCTCCGAGGCGCCGCATCCGGTGAGGGCGACGAGCACGAGGCCCGTCACGGCGGTGGCGGTGAGGCGGGCGAGGGCGCGAGCGCGGGGCATGGGTCTCCTGGGGTCGCGGCCGGCGGGCGGCCCGGCGGGGAGCCCGAGCCGCGGGTAAGCATAGCCTTACCCCACCCGCCGCTTCGACCCTCGTTCCCACGCGCCGCCCGACCCGGCCGCGGACTACCTCCGGAGGCGCCGGGACACGACCCGGTGGATGACCGCGGTGCCGAGGACGAGGACACCGAAGAGCACGATCGACCACGCCGATCGGAGGAGGGAGAAGGAGATCACGCCGAGGAGGAACGTGATGAGAACCGCGATCCAGGTGGGGATGGGCTTGCGCATGCCCGGAAGCATCGCATGCCGGGTCCCGGGGACGGGCGACGGAGCCGCCACACGACCCGCGCCCACACGAGGGGCCCGGACGTTCCCGCCCGGGCCCCTCGCGTCGTGCGTCGGCGACTACGCCGAGACGCTCGCCAGGTTCTTCTCGATGTGCGCGTGGAACGCCTGCAGCCAGCCGACGAGGAACTCATCGGTGCCCGCGTTCGAGATCGCGCCCTCGGGCGAGATGAGGCCCTCGGTGTTCTGGATGTACGCCTCGGGCTGCGACAGCTCGGGCGACGCGAGGAACGACAGGATGCTGCGCAGGTGCTGCTGCGCGACCGCCGTGCCGACCGCGCCGATGGACGTGCCGATGACCGCGCTGGGCTTGCCCTGGAACGCGTTCTCGCCGTAGGGGCGGCTCGCGAAGTCGAGCGCGTTCTTGAGGACGCCGGGGACCGAGCGGTTGTACTCGGGCGTGACGATCATGATCGCGTCCGCGTCGGCGATCGCGGCCTTGAAGTCGTTCGCGACCGCGGGGTAGTCGCCGTCCATGTCGGCGCTGCAGAAGGGCAGCGGCTGGATCGGGATCTCGGTGAGCTCGAGTCCGGCCTGCGCGCCGAGGCGCTTCAGGGCGAGCGACAGGGCCCGGTTGATGGAGGTGGACGACAGGCTGCCGACGAGGTAGCCGACGCGGTACGTGGTGCTCATGGTGTGTTCCTTCCCGCACGGATCAGTTCCATGCGCGCGCATGGAGCCTAGCGCCAGCGGGTGGGCGGATCCCGGTGCCGTCGCGGAACGGATCCGTCGACGCGGGGACCGCGCACGAGCGCTCCGGGAGCGGGACGCGGCCCACGCCATGTGGACTGCCGACGCGATCGGCCGACCGGATCCGTAGCGTCGTGCCCAGCGCCCGCCCCACCCCCTCGGAGGGCGGTAGCGGCGCCCTACCCTCGAACGGAGAACCGTGAACCTCTACTTCCGCCTGCTGCTCATGCGCCTCACCGCACGCCGCCGGGGGCGCCTCAGCATATGGGACACCGCGCGGACGGCCTTCCGGGTGCTCCCGAACGACCTCGACCTGTTCGGCCACATGAACAACGGCCGGTACCTCACGATCATGGACGTCGCCCGCCTGGACCTCCTCGTGCGCTCCGGCCTCTGGGCCCGGGTCCGCGCGCGCGGCTGGTACCCGGTCGTCGCGGGGCAGACCGTCACCTACCGCCGCTCCCTCACCCTCGGGGAGCGGTTCGTCGTCGAGAGCCGGGTCCTCGGCACGCACGACAGGTGGTCGTACGTCGAGCAGACCTTCCTCGTCGGGGATCAGGTCGCGGCGCACGCCGTCGTCCGCAACCGCTTCCTCCAGGAGGGCGGCGGGACGGTGTCCGCGTCGGAGCTGGACGAGCTCGTCGGCCCGGCCCCCGACGACATGCGGATGCCGGACTGGGTCGTCGGCTGGACGAGCTCCACGCGCACGATCTGACGCGGCACGCACGGCTCGGGGCGGACACGGCGGCTCGCCGGGCTACCCCAGCAGCACCTCCCACGTGCGCAGCGACGGCCAGAGCGCGTGGCGCGGGAGCACGTCGGGGCCGCACGCGCGGGATCCGAGGCCGTGCTGGGCGTCGTCGAGGAGCAGATGGAGCCCGTCGGGGTCGGGCAGCTCGTGCGGGTGGCCGACGTCGGTCATCTGCTGCGGGGTCCAGCGGGAGAGCTGGAAGCCGGCGCGGTGGCCGGATCCGTCGGGCACGGTCGTCACGGTGAGCGGGGTCGCGGATCCGTCGCCGACCACGAGCGAGCGCAGCTCCGGCCGGTGGCCCGTCTCCTGCGGGCGCGCGTAGGTGACCGCGAGGCCGTCGACGCTCGACGCGAAGCGGCCGACGCGGGCGGCGGCGCGGCTGTCCGCGTACGACTCCCCGGGGCCGGTGCCGTGCCAGGTGACCGGGTGGTCCGCGAGCGCGGCGGGCAGGGCGATGCGCACACCGACGCGCGGCCAGGTGCAGTCCCACACACCGAAGGGCACGGCCTCGGTCGCGAGCAGGAGGCCGCGGTCGGTCGCGGTCCAGCGGAAGGCCACGTCGACGCCTGCGCCGGAGTGCGCGGCCTGCACGCGCATCCGCGTCTCCACTCCGTCGGCGGTGCGGGTGGATCCGAGGAGCCGGTGCGTGAGCCGGTGCAGCCCGCGCCCCCTCCACCGGTCGGCCGACGGCGGGGACTCCTCGGCGCCGCGGCCGCGGGTCAGCTCGGGCTCGGCCAGCTCGTACGATCCCTGGCCAGCCCCGCGGTCGTTCTCGGTCGGGGCGCGCCACAGTTCCAGCCGCGGGCCGCGCACGGGCACGCCGCCCCAGGAGACGAGGTCGCCGCGCGCGTCAAAGGTCCCGACGCCGAGCGCGTCCCCGTACCAACGCCCGGCCGGACGCGGCCTCGGTGCGGGCCGGTCGCGCACGAGCGCCTGGTGCGACGACACGACGTGACCGGCCTCGGCCCACGGCGCGTCGTGCCGCGTCACCACCTGCACCGTCACGTGCGCCTCCTCGGCGTGGCCGGCGGCGCGCGCCTCGGCGGGCAGCGGGAGCGTCGCCGTGGAGCCCGCCACGAGGGGCGCGTGCTCGAGGATCCCGCGGGCGACGGGTCGGCCGTCGTGGGCGAGGATCCAGACGAGGTCGACGTCGTCGGTGGATGCGCTGTGCCGCCGGTTCTCCACCCGCACGCCGGATCCGTCGGCCGCGACCCGCACCCGCACGGGCGCGATGACCGCCGCGAGCTCGGCGAGGCCCGGGGTGGGCGTGCCGTCGGAGAGCAGCAGGCCGTCCATCACGAACGACCCGTCGTGCACGGGCTCGCCGAAGTCGCCGCCGTACGCGTGGAAGGGCCGGCCGTCCGCGGTGCGCGCGAGCAGCCCGTGGTCGCGCCACTCCCACACGAAGCCGCCGTGCAGGCGCGGCCAGCGGTCGATGGCGTCCTCGTAGTCGGCGAGGGATCCAGGGCCGTTGCCCATCGCGTGCCCGTACTCGCACAGGATGAAGGGCTTCGCGCGCTGCTTCGCGCCCGCCGCGCCCGTGGTCTCGTGGATGCTCGCCACGGGCGTGCCGCACACCGAGTCGATCTCCTCGAGCGTCGGGTACATGCGCGAGTACACGTCGGTGTGCTCGCCCGTGAGGTCGCCCTCGTAGTGCACGGGACGGGTCGGATCCGCGCGCCGCACCCACGCCGACATCGCGGCGATGTTGCGCCCGGTGCCGGACTCGTTGCCGAGTGACCACATCACGATCGACGGGTGGTTGCGGTCGCGGCCGACCGTGCGGGCGATGCGGTCGAGGTAGGCATCGCGCCAGCGCGGGTCGTCGGAGGGGTTGTCCCGCCACTCGACGTCCCAGAAGCCGTGCGTCTCGAGGTCGCACTCGAGCACGACCCAGAAGCCGAGCTCGTCGGCGATGTCGATGAGGCGCGGATGCGGCGGGTAGTGGGAAGTGCGGATCGCGTTCACGCCGCTCCGCTTCATCAGCTCGAGGTCGGCGCGCGCCTCGGCCTCGTCGAACACGCGGCCGCGCTCGGGGTGCGACTCGTGCCGGTTGACGCCGCGGAAGGTGAGGCGGCGGCCGTCGACGAGGAGCGCGTCGCCGTCGATGCGCACCGTGCGGAAGCCGATGCGCAGCGTCGCCGTCTCGCCGGGCGACGACACGGTCGCGTCGTAGAGGCGCGGCCGCTCGGCGTTCCACGCCTCGACCGCGGGGAGGGAGACGGGCGCGACGTCGGCCGCGGTCTCCCAGGTCGCGTGGATCCCCAGCTCGGGCACGCGCACCACCACGGGGAACGCGCCGTCGACCTGCACGTCGAGGCGGCCGGATCCGTCGGCCGGGTCGCGGTCGGCCCGCACCCGCACGTCGTCGAGGGCGCCGACGGGCCGGGCGAGCAGCTCGATCGAGCGGAAGATCCCGGGCAGCCACCACTGGTCCTGGTCCTCGAGGTAGGAGGCGGCCGACCACTGGTGCACGCGGATCCCGAGCACGTTCTCCCCCGGCACGAGCAGCTCCGTCACGTCGAGCTCGGTCGTGAGGCGGCTGCCGGTCGTCCAGCCCGCCTCGACGCCGTTGACCCAGAACGTCGCGAGCCCCTCGATCCCGTCGGTGCGCAGCAGCACGCGGTCGGCGCCCGCGAGGGAGGCGGGCAGCGAGAACACGCGCCGGTGCTCGCCCGTCGGGTTCGCGTCGGGCACGTGCGGCGGGTCGATGGGGAACAGGTACTGGAGGTTCGTGTACGCGGGCGATCCGTGGCCGTGCAGCACCCAGTGGCTCGGCACGGGAAGCGTCGTCCAGCCGGCCGCGTCGAGGGCGGCGGCGTCGAGGGCCGGATCCGCGACCTCGGGCGTCGCTCCGGCCCGGTCGACCGGCGCCTCCGGCAGCAGGCGGAACCGCCAGTCGCCGTCGAGGGAGAGGACGGGCGCGTCCGTCGCGAAGCGGGCGCGCGGGCGGAGCCTCGAGGCGGATCCGGGGGCGACGTCGTCGAGGTGGGACATGCGGGGACTCCCGTGCTGGTCGGTGCGCCGGGGCGCGGTGAGGGCGGATGCGGGGCGGCGGCCGCCGCGCCCGCGTCGGTCAGGCGACCGCGCCGATCAGGCGAGCGCCGCGAGCCCCGCGAGCGCGGCCCGGTCGGCGACGACGGTCACGCGCGGGTGCCGCTGCAGGATCGACGCGGGCACCGCCTCCGCGACCGGTCCGGCGAGCGCCGCGGCGAGCGCGTCGGCCTTCCGCGCGCCGGAGGCGACGAGCAGGATCCGCTCGGCCGTCATGATCGTCGCGATGCCCTGCGTGATGGCGTGCGTCGGCACTCGCCGGGGATCCCCGCCGAAGTACCGCGCGTTGTCGCGCCGCGTGCCCTCGGCGAGGCGCACCACGCGGCTGATCCCGTCGAAGGGCGAGCCCGGCTCGTTGAAGCCGAGGTGCCCGTTGGCGCCGATGCCCACGATCTGGAGGCCCGCGCCGCCGAGCCGTCGGATCCGCCGCTCGTGCTCGTGCGCCGCCGCGCGCGGGTCGCCCGCCGTGCCGTCGGGCACGATGACGCGCGCGCTCGGCACGCCGAGCGGCTCGGCGATGCGGTCCCGCACGAACGCGAGGTACGACTGCGGGTGCCCGGCCGGGAGCCCCACGTACTCGTCGAGCGCCACGAGCGAGAGGCCGTCGGTGACGAGGCCGCGTTCCCGGTGCCGCCGGGCGAGCTCGGCGTAGAGCGGCTCGGGGCTGGATCCGGTCGCGACACCGAGCACGCCGGCTGGGTCCTCGCCGATGAACGCCTGCACCACGTCGGCCGCCGCCATCCCGAGGGCAGCCGCGTCGTCCACGGCCGTGATGCGCGGCGGTCGCGTCGAGACGTCCGTCACTTCAGCGCGCCCTTCGCGATGTCGCCGATGAACTGCTTCGCCCCCACGAGGAACACGACGATGAGCGGGATCACCGCGAGCAGCGCGCCCGCCATGACCATGCCGTAGTCCTTGCCGTGGGCGCTGTTGAGCTGGCTCATCGCGACCTGCAGCGTGAGCGTGCCCGGGTCGTTCAGCACGATGAGCGGCCAGAGGTAGTCGTTCCACGCGGCGATGAAGGTGAAGATCCCGAGGAACCCGAGGCCCGGCCGGATGAGCGGCAGGCACACGGTGAGGTACTGCCGGAAGAACCCGGCGCCGTCGATGCGCGCCGCGTCGATGAGCTCGTCCGGCACGCTCGAGATGATGAACTGCCGCAGCCAGAAGATGCCGAACGCGTTCGCGGCGGCCGGCACGATGAGCGCCTGCAGCTGGCCGACCCAGCCGAGGTTGATCATCGTCACGAACTGCGGGATCACCGACAGCTGCGCGGGCAGCATGAACGTCACGAGCAGCAGCCCGAAGAGCACGCGGCGGCCGGGGAACTCGTACTTCGCGAACGTGAACGCCGCGATCGAGTCGAAGAACAGCACGAGCACCGTCACGGAGACCGCGACGATGACGGTGTTCATGAGCGATCCGCCGAAGTCGATCGTGCGGAACACGGCCTGGATGTTGTCCCACAGGTGCGGCCCCGGCACGAGCACGGGCGGCGACTTGTAGATGTCGCTCGTGGTGTTGCTCGCCATCACGACGAGCCAGTAGAGCGGGAAGAGGCTCACGATGGATCCCGCGAAGAGGATCCCGTGCAGGATCACGCGTCCGGGCGGCAGCTGCCGACGGCCGGCGGGACGGCCGGTGCGCTCGTCGCGCGGCCGGCCCGATGCCCGGTCGGCGACACGGGCCGCGGCGGATCCCGCGGCGTGGACGGTCGTGCTCATGCGCGGTGCCCCTTCCTCGTGCCGGCCGCCCGCACGACCTTCTCCTTCTTCTCCGACCCGAGCCGGAAGCTGATGATGGAGAAGATCACCACGAGCAGGAACACGCCCCACGCGATGGCGGCGCCGTAGCCGAAGCGGTTGTAGTTGAAGGCCTGCTGGTAGAAGTACAGGACGGTCGTGAGGCCGGCCTGGCCCGCGCCGCCCGAGTTCGGGTTCGTCGTGCTGGACGAGGCCGTGAGCACCTGCGCCTCGGTGAAGCTCTGCAGGCCCGTGATGGTCGAGACCACGAGCACGAACAGGATCGTGGGGCGCAGCAGCGGCAGCGTCACCGACCAGAACGTGCGGATGGCGCCGGCGCCGTCGAGCTTGGCGGCCTCGTAGACCTCGGTGCCGATGGCCTGCATGCCCGCGAGGAAGATGATCGCGTTGTAGCCGGTCCACTGGTACGTGATGAGGATCGCGATGGTCACCTGGATCGCCCACGGCGTCGAGAGCCAGGCCACGCCGTCGAGCCCGATCGCGCGGAGGCCCGCGTTCACGAGCCCGAAGCTGTCGCCGAAGATGGATCCGAACAGCACCGCCATCGCCACCACGCTCGTCACGTTCGGCACGAAGTAGCTGATCTTGTAGAAGGTGCTGAGCCGCTTCGCCGAGTTGAGCATGGCCGCGACGACGACCGCGATCACCATCATCGGGAACGTGGACAGCGCGAAGATGATGAGCGTGTTCTTGATCGACAGCCAGAAGGTGGCGTCGGCCGCGAGGGCCTGGAAGTTCGCGAGGCCCACCCACTTGGCCGTGCCGAGCCCGTTCCAGTCCTGGAACGAGAGCACGAGCGAGTAGACGGCGGGGAACAGGCCGAAGATCGCGAACAGCACGAAGAACGGCGCGATGGCGACGTAGTACGGCCACGTGCGGCGGAGGCCCCGCGTGCCCGCGCCCGCCCGGGACGGCGCGGAGCCCGAGGGACCCGCGCCCGCCCGGGAGGGCGCGGGCGGGCGCCCTCCTGGGCGGACGGCGACGGGGATCACTGCTTCGCGGTCTTCAGCGCGGCCTCGCCGGCGGCGACGGCGTCGTCCCAGGCCTGGTCCGGGTCCTTGCCGAGCGACGTGACGTTCTGCAGCTCGGTGACGAACGCGGCCTGCACCTGGCTGTCGTAGGGGCTCGTGTAGGCGGTGGGCATCTTGGCGGCCGCGTCGGCGAAGATCCCGACGGTCGACTGGCCGCCGAAGAAGTCGTCGCCCTTCTGCAGCTCCGGGGAGTCGTAGGCGGCGGTGGCCGACGGGAAGATGCCCTTGTCGGCGTACGCGGTCACCTGGTTGTCCTCGCTGAGCACGTCCTTGATCACCGCGAACGCGGCCTGGGGGTCCTTCGTGCCGGCGGGGATGGAGAGGAACGAGCCGCCGATGTTCGCGGGTCCGCCGGGCATGGGCGCCACGCGCCAGTCGCCCGAGGTGTCGGCGGTCGCGCTCTTGATGTCGGCCTGGTACCAGGACGCGCCGAGGAGGGCGGGGAGGGATCCGTTGCTGATGGCCGAGGCCCAGTCCGGGCTGCCGTCGGTGACGTTCGCCGTCAGGCCGTCCTTGTACGCGAGCACCGCGCGGTCCCACGCGGTCTTGATCTCGGGGCTGTCGCCCGTGAAGTCGCCGTCCTCGTCCACGAACCGCGTGGTGCCCTGGCCGATGGACTTGGTGAACACGTCCGAGGCGTCGACGAAGATCGCGCCGCCGGTCGCCGCCTTGAGCTTCTTGCCGAACGCGAAGTAGTCGTCCCACGTGGCCGTCGCCGCGGCGACGTCGGCCGGCTCGCTGGGGAGGCCCGCCTTCTTGAACACGTCCGCCCGGTAGTAGAGGGCGGTGGGGCCGATGTCGATGGGGAGGCCGATGAGCTGGCCGTCCTTCGTGGTCGCCTCCTTCAGCTTCCATGCCGGGTACTGGTCGGTGACGTCCTTCGCGCCGAGCTGGTCGAGGTCCTCGAAGAGGCCGTCCTCGCTGAGGAAGTACGGCATGTCCTCGCCCTTGACGCCCGTGACGGACGGCAGGCCCGAGCGGCCGGTGAAGGTGGTGACGAGCTTCTGCTTGAAGTCGCCGCCGATGGTCGAGACGTTGAGCGTCGTGCCCGGCACCTCGGCCGGCACCTTGTCGAGCACCGTCTGGCTGAGGCCGTCCGGCCAGATCCAGAGGTCGAGCTGGCCGCCTGCCGAGGATCCCGACGACGACGAGCAGGAGGCGAGGACCGGCGCGAGGAGCGCGAGGGTCGCGACGCCGACGACGATGCGCCGGGCGCGGGACCGGCGGGCGGGGTGGTGGGACATGGTGGTTCTCGATTCGGTGGGGGGACGGGCGGGTCGGGGCGGAGATGCGGGGAGGGATCGCGGGTCGCGTGCGGCGGCTCGCGTCAGGCGAGCAGGCGCGCGCCGTCGGGGTGGTCGAGGGAGTCAGCGAGGTAGTCGTAGCGGCCGGGCTCCGCTGCCTCGGGATGCGCGCGCAGCCAGGGCACGAGCTCGTCGAGGCGCGGGGCCCCGGACGCGCCGCCGGGGCGGGTGACCGTGATCCCCGCGACGAGGCAGGCGAAGTCGATGCGCTGGGTCAGGGTCCACGGCGCCCGGGCGGACGCGGCGAGGGACGCGCCGAACACGTCGCCCGCGCCGGTCGCGTCGATCGCGCGCACGGCGAGCGGAGGCCGCACGACCTCCTCGCCGCGGGCCGCGTCCACGGCGACGACGCCGCGGGATCCGGAGGTCACGACGCTGAGCGGCACGCGCGCGGCGAGCGCCCGGGCGGCCTGCACGGCCGAGTCGGTGCCCGTGTACGCGGAGGCCTCGAGCTCGTTCGGGATGAACGCGTGGCAGTCGTCGAGCTGGTCGAGGATGGCGGGATCCCAGCGCTCGGACGGGTCCCAGCCCACGTCGGCGTAGACGTCGGTGCCTGCTGCGGCGGCGCGCCCGATCCAGGAGCTGCGGTGCGGATCCAGGTGCACGAGCGCCGCGGCGGCGGCCGGCACCTCGCCCGGCACGAGCTCGTCGGATCCGAGCGGGCAGGGCACGCCGCCCGTGACGAGCGCGCGGTCGTCGTCGTAGCCGAGCGACGCGGTGACGGGCAGCGCCCAGTCGTCGAGGGTCACCAGGTGGTCGAGCACCACGCCCTCGGCGGCGAGCGCGGCGCGCACCAGGAGGGAGAAGGGATCCGTGCCCACGGCCGCCGCGATGGTGGTCGGCACCCCGAGGCGCGCGCCGGCGATGGCGAAGTTCGCGATGCCGCCCGGGCCGTGGCCGAAGGACGACGTCCAGATCTCGTGGCCCGGTCGCGGTCCGCCCGGCAGCTCGCCGAACACGACGTCCGCGAACAGCTGGCCGACGACGAGCAGCCCGGCGGGGGCCTGGTCGGCGGCGGCCTGGTCGGGACGCGGGGCTGCGGACACGGGGACCTCATTCCTTCGGGTGGGCCGCGACGCGGCCCAGGCGGGAAGCGGTGCGGGTCCGCCGACGGCGACGCTGCCGGCGGGACGAGGTCGACGGGTGCCCGCCGACCGGTAGTGACGTTTCTAGCCCATGTGAGCACATGGATGGAAGACCTTGTTCATTACGAGATTGTTTCTGACTGATCCTGCGCGCTAATGTTCACATCATGAGAGACGCCCGAGAGTTCGTGATCCTCGACCGGCTGCGCGCCACCCGCAGCGCCACGGTCGCCGAGCTCGCCGAGGCCGCCGGGACGAGCGACGCGACCATCCGCCGCGACCTGGCCCGCCTCGACGAGCAGGGCGCGCTCCGGCGCACCCACGGCGGCGCGGTGCTCGTCGAGGTCGACGCGCCGTTCGCCGAGGTGGAGCAGGTGAACCGCGAGGCCAAGGAGCGCATCGCGCGGGCCGCGGCGGCGCAGATCCAGGACGGCCAGTCGGTCGTGCTCGACATCGGCACCACCACGCTGCACCTCGCCGAGCAGCTGCGCGGCCGCTCCCTCACGGTGATCACCGCGAACGTCGCCGCGTTCGACGTGCTGCGCGACGACCGGACCGTGCGGCTCATCCTGCTGCCGGGCGACTGGGATCCGGTCTACCGCTCGGTGTCCGGCCCCCTCACGGCCGAGAGCCTGCGGATGCTGCACGCCGACCACGCGTTCGTGGGCGTGAGCGGCATCGCCGACAACGGCGACCTGCGCGACACGACGATGGCCCAGGTGCCCATCAAGCGCGCGATGGCGGAGGTGAGCGACCGGGTCACGGTGCTCGCCGACTCCTCCAAGTTCCCGGGCACCGGCGCCGGCCGTGTCGCCCCCACCGCGTCGTTGACGCAGCTGATCACCGAGGCCGCCCCGCACGAGCGGGTGTCGCAGGGCCTCGCGGACAAGGGAGTGTCGGTGACCGTCGCATGAGGCTCACGATCCTGGGCGGGGGCGGCTTCCGCGTCCCGCTCGTCTACTCGGCGCTGCTGCGCGACCACGAGGCCGGCCGCGTCGACCACGTGGCCCTCTACGACACCGACGAGGTGCGCCTCACGGCCGTCGCGCGCGTGCTCGCCGAGCAGGCGGCCGCGTACGCCGACGCCCCGGTGATCACGCTGCACACCGATCTCGACGAGGCGCTGGCGGGCGCCTCGTTCGTGTTCTCCGCGATCCGGGTGGGCGGCATGGCGGGGCGCTCGTGCGACGAGCGCCTCGGCATGGCGCACGGCGTCATCGGGCAGGAGACCGTCGGCTATGGCGGCATCTCGTACGCGCTGCGGACGCTGCCGGTCGTCATGGACCTCGCCGAGCGGATCCGCGCGCAGGCCCCCGACGCCTGGGTCATCAACTTCACGAACCCGGCCGGCGTCGTCACCGAGGCCATGTCCCGCGTGCTCGGCGACCGCGTCATCGGGATCTGCGACTCCCCCATCGGGCTCGCCCGCCGCGTGCTCGGCGCGCTCGGGGTGCAGGGCGACGACGTGGTCATCGACTACGCCGGGCTCAACCACCTCGGCTGGCTGCGCGGCCTCCGCGTCGACGGCCGCGACGTGCTGCCAGACCTCATGGCCCGCCCCGACCTCATCGGCACGTTCGAGGAGGGCCGGCTCTTCGGCGCCGAATGGGTCACCGAGCTCGGCGCCGTGCCGAACGAGTACCTGCACTACTACTACTTCCAGCGCGAGGTGCGGCACGCCGACCAGCTGGCCGCGCAGACGCGCGGCGCCTTCCTCGTGGAGCAGCAGGGCCGGTTCTACGAGCAGCTCGAGCACCGGCACGACGTGTCCGCGCTCGCGCTCTGGGAGCGCACGCGGCTCGACCGCGAGACCACGTACATGGCCACGAACCGCCAGTCGGCCGGCATGGGCGACCGCGACGAGAACGACCTCGTCTCGGGCGGCTACGAGGACGTCGCGATCGCGCTCATGCGCGGCATCGCGTACGACCAGAGCGCGCGGCTGATCCTCAACGTGCGCAACCGCGGCACGCTCGCGGCGCTCGACGCGGACGCCGTGGTCGAGGTGCCGTGCGTCGTCGACGCCTCGGGCGCGCATCCGGTCGCCGGCACCGAGCTGCCCGACTTCGGCGTGGGCCTCGTCACCAACGCCAAGTACGTCGAGCGGCAGACCATCGAGGCCGGCGTCGGCGGATCCCGCGCTGCCGCGGTACGCGCCCTCGCGCACCACCCGCTCGTCGACTCCGTGACCGTCGCGCGCTCCCTGCTGGAGGACGCGATGCACGCGTTCCCGGCGCTCTCCTACCTGCGCTGACCGCGGCCCTCCCGGACCCGCGGCGCCCACCGCCTGCCTGCATCCCGACCTCCCGAAGGACTCCCCATGCACCAGAACCAGAAGCTCGTCCAGGAGCGCATCCTCCGCGCGCTCGACGAGCGGATCACGCCCGCCGTCTACTCGTCGAAGACGCCCGTCGCGCTCCGCGCGTGGATGGCGCCCGACGAGCCCGTGCCCGTCGCCGAGGCGATGCGGCAGGAGTACGCGCCGTTCGCGCTCGGTGAGCCGTGGGGCCGTGCGTGGTCCACGTGGTGGTTCGAGGTGACCGGCGAGATCCCCGCGGAGTGGGCGGGACGCACGGTCGAGCTGCTCATCGACCCGGGCTTCATCGGCGACTGGCCGGGCAACCAGGCCGAGTGCCTCGTGCACACGATGGACGGCGTGCCGGTCAAGGGGATCCACCCGCGCAACACCTACGTGCGCCTCGCCGACGAGGCCGCGGGCGGCGAGCAGGTGCGCTTCCTCGTGGAGGCGGCGGGCAACCCGAACATCCTCGTCAACGAGTTCGTGCCGACGCCCTACGGCGACAAGGCCACCGCGCCCGCCGAGCCCATCTACCGCTTCCGCCAGGCCGAGCTCGCCGTGTTCGAGCCCGAGGTGTGGGCGCTGCGCTTCGACGTCGAGGTGCTGTACCAGCTGCTGATGGAGCTGCCCGAGACCGAGCCGCGCCGCCACGAGGTGCTGCGGGCGATCGAGCGCGCGCTCGACGTGCTCGCGATGGACGACATCGTCGGCACCGCGGCCGCCGCCCGCGCCGAGCTCGCCGACGTGCTCTCGCGCCCCGCCGGGACGAGCGCCCACACGCTGAGCGGCGTCGGCCACGCCCACATCGACAGCGCGTGGCTCTGGCCCATCCGCGAGACGAAGCGGAAGACCGCGCGCACCTTCTCCAACGTGCTCCGGCTCGCCGAGCAGTACCCCGACTTCCGCTTCGCGTGCTCGCAGGCGCAGCAGTACGTCTGGGTGAAGGAGAACTACCCGACGGTGTTCGAGGGCATCAAGCAGGCCATCGCGGACGGCACCTGGTACCCGGTCGGATCCATGTGGATCGAGCCCGACGGCAACCTCCCGGGCGGCGAGGCGATGATCCGCCAGCTCACCCACGGCATGCGCTTCTTCCAGGAGGAGCTCGGCGTCGAGACCCACGGCGTGTGGCTGCCGGACTCGTTCGGCTACACGGCGTCGTTCCCGCAGATCGCGAAGCTCGCGGGCCTCGACTGGTTCCTCACGCAGAAGCTCTCCTGGAACCAGACCAACACGTTCCCGCACCACACCTTCTTCTGGGAGGGCATCGACGGGTCGCGCATCTTCACCCACTTCCCGCCCATCGACACCTACAACTCCACGCTCGAGGCGGAGGAGACGCACCACGCGGTGCGGCAGTTCCGCGAGAAGGGCCGCGCCACGATGTCGCTCGCGCCCTTCGGCTACGGCGACGGCGGCGGCGGTCCCACGCGCGACATGATGGAGCGCCAGCGCCGCACCGCCGACCTTGAGGGGTCGCCGAAGGTGGTCGTCGAGCACCCGGACGAGTTCTTCCGCAAGGCCGAGGCCGAGTACCCGGACGCGCCCGTGTGGGTCGGCGAGCTGTACCTCGAGCTGCACCGCGGCACGTTCACGTCGCACGCCCGCGAGAAGCGCGGCAACCGCCAGGCCGAGCACCGCCTGCGCGAGGCGGAGCTGTGGTGGACGATCGCGGCCGTCCGCACGGGCGCCGACTACCCGTACGCGGCGCTCGACCGGCTCTGGAAGCAGACGCTGCTGCAGCAGTTCCACGACATCCTCCCCGGCTCCTCCATCACGTGGGTGCACCGCGAGAACGAGGAGGACTACGCCCGCAGCCTCGCCGAGCTCGACGCGCTCGTGGCCGACGCGATCGCGCGGGTCACGGCGCAGGCCACGGGCGAAGGCGAGGGCGACGGATCCGGAGCGTTCGCGGTGAACTCGACCGGCCACGCGCGCACCGCGCTCGTGGAGGCGGCAGACGGATCCGCGCTCGCACTCGTCGCGGTGCCCGGCAGCGGGATCGCGCCGCTCGTCGCGGTGGATCCCGCCTCCCCCGTCGTCACGACGCGCGCCGATGGCGGCACCGTGCTCGACAACGGGCTGCTGCGCGTGACGCTCGACGCGCGCGGCCTCATCACCTCGATCGTCGATCGCCGTTTCGCGGACCGCGAGCTCGTGCCCGCCGGCCGCTTCGCGAACCTGCTGCAGCTGCACGAGGACATCCCGACCGCGTGGGACGCGTGGGACGTCGACGCGCACTACCGCGCGAGCCGCACCGACCTCGTCGAGGCCGCGTCGGTCGAGCTCGTGGAGGACTCGCCGCTGCGCGCGACCGTCGAGGTGGTCCGCCAGTTCGGGCGCTCGCGCGTCGTGCAGCGGGTGTCGCTGCACGCCGACGACGCCCGGATCCACGCCACCGCCGATCTCGACTGGCTCGAGGACGAGAAGCTGCTCAAGGTGACCTTCCCGCTCACGATCCACGCGCAGCACCACAGCGCGGAGATCCAGTTCGGGCACGTCCGCCGCCCCACGCACACGAACACGTCGTGGGACGAGGCGCGCTTCGAGGTCATGGCGCACCGCTTCGTGCACGTGGAGGAGCCCGGCTACGGCGTGGCCCTCACCAACGCGGGCAGCTACGGCCACGACATCACGCGCACGGTCGGCGGGACGGGCGAGGTCGAGACCGAGCTGCGGATCAGCCTGGTCCGGGCGGCGCGCTCCCCCGACCCCGTGCAGGACATCGGCCACCACCTGTTCGAGTACGCGCTCGTGCCGGGCGTCGGCATCGAGGGCGCGGTGGACGCGGGGCTCGAGCAGAACCTGCCCGTGCGCGTCGTGCGGCCCGGCGACGCGACCGAGGCGGCGCCCGCCGTCGTGGCGCCGCCCGCCGTCGTGGCCGCCCCCGCGGACGCCGCCGAGGTCGTCCCGTCCTCGCTGCCCACCGCATCCGGCCTCGTCTCTGTGCACGGCGGGACGGTGCGGATCGAGGCGCTCAAGCTCGCCGACGACGGCTCGGGCGACGTGATCGTGCGGCTCTACGAGTCCACGGGCGCGCGCGCCGCGACCCGGCTCGAGGCGCACCTCGACGCCGACCGCTCCACCGAGGTGGACGTGCTCGAGCGCCCGCTCGGCGAGGGCTTCCCGCGGTCGATCGCGTTCGAGCCCGAGGCCGACGGCCGCGGGGTGCGACTCGTGCTGCGGGCGTTCCAGGTGATCACGGTGCGGATCCACCGGGCCTGATCCGACGGGCGACGACGCCCGCCCTCCCACCGGCGGCTGCCGGCCCGCCGGTCGCTGCGGCTCAGCCGACGGGAGGGCGGATCGCCTCTCCCGCGATCCACACCGCCGACGGCTGCCACGCGGCGTCCCACCACACCAGGTCGGCGGCCGCTCCCGCGGCGACGTGGCCGATGTCGGCGCGCCCGAGCGAGCGCGCGGCGTTCTCGGTGCACGCGCCGAGGATGCGCGCCGGATCCAGTCCCGCGGCGATCATGCGCCGCACCCCCTCGTCGAGCACCACGCCCGCTCCCGCGATCGTGCCGTCGCGCCGGCGGCCCAGGCCGGAGTCGTCGTTGGCGACGGGCTGACCGCCGAACTCGTGCCACTCCCCGGGCTCCCGCCCGGCGGTCACGATGGCGTCGGTCACCCCGACCATGCGCCGGCCGGCCGCGCTCATCACGAGCGACACGACGCGGGGGTCGAGGTGCTGGCCGTCGATGATCGTCCCGACGAAGAAGCGCTCGTCGGTGAGGACCGCGCCCGGCACGCCGGGTTCCCGGTGCTTGAGGGGGCGCTGCGCGTTGAACACGTGCGTGGTCATGGTCGCGCCCGCATCGCCAGCGGCGCGCACCTGGGCCGCGGTGGCGTCGCTGTGGCCGACGGACACGACGCAGCCCTCCCCGACCAGCCGCCGCGTCGCCTCCACGGCGCCCGGCAGCTCGGGGGCGAGCGTGACCGTGCGCAGCGCGGCGCGAGCCGCCGGGTCCGCGAGCAGCGCGTCGACGTGGGCGGGGGTCGGGAGGAGCATGCGCTCCACGCGATGCGCGCCCTTGCGCGCGGGCGAGATGAAGGGGCCCTCGAGGTGGGCGCCGAGGATCCGGGCCATCGGCTCGCCGGCGAAGTCGCCCTGGGCCCGCCCGACGCGGGTGAGGGCGGTCACGATCTCGGGCAGCGGCGCGGTGATCACGGTCGGCTCGACCCCCGTGACGCCGCGCGAGGCGAGCCCGGCGAGGAGCGTCCGTCAGCCCGCGCTGTCCGCGGACGCGACGTCGACGCCGAACGAGCCGTTGACCTGGAGATCCAGCAGGCCCGCGCTGAGCGTCCCGTCGACCAGGTCGTGGTCGACGACCTCGTCCCCCGTCGCCGGGTGGACGGCCGTGATCCGCCCCGCCGCGACGTCGACGACGACCGGCCCCGTGAACGCGCCGTCGACGAGGGCCCGGGCGGCGCGCAGCCGCATCAGAGGCCCTGCCCGGCCGGCTTGCCCGCGAAGGTGTCGCGGTAGTGGTCGACGAATTCGAGCTCGGCCGCGGCCTCCTCGTCGACGACCACCGTGGCGTGCGGATGCAGCTGGAGGACCGACGCGGGCCAGCGCGCCGACAGCGCCCCCTCGACGGCCGCGCGCACGGCAGGCGCCTTGGCCCGACCGAAGCCGAGCAGGATCGCGTGCCGGCTGTCGAGGATCGTCGCGAGCCCCTGGGTGAGGCACTGCGTGGGCACGCGATCGACGTCGCCGCCGAAGAAGCGCGCGTTGTCCCGGCGGGTCCGGGGCGTGAGGGTCTTGAGACGCGTGCGGCTGCCGAGGCTCGACATCGGCATGTTGAAGGCCAGGTGCCCGTCGGTGCCGATGCCGAGGATCTGCAGGTCGATCCCGCCGGCCTCCCGGATGGCGCGCTCGTAGGCGGGGCCCGCATCCAGGGGGTCGGATCCGGCGTCGCCCGGCCCGAGGATCGCGTCGGGGGCGAAGTCGACGTGCCGCTCGAGCTCCTCCGCGATGAAGGCGCGGTACCGCTCGGGGTGCCCGTCGGGCAGCCCCACGTACTCGTCGAGGAGGAAGGCCCGTGCCCGCGCGAAGCTCAGCCCCTCCTCCCGGTGGCGGCGGATGAGCTCCCAGTAGAGCGGCAGGGGCGTCGAGCCGGTCGCGAGGCCGAGCACCGCGTCCGGCCGGCGCTCGAGCAGCGCGCGGTAGGCGTCGGCGACGAGCGGGGCGGCGTCCTCCGCGGTCGGGACGACGACGACCTCCATCAGATGGCCTCGCGCATCGCGTCCTTCAGCGACTCCGCGCGCGGGCCGAAGACGGCCTGGACGTTGTCGCCGACCTCGATCACGCCGGCGGCGCCGAGCTCCTTGAGGCGCGCGTGGTCGACGAGCGTGCGGTCCGCGACCTCGACGCGCAGGCGCGTGATGCACGCGTCGACGAGGACGAGGTTGTCGCGCCCACCGAAGGCCTGGATCAGCCGCTCGGCGGTGGGCACCGACGCGGCGGCGTCGGGGGCCGCGGCCGGAGGGGCGGATGCAGCGCCCGCGGCATCCGCGTCCGCCTCGGCAGGGGCGGGGGGCGGCCCCGTCGACGGGCGCCGCCACGTCCTCCCGGCCCGGCGTGCGCAGGTTCCACCGCTTGATGACGAGGCGGAAGAGCACGTAGTAGACCGCGAAGTACACCACGCCCATGATGACGAGCAGCCCGATGTTCTTGGCCGCGGGGGCGGTGCCGTAGAGCAGCAGGTCGAACAGGCCCGCCGAGAACGAGAACCCGAGGTGGATGTCGAGCAGGTTCGCGATCGCGAGCGAGAGCCCGGTGAGCAGGGCGTGCACGACGTACAGCGGGAAGGCCGCGAACATGAACGCGAACTCCAAGGGCTCGGTGACGCCGGTGAGGAAGGCCGTGAGACCCGCCGCGCCGAGGATCCCGATGGCCGCCTTGCGCTGCGCCGGGTTCGACAGGTGGATCATCGCCAGCGCCGCGGCGGGGAGCCCGAACATGAGCACCGGGTAGAAGCCCGAGGTGAGCGCGCCGGCCGTCGGATCCCCCGCGGCGAAGCGCGTCAGCTCGCCCGTGACGACGCTGCCGTCGCCCTTCGTGTAGGAGCCCTGGAGGAACCACACGTAGGAGTTGAGGATGTGGTGCAGGCCCACGGGGATCAGCATCCGGTTGGTGAAGCCGTACACGAACGCGCCGAGCGCGCCGGTGCCGCCGATGAAGGCGCCGAGCCCCGCGAGGCCCAGGTCGAAGACCGGGTACGCGTAGCTCAGGCCGAACCCGATGACGAGGCTCACGAGCGAGACGATGATCGGCACGAACCGGCGGCCGCCGAAGAAGCCCAGGTAGGAGGGCAGCTGGATGGTGTGGTACCGGTCGAACAGCCAGGCGGTGACGAGGCCCACGACGATCCCGCCGAAGACGCTGTAGTCGATCTCCACCTGCGCGCCGGCGACCGTGGTCTGGCCGGCGAGCACCACCGGCGACATGACCGTGAAGACGTTGGAGAGCACGAGGTAGCCGACGACCGCCGAGAGCGCGGTCGAGCCGTCGGCCTTCTTGGCGAACCCGATGGCGACGCCCACGGCGAAGAGGAGCGCCAGGTTGTCGAACAGCGCGCCGCCCGCGGCGCTCATGGCCTGGAAGAACGGGCCGATGACGGGCAGGTCGATGCGGCCGAGCAGGTCGGCTGCCCGACCCTGAGCAGGATCCCGGCGGCGGGCAGCACCGCGATCGGGAGCATCAGGCTCTTGCCGAGGCGCTGCATCTGGGCGAAGCCCGGGATGGTGCGTCGACGACGCGGCGGTGCGGTGGCGGTCATGGGTCCTCTTTCGCGGGGGCTCCGGTGATGGGTGGGACGGCGGATCTGCGGGCCGACCGGGCGGGCGGCCGTCTCGGGCGGGTCAGACGGAGAGCAGGGGCGAGCCGGGGAGCAGGGCGGCCCCCTCGTCCACGAGCACGCGGACGTCCTCCGCCGGACGCTCGAGCACGATGACGGGGACGACGCTGGAGAGGCCGGCGGCGAGGATCGCGGGGACGTCGTAGGCGATGACGGGGGCACCCGCGGCGACGCGGTCGCCCTTCGCGGCGAAGGCCGTGAAGCCCGCACCCGCGAGGCCGACGGTCTCGATGCCGAGGTGGACGAGCACGGCGAGGCCGTCGTCGGCCACGACGACGAAGGCGTGCGGGAAGACCTGCAGGAGGGTGCCCTCGATGGGGGCGACCACGTCGACGAGCTCGACGGGCGGCGTGATCGCCACCCCGGGGCCCATCGCCCCCGCGGCGAAGAGCGCATCGGGCACGGACGGCAGGGGCAGGGCGACCCCCACGAGCGGGGACAGGACATGGACCACGGGGACTCCTCGCAGGGGATGGATCACTGGTATGCACCAGAGCCGTGCATCTAGAGTCGGTGCGACGGAGATCCCCCACACGACGGGACGCACGGCTGGAACTGGTACGTACCGGTGAAGGTACGTCGTGCCGCCCCGTCGTGTCAACGACGAGAGGCGCGCCCATGCCCCGACCCCGCGACGCCGCCGCCGCCCGGACCGCCATCGTCACGCCGGGTCCGGTCCCCAAGCACGCCCAGCTGCGGGCGATCCTCCTCGCCGACATCGGCAGCGCGTGGCCCGCCCACACCGCCATCCCGTCGGAGCGGGAGCTCGCGATGACCCATGACGTGAGCCGCGCGACCGTGCGCCAGGCAATCCGTCAGCTCATCGAGGAACAGCGGCTGCACACGGTCCAGGGGAAGGGCACGTTCGTGGCCGGGGAGCGGATCCAGTCGCAGCTGCACCTCGCCTCGTTCACCGAGGACATGCGGCGGCGCGGGATGGTGGCGACCACCCTCGTGCGCCATGCCCGGATGGGCGTCCCGCCGCTCGAGGCCCGCGCCGCCCTGGGCCTCGACGAGGGCGAGCCCGCGTGGTCGATCGAGCGGCTGCGGCTGGCCAACGGCACCCCCATGGCCCTCGAGGTCGGCTGGTACTCCGCGCGCGTGGCGCCGGACCTCGGCGACCACGACCTCAGCGCCTCGCTGTACGGCGTGCTCGCCGAGCGGTACGGCGTGCACATCGACGGCGCCGAGCAGACGGTGTGGGCCGACGCCGCGGATGCAGACACCGCCGAGGCACTGGAGGTGACCCCGGGGGCGTCGACCCTGGTGTTCCGCCGCACATCCCGCGCGGGCGGGACGCCCGTCGAGCACGTGACGTCGTGGTACCGCGGCGACCGCTACCAGGTGCACATGGCGCTCACGGGCGACTGACCCGCGGTTGCGCGGTTGCGCCTACCCTAGTTGAGCGCCTCGCCGCCCGTGGTGAGCGGCTCGGCCGAACTGGGGGTCAGCGCGAGGGCGAGGCCCGAGAGGCCGATGCCGAAGAACAGGAAGTCGTCGACGATCGTGAAGCCGGTGGGCGTGAGGCCGCCGAGCTCGGGGTCGAGGAGGCTGAGTACGCCCATGAGCGTGTAGAGGCCGCCGAACGCCACGAGCGTGGCGCGGATCATCCCCGGCGGGGCCTGCCGGGTGCCGACGAACAGCAGCACGCCCGCGCTCAGCAGGTAGAGGACGTCGACGAAGAAGTCGACGTTGAGGACGCCGAGCATGTGCGACCCCTCGATGAAGAGCCCCACGAACCCGTGGCCGCCGAGCACGGCCGCGACCATCACCATCCACGCCTTGCCCATGATCCGGTTCCCCTCGATGCGGGACGCGCCGCTCGACGGTCCTCTTCTCCAGAGAACCGGGCTCGGCGGGGCGTGCCAAGGGCGGGCACCGGGACTCCCAGCCTCCGTTGAGGTCCCGCCGACCGGCCGGCCCGCCGGGGACCCTGGACATCCGCCGACCACCCACACACTGCTCGATCCCCGGCGTAGCGTCCGACGGACACGACATCGGCCGGCCCACGAGCCGACCTCGACGACTCGGAGGAGCACATGTCAGAACGCAACACCGTCATCCGGAGCATGCACGACCTCGGCCTCGCGGCCTGGTTCGGCGGATCCCTCATGGGCGCGGTCGGCCTCAACGGCGCCGCGGCCGCCGCGAAGCAGCCGCAGGAGCGCCTGCGCCTCTCGTCCATCGGCTGGGCGAAGTGGGCGCCCGTGCAGCTCGCCGCCCTCGGCGCGCACGCCGTCGGCGGGCTCGGCCTGATCTACGCGAACAAGGGCCGCCTCGCTGCCCAGGGCGAGGCCCGCAGCAACACGAAGGTCAAGGCCGTCCTGACCATCGCCGCAGCCGGCACGACGCTCTACTCGGCGCTCGTCGGCGGACGCATGGCCAAGCACGCGGACGAGGCCCCTCAGGGCACGACCGAGCCCGGCGCCGGCGTCTCGGACGAGCTGGCCAGCGCCCAGAAGCAGCAGAAGCTCCTGCAGTGGGCGATCCCCGCGCTCACCGCGGTGCTCGTGGTCCTCGCCGCCCAGCAGGGCGAGCAGCAGCGCCCCGTCGCCGGCTGGATCGACCGCTTCAAGAACTAGCTGTAGTTCCCAGTGAGGTTGTGAACGCGTTCGGCGGGCGTGAGTCCGCCGATGCCGGTGTGGGGGCGGTGGTGGTTGTAGTGATGCAGCCAGGCGTCGTAGGTCGCGGCGCGGGCCTCGTCGGTGCGATAGGGATGGGCGTAGGCCCACTCGGTGGCGAGGGTGCGGTTGAAGCGCTCGACCTTCCCGTTCGTCTGGGGCCGGTAGGGGCGGGTGCGTGTGTGGGCGATGGTGCCGAGCGCCTCGGTGAAGGCGTGGGAGCGGTAGCAGGAGCCGTTGTCCGTCAGGACACGGATCACGGTGATGCCCGCGGCGGTGAAGAACGCGTTCGCGCGGGCCCAGAACGCGGCAGCGGTCTCCTTGCGCTCGTCGGTGAGGATCTCGGAGTACGCGAGTCGGGAGTGGTCATCCACGGCGTGATGCAGGAACGCGTACCCCCGCCCGGTCCGGGGAGTGTTCCTCCGGCCGGCCGCTCTGCCGAGGACTCGGTGCCCGCCGCCGTCCGGGATACGGCCGAGCTTCTTGATGTCGACGTGGACCAGATCTCCCGGTGAGGAGTGCTCGTAACGTCGCGCGGGCGAGCGTCGGACGGGGAGTCCCGTCGCGGAATCCAGGTGCGTGAGCAACGGCATCCGGTAGCGACGGAGGACCCGCTCGACCGTGGAACGGGGGATACGCAGGTGGTAGCTGATGCGGTGCGGGCCCCACCGGCGAGTGAATCTCAGCGCGACGATCCGCCGCTCCCGACGCTGACTCGTGCGGGTCGGTTGCCGGTGCGGGCGGGATGAGCGGTCCGTCATCGGCAACCCGGCCCGATACCGGCGAGCCCATCTCGACGCCGTCGCCGGCGAGCACTGGAACCTCTCCGCCGCACGCCGGACCGGCCACCCGTCCTCGATGATCAACCGGGCAAGCCGAAGCCTGCCCGCAGGAGTGAACGGGGCGTTAGCGTGAGTCACGAAGACCTCCGGTGATGACGTGTGCTTGGTAACTCACATCGTCCCGGAGGTCTTCGCTATCCGCCCCAGCGTTCACAACCTCCCGAGGAACTACAACTAGCCACGACGCACGGACGACGGCGGGGTGCCCACGGGCGCCCCGCCGTCGTGCCGTCCGGCCCCACCCCCGGACGCGGGCCCTGGCCCCGCATACCGGTAGCCCGGGGACGAATCCCAGCACCACGCGTGCCCTCAGGCATTGCGCACGACCGGATACGGGCGGATCGTGAGCACCGCGGATGCCCATGGACGAGCCATGCGCACCGCCGACCTCCTCGGAGCGTGCCATGTTCGACAGGAAGTTCATCAGCCAGGCCATCGACAGGAGCGCGCAGTCGCCCCTCGACCGTCGCCGCTTCTTCAGCGCAGCGGGAGTAGCCGGTCTCGGCGTCGGCGCCGCGGCCCTCATCCCCGCGACCGGCGCCCAGGCCGCCGACGCGCAGGCCGAGGCCGACGCAGGTGCCGTCACGGACGCCGCCGTCCTCAACTTCGCCCTCAACCTCGAGTACCTCGAGGCCGAGTTCTACCTCCGCGCCGTGACCGGCAACGGCCTCGTCCCGAACGACACCACGGGCGTCGGCACCCTCGGGGCCGTCACGGGCGGCCGCGCGGTCCAGTTCAAGGACTACGCGATCCGCCAGTACGCCTACGAGATCGCGCAGGACGAGAAGGCGCACGTCAAGTTCCTGCGCGCGGCGCTCGGCTCGGCGAAGGTCGCGCGTCCCGCGATCGACCTGGACGCCACGTTCACGGCCGCGGCCCAGGCCGCCGGCCTCATCAAGGCGGGCGAGAAGTTCGACGCGTTCGCCAACCAGGAGAACTTCCTGCTGGCCTCGTTCATCTTCGAGGACGTCGGGGTCACGGCCTACAAGGGCGCCGCGCCCCTCATCACCAACAAGACCTACCTCGAGGCGGCCGCGGGGATCCTGGCGGTCGAGGCGTACCACGCGGGCATCATCCGCTCGCAGCTGTTCGCCCGGGGCCTCGCGGCACCCGCGAATGCCATCTCGAACGCGCGCGACTCGCTCGACGGGCGCACCGACCTCGACCAGGGGATCACGGTCTCGGGCGGCGCGAACCTCGTGCCCACGGACGCGAACGGCATCGCCTTCAGCCGCACCACCGGCCAGGTCCTCAACATCGTGTACCTGAACAGCAAGGCCGTGAACCGCGGCGGGTTCTACCCGGCCGGCATCAACGGCAGCATCACCACGAGCGCCGCGAACTAGCGGCAGCAGGCGGGTCGGGGCGCCGTCGAGGCGCCCCGCCCTGTCCCGTCCGGCCCGGCGGCCGGACGGGCATCTCGCCATCGGAGCGTGACGAACGCCCCGCCGGGAACGTCCACTCCATGACACGCGATCGGATCCCGGTCGCGCAGGACGGAGGATCCATGAGCACCGCAACCGCGCCCGACGGGCGCCACCGCGTCGCGACCCCCCTGCACGCGCTGCCCGCGCTGGACGACGAGCGGGCCGACGGCGACATGCTGCCGGGCACGACCCGATCCGTCCCCCGCACCCACCCGCACGACGGCGACGCGACCGTCGACACCATCGCGCCCCACGAGGGCGGCGCGCGCGCCGACGAGCGCACCGCGGACCTCGCCGACTGGGCCGCGGAGGCCCCGGCACCCGCGCTCCGCCGCGGCCACATGGCCGGCACCGACGTCGACGAGGCCGTCGCGCGCTACACCGCCCTGTACCCGGGCACCGACTTCCGCGCCGCGAAGGGCCCGGGCGACTTCTCGTACCGGTACTCCTTCGTCGGCGACGAGAACGTGACGCTCCGCTCGTCGGTCTTCCCCGCCGAGCACTGGGGCCGGATGCCCGTGCTGCCCGAGTACGTCGTCGCCTGGTGGCGCGAGGGATCCGGCGCCGTCGACCTCGGCTCGCACGAGGTGCGCTCGAGCGGATCCCGTCCCTTCCTCCTGCCCTCCGGCCGCTCCTTCAGCTTCCGCTCCGAGCCCTCGGTGCAGAACCTCGTGCACATCGACGCCACCTTCCTCGAGGAGACCGCGGCCGAGCTGCACGAGGGCCGCTCGCGCCCGCTCGTCTTCGACCACACCCGCCCGCCGACGCCCGAGCAGACCGCAGCGTGGCGGCGCGCCGTCGGCGAGGCGAGCCCCGTGCTGCAGGACGCGACGTCGAGCCCGCTGCTGCGGATGCAGGCGGGCCTCCTGGTCGCGCGCGCCACCCTCCAGCTGTTCCCGTGGCACGACGTGCCGTTCAGCGCGGAGATGCGCGCGCCGCGCATGAGCGCCGTCCGCGCCGCCATCGAGTACCTGCACCACCACGCCGACCGGCCGATCACCCCGGCGGACGCGGCCCGGGCCGCGGGGATCAGCACGCGCGTGCTCCAGCTCGCCGTGCGGCGCTACGAGGACACGACCCCGAGCGCGTTGCTGCGTGGGATCCGGCTCGACCGCGTGCGCGCCGAGCTCCGTGACGCGACGCCCACCACGACCACCGTGCGCGCCGTCGCCGAGCAGTGGGGCTTCGGCCACCTCGGCCGGTTCGCGGCCTCGTACGCGGAGCGCTTCGGCGAGCTGCCGAGCGCGACGCTGCGCGGCTGAGGGGCGCCGGGCGGTATCCGCTCCCGCCCCGATCCGTGTCCGGCAGGCGAAGCGCCACGCGCGCTCCCTGGGAGTCGCCTGAACCGCGTGCCGAACCGGTCGGTCCATGCGTCTGAATGACGAAGCGGGATCGCGAGGCACCCTCGGATCCGCGCCACGCAGCTGCACCACCATCACCTTCCGAACACCACGAGAGAGACACCATGTCGAGCATCACCCCCACGTCCGCTTCCACCGGCGTCACCGGCACCGGCTCCACCGGCGGCAAGAACACCATCGCCGACGGCGTCGTGGAGAAGGTCGCCGGCATCGCGGCCCGCCAGGTCCCCGGCGTCCACGACCTCGGCAACGGCGCGGCCCGTGCCGTCGGCGCGATCCGCAACGTGATCGGCCAGCAGGACCGCGGCCAGGGCATCTCCGTCGAGGTCGGCGAGACCCAGGTCGTCGGCATGGAGGTCACCGAGGTCAACGTCACGATCACCGACGTGAACCTGCCGTCTGACAAGTCGTCCGACGACGACGCGGCCGAGAAGCGCGTCCAGTGACCCCCACGACCACGGGCCTCCTCGTCGGCGCGGTCCTCGCGCTCTCCGGGCTCGCATTCGGCTTCGGCGGCTTCCTCCTCGTCCTGATCTTCATGGCCGCGGGCTTCGGCGTCGGCCGCGTCCTCGAGGGCAAGCTGGACGTCCGCGGCCTCGCCGACGCCCTCCGCGGGCGCCGGTCGTCGTGAGCGCCGCGATCGCGGCCCCCGGGACGCCCGGCACCGCGACGCAGGCGACCCGCGGCCGCACCACGATCACGTCGCGCGCCGTGCGCCGCGTCGTCTCGGCCGTCACCGCGGACGCCCTCGAGGTGCCCGCGACCGACGTCTCCGTGACGCTGACGGACGCCGGCGGCAAGCTCACCGTCGAGGCGCGCACCCCCATCCGCGTCCCCGCCCTCTCGGACCGCCCGGTCCGCGAGGGGACGCTGGTGGAGCGCCTCATCCGCGCGCAGACCGAGGTCCGCGACCGCGTGCTCGGCCTCACGGGGTCCACCGTGGGCCGGGTCGACCTGCGGATCACGGGCGCGCGCATCCAGGAACGCAGGAGGGTCTCATGAGCACCGACAGCACCTACCGCCGCCTCGTGCGGCGGGAGACGCACTCGTCGCGCGCCGGGATCGCCATCACACTCGCCGTGCTGCTGATCCTCGTGCTCGCCTGGCTCGGCACCGAGTCGGTCCTCGCGGCCATCGGCTCCGCCCCGCTGCTCCTGGCCCCGGCCGACCTCGCGTCGGCCACCCTCGACGCCGCATCGGCCCCGGCCGGCGCCCTCGTCGCGGTCGGCGTCGCCGTGGCGGTCGTCGGGCTCGTCCTCGTCATCGTGGGCATCACGCCCGGCAGCCGCGGCCGCCGCGGCGGGAGCGTGGGACGCACCGCGGCCGTCGTCGACGACCGCGTCATCGCCCGATCCGTCGCCCTCACCGCGAGCTACGCGGGCGAGGTGTCGCCCGACCAGGTCGACGTCTCGGTCTCGAAGCGCCAGGTGCTCGTCCGGCTCACGCCCTCCTCGGGGTACACGCCGGACAAGGCCGCCATCGAGCAGGCCGTTCGCGCCGAGCTCGACGGATACGACTACACGCCGAAGCTCACCGCCAAGGTGACGCTCGCGAAGGACGGGAAGGTGGGCTCATGACCAGCACGAACAGGGCGCTGAACCGCCTCCTCGTCATCGTGGTCGGGCTCGTCCTCATCGCCGCGGGCGTCGCCCTCGGCGCGGGCAGCCTCCTGCCCGACGTCCAGTCGACGGTCTCCGGCGCCGCATCCGACGCGAAGCAGCCCGTCGCCGACGCGCTCTCCGGCGGGCAGCAGTGGATCCTCTGGGTCGTCGCCCTCGTGGCGCTCGTCCTCATCGTGGTCCTCGCCTGGTTCGCGCTCCGCCAGGGGCACGGCCGCACCGGCACGCTCGTCCGGCTCGAGGGCGGTCGCGACGCGTCCACCCCCACGGGCGGATCCGTCGTCATCGACGCGAAGGTCGCCGAGCAGCTGCTCGGGGACGCCCTCCGCGACGACTCCGCGATCGTCTCCGTCGACGTCACGGCGTTCGAGGTGGCGCGCAGCACCACGCTGCGGGTCACCGCGGTCGCCCGTCGCGGCGTCTCACCCGTCGCGGTCCGCCGCACGGTCGACGAGGCCGTGAGCCGGCTCGACGCGGTGCTCGGCACCGAGGTGCCGGTCGTCATCCAGATCACCGGCGGCCTCCGCTCGAGCATGTCGAGCGAGACCCGCCTGGCCTGATCCATCCCGCGGCCGCCCCGGTACGGATCCTCCGCGATCCGGGCCGGGGCGGCCGTCTGCCCGCCCCCTCCCCTGCACGAGAGAAGAGAACGACCATGACCGACGACGACAGCTCGTCCCGCGGCGGCTGGCTGGGCGGATCCTTCGCCCAGAAGGCCATCGACCCCCCTGCTCCGCGCGGTGCGCGCCGAGATCGACTCCGCCAAGCGCGAGATCGGCGAGCGCGCCCGGTCCGCCCGCTCGGGCGCCATCATGCTCGGCGCGGGCGTCGCGCTCGCGCTCGTGTCGCTCGGGCTCCTCGCCGCGGTGATCGTGGCGCTGCTGCTCGCGCTGCCGCTGTGGGCGGCGACGCTCATCACGCTGGCGCTGTTCGGGATCGCGACCGCGGTCGTCGTGCGGGTCGGCCTCTCGCGGCTCTCCCGCGGGGTGCCGCCCGTGCCGTCGGACACCATGCACCACGCGCGCGAGCGCATGCGCCCGGGCGACCGCGGCGCGGGCGACGACGGATCCGACGGGCCCGCGGGATCCGCGCCCGCCGCCAGCTGACGCCCGCCCCCACCGCGTCGCACCACCGCACGCCCGCCGCCCGCCCCCCCTGTGGATGCCGGGCGGCGTCGCGCGCGGGCCTCACGTATGGTGTCCGTTCACGCCCGCTCGGCCCGGCGGCACCACGCGTCGCCATCAGGCCGTCGGACAACCGCAGACCGCCGTCCTCCGGACGACCGTGCCGCTCCGCGGACCGGTCTGCTCGGCGGCCAGGCATGGGAGGCACACCGATGAACCTGTCCCGACGCTCCGTCCTGTCCCGACGCTCCGTCCTGTCCCGACGCTCCGTCCTGGGCGGCGCCCTCGCCGCCGTCCCCGTCGCCCTCGTCGCCGCGGGTCCCGCGCACGCCGACGACGCCACCACCCCCGCGACCCCGATCCCCGAGGTCCCACTCGCGTCCAACGGCCGCCCGGTCGTCCGCGACATCCAGAAGCAGCTCGTCGCGCGCTACGGCGCCCGCACGGGCTTCCCCGCCGTCACCACCGACGGCGTGTGGACGGGCGACTCCCACAAGGTCCTCATCCACGCGCTCCAGCTCGAGATCGGCATCGACGAGGCCACGGCCAACGGCGTCATGGGGCCGCTCACGCGCGCAGCGCTGCAGAAGCAGGCGACGCTCACCGTGGGATCCGCCGACACCACCGGCTACCTCGTGCACCTGCTCCAGGCGTCGCTCGTGGTCATGAGCACGTGGGACGGGCCGGTCGACGGCACCTTCTCCGCCGAGCAGGGCGTGCGCATCAGCCAGTTCCAGCGCACGGTGGCGCTCCCCGAGACCGGTCGCGGCGACTACCGCACGTGGGCCGCGCTCCTCGCCAGCAACGGCGACCCCACGCGTCCGGGCACCGCGGCGGACGGCATCACCGTCATCACGCCCGAGCGCGCGAAGACCCTGAAGGACGCCGGCTACACGATCGTCGGCCGCTACCTCACGAACTCCGACCGGCCGGACGCGCTCGAGAAGCGCATCGTGGACGGCGAGCTCGATGCCATCTTCGCGGGCGGCCTGAAGGTCGTCCCGATCTTCCAGGAGGGCGGCACCGACACCACGTACTTCTCGTACGGCCTCGGGGTGCGCGCGGCCGGCCGGGCCGACGACGCGGCCCGCCGCCTCGGCTTCCTGCCGGGCACACCCATCTACTACGCGGTCGACTTCGACGCGACGGGCGACGAGGTCGAGACGTACCTCGCGCCGTACTTCCGCGGGATCCACGACGAGCTCCGCCGCCGCGGCAGCTCCTACCGCGTGGGCGTGTACGCCGGCCGCCGCATCTGCCGCACGCTCGCCGCCGCGCACCTCACCGAGCTCAGCTACGTGGCCGACATGTCCACCGGCTGGGGCGCGAACCTCGGCGTCAAGATCCCGGAGAACTGGGCCTTCGACCAGATCCTCGAGCACACGATCGGCACGGGCGACGGGGCGATCGGCATCGACACGAACATCGTCTCCGGTCGCGACGCGGGCCAGAGCCGAGTCGAGCCGCGCGGCTGATCCCACCCCGCCACGAGGCGACCCACGGGGCCGCCCGGACGATTCCCCCTCCTGGGGGACGCCCGGGCGGCCCTATTCGTGTCGGATGGACGCATGCCCGCGTCACCGCACCGACCGACCCGCCCATCCCGCCGATCCCGCGTCGCGATCGCCCTCGCCGCCGTGACCGCGCTGGCGACCGCGTGCTCGGCGTCCCCCGGAGATCCCGCCACGCCCGCGACCATCGCCGAGCCCGTGGTGCTGCCGTCGTCGCCCGTCGGCCAGCAGGCGCAGTGGCTGCTCGACACGGTGAACGCCGACGACGCGGTGCCCGTGCAGGAGACCGGCGAGCGGCTCGCGCAGGTGATGCTCGACGCGGCGCCCGCGGAGGAGCTGGCGGGCGTGCTGGAGCAGGTGCGCGGCGGCCGCCCGTGGACCGCGACCGCGCACGAGGAGCAGGGCGGGCAGTCCGTGACCACCATCGCGAGCGAGGGGGCCGGGACCTTCGACATGCAGGTCGCCGTCGACGACGCGGGGCTCATCGCGGGCCTGTTCTTCGGCGAGCCGGAGGGCGACCGGGAGCCCGCGACCAGCTGGGCGGAGCTCGAGGAGCAGGCAGCGGCGCTCGGCGGCGACGTGTCGCTCACGGTCACGCGGGCCTCCGACGGGGAGCTCGGCGAGCGGATCCTCGAGGTGCTGCCCGACGGCGTCGCGGCGACCGAGGCGCGGCCCATCGGATCCATCTTCAAGCTCTACGTCCTGGGCGCGCTCGTGCAGGCGGTGGAGGAGGACCGCATCGGCTGGGACGACCCGCTCACCGTGACCGACGACGTCCGCAGCCTCCCCTCCGGCGAGCTGCAGGACGCCCCGACCGGCACCGTCGTCAGCGTGCGCGAGGCCGCGGGGAAGATGATCTCCATCAGCGACAACACGGCAACCGACATGGTCATCCGGGCCGTCGGGCGGGAGCGCGTGGAGGCGGCGCTCGCGGACCTCGGCCACTCGGATCCGCCGCGCAACGTGCCGCTCCCGACCACGCGCGACCTCTTCCGCGTCGGCTGGCAGGACGACGGCGCCCTGCGCGCCGAGTGGGCGGACGGCGACGCGACCGAGCGGCGCGCGCTCCTCGACGCTCTGCCCGGCGGCCTCATCGACGTCCACGTCACCGCGGTCACGGACGTCGTGTGGACCGACGGCGTCGACTGGTTCGCGACCCCCGACGACATCGCCCGCGCGCACCTGCGCCTCGCCGAGCTCGCGGAGACGCCCGCCGGGGAGCCCGTGCGCGGGATCCTCGCGGCCAACCCCGGCCTGCCCGAGCCGGAGCGCTTCGACCACGTGGCGTTCAAGGGCGGCAGCTCGGTGGGCACGCTCGCGCTCGCGTACCTCGTGGAGGACGGCGACGACGCGTGGACCGTGGTCGTGCAGGCCGCGGCGCGGGAGGCGTCCGGGCTCGAGCGGCAGTCGGCCTACGCGGGCCTGGCCACCGACGCCGCGGCCCTGCTGGCGGGCGGATCCCGTGGTTGACTCCGAGTGCGGCGGGGGCCGCGCGAGGGGAGCACGATGACGAGCGCTGGCGCATCCGGCACGGGGGACGACGAGGGCGACCGCGGCCGGGACCAGGGCGACGACCCAGCCGTCGCCGCCGAGGTCCTCGAGGCCGTGCTCGAACCCGGGCCGCGGCGGCCCGTGCGGCGGGCGGTGCGTGCGATCGGCGCCATCGCGCTCGCGGTCGTCGGCGGGGATGTCGGCGGCCTCGGCCGGGAGGCGCAGCTCGTCGTGCGGCGGATCGACACGGGCCGGGAGGTCCTGCGCACGGACGCCGGCGACCTCGACGAGGCGGACCGGCTGCTGCAGCGCGTGCGGCTCGACCTCGAGACCCGCAGCGTCCGCGAGTTCGTCGCGGACTGGCGGCTGGTCGACGCCGGGCCGAGCTCGGGCTCGAGCACGGGAGCGACCGGTGGGTGAGCGCACGGGGATCCGCGCCGGCCGAGCCACCCGGATCCGCCTCGCCGTCGTCGCCGCGCTGCTGGCCGCTCTCGCGATCCCGTTCGGCCTCGCCACCCCGGCGAACGCCGACGTTGACGACTTCTCCTTCCGCTCGTTTGACGCCGACTACCGCCTGTCGGCCGACGCGGACGGCCGCTCGGTGCTCCGCACCACCGAGACGCTCGTGGCCGAGTTCCCCGACCGGGACCAGAACCGGGGGATCCGCCGCGAGCTCGTGGAGGACTACGACGGCCACCCGACCGGCCTCCGGGTGCTCTCCGTGACCGACGGATCCGGCACGCCGCGCGCGTACGAGACCGACTCGGACGACGGCGCGCTGGTCCTCACCATCGCCGACGACGACGCGTACGTGCGCGGCGAGCAGGCCTACGTCATCGAGTACGAGCAGCACGACGTGACCCGCGCCTACGCCGACACGGACGCCGACGAGTTCTACTGGGACGTCAACGGCCTCGGCTGGGAGCAGCCGTTCGGGCGCGTGTCGGCGACCGTCGAGATCGCGCCGGAACTCGTCCCGCGGCTCACGGGCGGCGCGGACGCGGCCGCCGGACCCGCGGGCGCGGACGGGCCCGCGGAGATCACCCGCACCGACGCCGGCTTCGTCGCGACCGCGACCGACCTCGGGCCGCGCGAGAACCTCAGCCTCTCCATCGGGTTCGCGCCCGGCACGTTCACGCCGCGCGACTCGTCGTTCCTCGCCGCGCCCTGGCCGGGCCTCTCCCTCGCGGGAGCGCTGCTGGCGCTGGCCGCCGCCGCGGGCGCCCTCGTGCTGCGTCGCCGGCGCCTCGCCGACGCGCCCGGCCGCGGCACCATCGTCGCCCAGTACGACCCGCCCGCGGGCGTCGGCGTGCTGGTCTCCTCCGTGATCTCCGGGAACGCGGCGCGCGCGACCACCGCGCTCCTGCTCGACCTCGCGGTGCGCGGGGCGATGCGGATCCTGGAGCAGGACGGCGGCCGGAAGCCGGCGTTCTCGCTGGAGCTCGTGGATCCGTCGCGCGTCACCGACCCGGACGAGCGGCGCTTCGTCGCCGCGGTCTTCGGCGACGGCGCGGGGGGCGGCGCCGTCAAGGACCTGAAGCGCACCGACACGAAGGTGGCGACGCGGATCCAGAAGCTGATGGCCGGGATCACGAAGCGCACCGTGGCGGACGGCCTGCGGAAGCCGCTGCCGGTGGGCGCGATCACGCTGCTGCTGGTGGCCGCGTCGCTCGGCATGGTCGCCGCGATCGCCTTCGCTGTGCTGTCGCTCACGCAGGCGTACGGCGGGCCGGTCGTGATCGCGTTCCTCGTCGTGGGCGTGCTCGCGACGGCGGTGGCGATCGTCGCGCTCGTGAAGCACCCGCTCACCGAGCGCGGCGTGGCGCTGCGCGACCACCTGGCGGGGCTCCGCGAGTTCATCCGGCTGGCCGAGGCCGACCGGATCCGCATGCTGCAGTCGCCCGATGGCGCCGAGCGGCAGGACCTCCCGCGCGACGACCGCGACGTGCTGCGCCTCACCGAGGAGCTGCTGCCGTACGCCGCCATGTTCGGCCAGGAGCGCGAGTGGGCCGACGAGCTCGGCCGCCGCTACGAGCACGCGCGGGACCGGCCGGGCTGGTACGCCGGACAGACGCCGTTCGCGCCCGCTGCCTTCGCGTCGAGCCTCGGCTCGGTGTCCTCCAGCATGCACGGCGCGTACTCCGGCTCGAGCTCGAGCGGCGGATCCTCGGGAGGCACGACCTCCGGCGGCGGCGGTGGAGGAGGCGGGGGCGGCGGGGTCTGAGGCCGACGGGCGTCAGGCGCGCAACGCGTCAGGCGCGCGCCGCGTCAGGCGCGCGCCGCGCGGGCCCAGTACTCGTAGCGCGACACCGGCGCGAAGCCGAGGCCGGCGTAGAGCGCCCGGGCGCCCGCGTTCTCCTCGACGACCTGGAGCCAGAGCGCGGTGACGCCGCGATCGCGTCCGGCGTCGACCGCGGCCGCCATCGCCGCGCGGGACAGGCCGCGGCGTCGCGCCTCGGGCCGGGTCGCGACGGCGAAGAGGCCGCCCCAGCCGTCGACGAGGGCCAGCCGGGCGGTGGCGAGGACGCGGACTGCGGATCCGTCGGCGGCGGCGCGCTCGCGGACCGCGGCGTAGACGGCCGGGCCGCGCTCGAGGATCCGGCGCGCGACGGCGGCCTCCGCGGATCCGCCGCGGCCGTCGACGCTCCACCACGCGTCGAGCCAGGCGTCGTCGGGGGCGTCCGCGATCGTGACCTCGAGCGCGGGATCGATCGGCGCCGCCGCCGCGAGCCGGGCGCCGACCGCGGCCGGGTCCGCCACCTGCACGAGCGTGCGGGCGTCGGGCGCGTAGCCGCGGGCCGCGAGCCGCGCCGCGAGGTCCGCCGGCTCGGAGGCGGGCGACACCTGCACGCACGCGTCGATGCCGTGGGCGCGCGCGAACGCCTCGGTCGCGTCGAGCGCGGCGTCGGGATCCGCCACGGGACCGGCCGGCAGCGCCGAGTTCGCGCGCTTCGTCACTCCCCCGGCCGCGCGCAGGATCCACCCGCCGTGCCGCTCGCGGTGCTCGGCCGGCCAGCCGCGGTCGGCGAGGTCGTCCAGCAGGGAGGCGGCGGCATGCGGATCCATCCGGCGCACGGCGGCGGCGGACGGAGCGGCGGATCCGGCAGCCGGGCCCGCGCTCACGCCAGCGCCCCCGCGTCCGCGTCCGCGCGCGACACGTCGTCGTCCGCGTCGGCGGCCCGCAGCACGCGCAACGCGTTGCCGCCCGCGAGCGCGCGGAGGTCGTCGTCCGACCAGCCGCGCTCGGCGAGCGCCGCGATGAGCGCGGGGTAGCGCGACACGTCGTCGAGCCCGTCGGGCGTGCAGTCGACGCCGTCGTAGTCGCCGCCGAGGCCCACGTGCCGGGGCCCGGCGACCTCGCGGATCCGCTCCACGTGCCGCACGACGTCGGCCAGCGTCGCGCGCGGCCGCTCCCCGGGCCGGCGGGCGGCGACGGCCTGCACGCCCTCGTGGTCACGCGGATCCACGCCCTCCGACACGGCCAGCGCCAGCGTCTCGTCGTGCCACGCAGCCACCGCGGGCGACACGAACTGCGGCACGAACGTGGCCATGCAGACGCCGCCGTTCGCGGGCAGCGCGGCGAGCACGTCGTCGGGCACGTTCCGCGGCACGTCGCACTCGGCGCGCGCCCCGGAGTGCGAGAACAGCACCGGCCGGCGGGCGATCCGCAGCGCGTGCCGCATCACGTCGGCCGACACGTGCGAGAGGTCGACGAGCATGCCGATCCGCTCCATCTCGGCGACGACCCGCTCGCCGGATGCGCTCAGGCCGTGGTGCACGGGTGCGTCGGTGGCCGAGTCGGCCCAGGCCACGTTCGCGTTGTGCGTGAGGGTCATGTACCGGACGCCGAGCGCGCGCATCGTGCGGAGCGCGCCGAGGGATCCGCCGATCGAGTGGCCGCCCTCCATGCCGAGCAGCGACGCGACGCGGCCGGAGGCGACGACGCGGTCCACGTCGTCGGCCGTCACGGCGAGCGCGAGCCGATCGGGGTGCGCGGCGACGAGGCGGCGCACGACGTCGATCTGCTCGATGGTCGAGCGCACCGGGTCGATCCCGGGCAGGTTTGGCACCCACACCGACCAGAACTGGGCAGCCACCCGGCCGCGGGCGAGCCGCGGCAGGTCGGTGTGCAGGCCGGGCACGGCATCCTCCACCGCGAGGCGCGCGATCACGTCGTCGGCGACGGACGCGCTCGGCCCGCCCTCCCGCACCGCGCGTTCGCGGAGCGCCCACACGAGGTCGTCGTGGCCGTCGACGATCCCCTGCGCGTCGAGGATCCGCGCGACGCGGTCGGCCAGCGCGGTCGAGGGGGCGGGTGCGTCCGTCATCCGCGGATCAGCGCCCGGTGCCGTCGACCGCGAGCGGCTCGATGGCCGCCAGCTCGTCGTCGGTCAGCGCGGGAGCGCCCGCGGCGGCCACGTTCTGCTCCAGCTGCTCCACGCTCGACGCGCCGATGAGCGCGCTCGTGATCCCCGGGTGCCGCAGCACCCACGACAGCGCGAGCTGCGCGAGCGTCTGCCCGCGCCCCTCGGCCACGGCCTGCAGGCCGCGCGCCCGCTCGAGGTAGACGGAGGAGACGGCGGACTCGTCGAGGAACCCGCTCGTGGCGGCGCGCGAGTCGGCGGGGATGGATCCCGACAGGTACCGGTCGGTGAGCAGCCCCTGGGCGAGCGGCGAGAACACGATGCAGCCGGATCCCGCCTCCTCCAGCACGGGCAGCAGCCCGCCCTCGACGTGCCGGTTGAACATGGAGTAGCTCGGCTGGTGGATGGTCAGCGGCACCTTGTGCTCGGCGAGCGCCGCGACCGCGCGCTCGGTCTGCTCGGGCGAGTAGTTGCTGATGCCCGCGTACAGCGCCTTGCCCTGGTGCACCGCGGTCGCGAGCGCGCCCATGGTCTCCTCGATGGGCGTCTCGGGATCCGGCCGGTGCGAGTAGAAGACGTCGACGTACTCGAGGCCCATGCGGCCGAGGCTCTGGTCGAGCGACGCCAGCATCGACTTCCGGGATCCCCACTCGCCGTAGGGGCCGTCCCACATGAGGTAGCCGGCCTTGGAGGAGATGACGATCTCGTCGCGGTACGGGCGGAGGTCCTCGGCGAGGATCCGGCCGAACGCGGTCTCGGCGCTGCCGGGAGGCGGGCCGTAGTTGTTGGCGAGGTCGAAGTGCGTGATGCCGAGGTCGAACGCGCGGCGCACGATGGCGCGCTGGGTGTCGATCGGGCGGGCGGTGCCGAAGTTGTGCCAGAGGCCGAGCGAGAGCTCGGGGAGCTTCAGCCCGCTGCGGCCGGAGCGGCGGTACGGCATGGAGGAGTAGCGATCGGGATGAGCGGCGTAGGTCATCCGCCGAGCGTACCGACGGCGGGCGGACGGCCCGGGTGCGCGCCCGCGCGCGGCGGACCCTCCACCCCCTGTCCGCTGGCGGCAAGGCCCTAGGCGGCGGGGGTGGGATGGCCTTCACTGAAGGCGTGCACACCATCCACTACGCCGACGGGCGCTATCTGACGGGCGACGACATCGCCCGGGCGGTCGTCGAGTGCGCCCAGGAGCTCGCGCGCGCGGGCGCGGCGGCGGCGACCGTGACGGTGCCCGTCTGGCTGCCCCAGGGCGGGGTGGGCTCGGTCGATCTCCTCATCGGCCCGGCCAGCCAGATCGTGGCGGAGCCGGTGGGGCCGTCGGAGGACGAGCTGCGCGACCCGGAGGCCGTCGAGCGGATCCGCGCCCACACCCTGCGCGCCCGCCGGTCGCAGCCGGGCACGAGCGTCAGCGCCGACCGGCAGGACGGGACGGCCGTGCCGGCGCTGGAGGACCTGGACTGACGGCACGCGCGCCGCCTCAGCGCGCGCATCCGCGTCGGCACGGGAGGATGGATCCATCCCCACCCGCATCGACGCGAGGAGCACCATGCCCGACACCGCCGTCCCCTCCGCCCTCCTCCACCTCCGGGCATCCGGCGTCTCGCTCGTGCTCGACCTCACGGAGGGCCGCCTCCCGGCCGTCGTGCACTGGGGCGCCGACCTCGGCGACACCACCCCGGCCGACCTCGAGACCATGGTGCGCGCGGACCTCGCGCCGTTCGCGGGCAGCGTCGCCGACGATCCCATCCGCCTCGCGATCCTGCCCGAGGCGCACACCTCGTGGACGGGCAAGCCCGGCCTCGAGGGCCACCGCGACGGCGCCGACTGGTCGCCGCTCTTCCGCGTCACCTCGGCCACCGTCGACGGCGATCCGCTCCCCGTCGGCGTCGACGGGCGCCCGGGATCCGCGTCCACCGGCCCCGCGCTCGTGCACGTCGACGCGGTCGACGAGGTCGCGGGGCTCGGCCTCGCTCTCGACGTCGAGCTGCTGGCGTCCGGCCTCGTCCGCAAGCGCGCGGAGGCCACGAACCTCGGCGACACGACCTATGACCTCGGCGGCGTCACGCTCGCGCTGCCGCTGCCGCCCGAGGCCCGCGAGATCCTCGACTTCGCCGGACGCTGGGGCCTCGAGCGCACGCCGCAGCGCCGGGAGCTGGTGGTGGGGATCCACGAGCGCGAGGGCCGCAAGGGCCGCACCGGACCCGACGCCGCGACCCTGCTGTCCGTCGGCACGCCCGGCTTCGGCTTCCGCCACGGCGACGTGCGCGGCGTGCACGTCGCGTTCAGCGGCAACCACCGGCACTACGCCGAGCGCCTCTCCACCGGCCGGCAGGTGATCGGCGGCGGCGAGCTGCTGCTCCCCGGCGAGGTGCGGCTGGCCGCGGGCGAGTCGTACGCGAGCCCGTGGGTCTACGCGGCGTTCGGCCACGGCCTCGACGACCAGGCCGCCCGCTTCCACCGCCACCTGCGCGCCCGCGAGACGCACCCGCGCCGCGACCGGCCCATGACCATCAACGTGTGGGAGGCCGTCTACTTCGACCACGACCTCGCGCGCCTGACCGACCTCGCGGATCGCGCGGCGGCCCTCGGCGTGGAGCGCTACGTGCTCGACGACGGCTGGTTCCGCCACCGCCGCGACGACCACGCGGGCCTCGGCGACTGGTACCTCGACGAGGGCGTCTGGCCCGACGGCCTCGGCCCGATCATCGACCACGTCACGGGCCTCGGCATGGAGTTCGGCCTGTGGTTCGAGCCCGAGATGGTGAACGAGGACTCCGACCTCGCGCGCGCTTACCCCGAGTGGATCATGCAGACCGGCGGCCGCCTCCCCGTGCGCGCCCGCCAGCAGCAGGTGCTCGACCTCGCGATCCCCGAGGCGTACTCCTACGTGCTCGAGCGGATGACCGCGATCCTCGCCGAGAACGACATCGCCTACATCAAGTGGGACCACAACCGCGACCTCGTCGACGCCGGCATCTCCCCGCGCGGCCAGGCGGGCGTGCACCTGCAGACGCTCGCGGCGTACCGCCTCATGGACGAGCTGCGGGCGCGCTTCCCCGGCCTCGAGATCGAGTCGTGCTCCTCCGGCGGAGCCCGCGTCGACCTCGGCGTGCTCGAGCGCACCGACCGCGTGTGGGTCTCCGACTGCATCGACCCCCTCGACCGCCAGACGATGATGCGCTGGACCATGCAGCTCCTCCCGCCCGAGCTCCTCGGCTCCCACATCGCGTCCGGCGTCAGCCACACCACCGGCCGCGCGCACCGCCTCGCCTTCCGCGCGGGCTCGGCGCTGTACGGCCACCTCGGCATCGAGTGGGACCTCGCGCAGGCCACCGACGAGGAGAACGCCGACCTCGCCGCGTGGATCGCCCTCTACAAGGAGGAGCGCGCGCTGATGCACACGGGCACGGTCGTCCGCGCCGACGAGAGCGACCCGACGCTCCTCGTCTACGGCGCGGTCGCGTCGTCGTCCGACGCGGCGCTGTTCTTCCTCGCGTCGGTCGGCCGCTCCGAGGTCTCCCCGCGCGGCCGCTTCCTGCTGCCGGGCCTCGATCCCGCGCGCCGCTACCGCGTGGAGCCCGTGCGCGTGGACACCCCCGAACCGGGCTTCACCGCGCCCGCCTGGTGGGACGGCGTCGAGCTGACGGGCCAGGCGCTCGCGGCCTCCGGCCTGCACGCCCCGGGGATGCTGCCCGAGTCGATCGCGATCCTGCGGGTGACGGCGGTCTGATCCGGCGGGCGACACGGGCCGCCGCGCACGGCACCGGTCCAGCGCACGTCCCCCTCGAGGAGCTCCTGTGGAGAACCGGCCTCCGATCGCGGCCGCACTTCTAGAGTCGCCCTCGTCGGCGCTCCTGACGCGCCGATGACGAACCTCGAGGCCTCCCTCGACACCAGAACTGCTGCATGATCCACGCACGCGATGACGCTGCCGATGACCTCGTGGTCGCCATGAAACGCCGCCACGCACCTCATCGCAGAAACGGATCCTCATGCGCATCACCACGAAAACCCTCTCCACCACCGCTCTCGTCTGCCTCATCGTCGGGGCCGGAAGCGCCGCCTACGCCGGAACCGGCGACTCGCACTTCGACGCCATCGTGCCGAACCTCCAGCAGCCCTGGAACTCCGCAGCGCAGAACAAGGTGTTCACGAGCACCTCAGCGGCGGTCCACCTCGATTCGGTGGGCTCGGATTACCACATGAACGCGCGCATCTGAAATCAGGGGAATGGCACCTGCGGGGCGGATACGAACACCATCGGAGACGGCGAATCGGCGCCCCTGGACGCCCCGTTCATCGGCGGGACCACCGTCCATCTCCAGCTCCACACGAGCGAATACGCCCTCGTCCGAGTCGAGGCCATCGGGTCCTGGCACAGCAACTGATCGGAGGCGCGGGCCCCACGGGGCCCGCGCCCTCCATCCGAGTACGCGTGAAGGAGAAGAAGACCCCACCATGACCATTACCAATCGACGCAGGACGGTCGGGGCCGTGCAGATCATCGGGGCCGTGGCTCTCTGTTCGACGACCGTCCCGTCTTTGAACAAGGTCGTCGCGCACTCCATCTCGCGAGATCACTTTCAGGCGTTCGGATCCGCGATGCTCACGCCCTGGCTCATCCTCCTGCCGCTCGCCATCGTGGTCGTGACGTGCACGCGCTTCTCCTCTGACCTCGCCCACCGCTTTATCGGCGCTCAGCGGCTCCGTCGCCCGGTGCGGGCGCTCATCCTGGCGCGCCTGGGACAGGCCGGCGCGGTCGGCTTCGCTCTCGCGTTCCTGATGTCCTTCGTCCCCTATCTCCTGGCCTTCCACGTCCTGCCTCTCATCGGGAACCCCGGCATCGATCCGTCGATGTCCTACATGGATGCAGCAGCGGCCGCCGAGTACAGCCGCCACCAGACGGGCTTCGGCGCCGTGCTGCGGCTCGGCGACATCCCCTTCGGCCTGGTCTTCTCGACCTGGACCGGGTTCTGCGGAGCCGTCTACGCGGTGATGGGCATCACCGCCCTGCTCCTCATCCGCAATCGTCTCCTCGCGCTCGCCGCGCCCATGCTCCTGGTCTTCGGACAGACCTTCGCCGCCGCCGTCGTGGGCATGCCGCGACTCGCTCTCTACTACTCGGCGAGCGCGTACGGCCTGTCCTACGACTCCGACCTGCAGATGATGCTCCCGACACTCGTCCTCGCGCTCGTGGTCTCGGCGATCGCCGCCGTCGTCATCCGCCGAGCCCCGCACAGCGGCCGCCTGTCGTAACCCTCTTCGACCGGTCCGCGAGCGTCCCATCGCTCGTCATCGCCGTCCTCGCCGTCGCATCGGGCTCCTACGCGCGCGCCTTCGAGGAGACGTCCGGTCGAGCCGTGCACCTCACGCAGACCAAGGCCATGCTCGACGACGTCACCGACACCCGCTTCCTCGCGAACGTGGTGCTCACCGTGTGGCTCGTCGCCCTCGTCGTGCGCGCGCCTGCCGACACCGGAGCCCAGAGGTTGATCCGTCACGGGAGCTACATGAGGGCCGTCGGCGCCGCCTGCCGGGACGGTCTCCTGTGGGCGCTCGCCGTCGTGCCCGTGGTGCTGGCCGCGATGTACGTCACGACTCTCGGCCTGCCCGCGGCGGACGACGGCAGCCACGGGATCGACAGCTATCCGGTGGAGCTGCAGAGTCCGGGCTGGCCGTGGCTCGCGGCGCTCGTCGCGACGGTCGTCCTGGCCATCAGCCTGCTCCTCGTCCTTCAGCTCATCTCGCTCACGCTGCACCTGGTGTCACCCGTCCGCGGCATCGACGTCGCCTTCGCGGTCGCGGTCGCGGTGATCGCGCTGCTGTCGGCCGCTGGATTCGTCGACGCGGGCTCACCGCTCAACCTGGGACAGCTCACGACCGTCCTCTCGATCGTGGCCGCTCCCGGCGCCGCCGCCGTCAGCTGGGCGATCACGCTCGCCGCATGCGCCGTGTGCGTCGTCGTCCTGCGGGGCATGGATCGCCGGCGCCGTTCCCTGCCCGCTCTCATCGGCCGGCGACGGCCGTGAGGGCATGGATCGTGCTCGCGGTCGCCGCGATCGGCGCCCTCACGGGGCTGATGCTGCTGCCGGCCGACCCCTCGCTCGGCTCGTCCGCCGCGGACCGGCTCGCCGACGCCCTCTCCGGCGACGGGACGATCCTGCGGTGCCTGGGCGGTCTGATCGTCTACGGGGGCTTCGCGTTCGTCGTCCAGCTGCGCGAGTCCGAGGAGTCAGGCGGGGTGGCGTACCAGCGGCTGCTCCGCCACGGATCGCCGGCTCGCTGGGCGCGTTCGCGGACCGCTCACCACGTGCGTGCCGCGGCGGCGTACCTGGCGACGATCGCCGCGGCAGGTCTCGCCGTCGCGATGTCCACCGGATCCGCCGCGCTGCTCCCCGATGCCGACCGCCTCGCTCTCCTCGCCTGCCATTTCGCCGTCGGCGGCATGCTGCAGCTCTCCGCCTACTCGACGGGCACGCTCGTCGTCGCCTGGCTCGCGCGCGGTGCCGCGGCGGGGCTGATCACGATCGCGGTGATCGTCGCCGGCGGGGCCCTCCAGCTCCGAACGAGCACGTGGCTGCCCGTACAGCTCGCCGACATGGCCGTGACCCGAGGCGGGTGGGACGCAGTCGGGCAGGCCACCCTGACGCTGGCACTCGCAGCTGCCCTTCTCCGCCTCGCGCTGTCCGCGCTCGTCCGCACCGTCCCGCACGCGTAGATCTCGACAAGGAGAACCATGGCGATCATCACCCTCACCGGCGTCACGAAGGGCTTCCGCGGCGTCACCCTCTTCGAGGGGGTCGACCTCGCGCTGGAACGCGGCCGCACCTACGGCCTCGTCGGCCCCAACGGCTGCGGCAAGTCCGTGCTGTTCAAGCTGATCTGCGGGTTCCTGCGGCCGGACGCCGGCGTCATCGACATCGATCCCGCTCTCCTGTCGCCGGGCCGCACATTCCCCGACCGCTTCGGCGCGATCATCGACGGGCCGGCGTACCTGGCCCATCGCACGGGGCTGCAGAACTTGACCGAGCTAGCCGCGATCCGGAAGCGGATCACCGTCGACGAGGTGCGCGACGCGATGCGGGCGATGGGGCTCGACCCGGACTCCCGCACCCGCGTCCGCAGCTACTCGATCGGGATGAAGCAGAAGCTGTCGCTCGCGCAGGCGCTCATGGAACGGCCCGAGGTGCTACTGCTCGACGAGCCCTACAACGCGCTGGATGCCGAGAGCGTCGAGCGTCTGACCGAGGAGCTGCACCGGCAGAATGCGATCGGCACGACGATCCTCTTCACCAGCCACGAACGCGAGCACATCGATGCCCTCAGCGACGAGGTGCTGGAGATCTCCGGCGGTCGGATCCGGCCCGCCGCGCGCCACTGACGGACGAGCGCGGCGGGCCGCATCGAGATCGGACGCCGGGCGTCAGGCGCCGGGCGCCGCATCCTCCGGCTCGTCGCTCCACGCGCGCGCGACCGTGAGGCCGTCGCCGTCGGGTGCGAGGTCGACCCGCACCGCGTCGCCGTCTCGGATGTCGCCCGCGAGCAGCTCGCGCGCGAGGCGGTCGTCGATCTCGCGCTGCATGAGGCGGCGCAGCGGGCGCGCGCCGTACAGCGGATCGTGGCCGCGCTCGGCGAGCCAGCGGCGCGCGTCGGGCGTGACGCCGAGCGCGAGCCGGCGGTCCGAGAGGCGCACGCCGAGCCGGTCGATGTAGAGCTCCACGATCTGCGCGAGGTCGTCCATCGACAGCGTCTGGAACACCACGATGTCGTCGAGCCGGTTCACGAACTCCGGCTTGAACGTCTGGCGCACGAGCTGCTGCACGGCCTGCTCGCGCTGGTCGAGCGGCAGCGTGGCGTCGCTGATGAACTGCGAGCCGAGGTTGCTGGTGAGCACCAGGATCACGTTGCGGAAGTCGACCGTGCGGCCCTGGCCGTCGGTGAGCCGGCCGTCGTCGAGCACCTGCAGCAGCACGTCGAACACCTCGGGGTGCGCCTTCTCGACCTCGTCGAGCAGCACCACCGAGTACGGGCGCCGCCGCACGGCCTCGGTGAGCTGGCCGCCCTGCTCGTAGCCGACGTACCCGGGAGGCGCTCCGACGAGCCGCGACACGGCGAACTTCTCGCCGTACTCGCTCATGTCGATGCGCACCATCGCCTTCTCGTCGTCGAACAGGAACTCGGCGAGCGCCTTCGCGAGCTCCGTCTTCCCGACGCCCGTGGGCCCGAGGAAGAGGAAGGACCCGGTGGGCCGGTCGGGATCCGAGATGCCGGCCCGCGTGCGCCGCACCGCGTCCGCGACGGCCCGCACGGCCTGCTTCTGCCCGATGAGCCGCTTGCCCAGCTCCTGCTCGAGGTGCAGCAGCTTCTCGGTCTCGCCCTGGAGCAGCCGGCCGACGGGGATCCCCGTCCACGCCGCGACGACCGCCGCCACATCCTCGGCCGTCACCTGCTCGTTCACCATGCGGTCCTCGGCCGACGGCACCGACTCGGCGGCCTCCGCCTGCGCGACCTCGCGCTCGATCACGGGGATCTCGCCGTAGAGCAGGCGCGACGCCTTCTCCAGGTTGCCCTCGCGCTGGGCCCGCTCGGCGCGGATCCGCAGCTCGTTGAGCTCGTCCTTCAGCTTGCCGACGCGGTTGACGCTGGCCCGCTCCGCCTCCCAGCGGCGCTGCAGCTCGCCGAGCGTCTGCTCGCGCGCCGCGACGTCCTCGCGCAGCTTCGCGAGCCGCGCCTTCGACGCCTCGTCCTTCTCGCGCTTGAGCGCGAGCTCCTCGAGCCGCATCCGGTCGACCGCGCGCCGCAGCTCGTCGATCTCCACGGGCGACGAGTCGATCTCCATCCGCAGCCGCGACGCGGCTTCGTCGATGAGGTCGATGGCCTTGTCGGGCAGCTGGCGGGCGGGGATGTAGCGATTCGAGAGGGACGCGGCCGCGACGAGCGCCGCATCCGTGATGGGCACCTGGTGGTGCGCCTCGTACCGGCCCTTGAGCCCACGGAGGATCGCGATGGTGTCCTCGACGGAGGGCTCCCCCACGTACACCTGCTGGAACCGGCGCTCGAGGGCGGCATCCTTCTCGATGTACTGGCGGTACTCGTCGAGCGTGGTCGCGCCGATGAGGCGCAGCTCGCCGCGCGCGAGCATGGGCTTCAGCATGTTCGACGCGGCCACGGATCCCTCGCCGCCGCCCGCCCCCATGAGCGTGTGCAGCTCGTCGACGAACGTGATGATCTCGCCGTCGGCGTCGTCGATCTCCTTCAGCACCGCCTTCAGCCGCTCCTCGAACTCCCCGCGGTACTTGGCTCCGGCGACGAGCGCCGCGAGGTCCAGCGACACCAGCTGCTTGCCCTTGAGCGAGTCGGCCACGTCGCCCGCGACGATGCGCTGCGCGAGGCCCTCGACGACGGCGGTCTTGCCGACGCCGGGCTCGCCGATGAGCACCGGGTTGTTCTTGGTGCGCCGCGTGAGCACCTGGCTGATGCGCCGGATCTCCGCGTCGCGTCCGATGACCGGGTCGAGCTTGCCGCTCTTCGCGATCTCGGTCAGGTTCACCCCGTACTGCTCGAGCGCGGTCTTCGCGTTCTCGTCGGTGGCGGGTGCGCCCTGCATGTTGGCCACTGCGTTCCCCTTCGGTATTACTTGAGTCGTGCGGACTCAAGTTTACTTCGGGATCCGACCCAGCGCTACCGGGCGACGGCCGCTGGCGCCGCCGCCACGGCGATCGCCACGTCCTCCGTGACCATCCCCGCGTTCGCCATCGCGCCCGCCATGGTGCCGGCCGCCATGGCCACGGGCACGTTCGCGGATCCGCTCGACGCGTTGCCCGCGATGAGGAGACCGGGCACGCTCGTCTGGCCCGTCGGATCCGCCGCGACGAACGGACCCCAGGGCGTCTCCTCGGTCGCGGCGCCGAGCGCGCGGGCGAACCCGTCACGGGGCGCGACGCCCGGCATGGCGAACAGCGAGTCGAGCTCGAGGATCCGGCCGTCGGCGAGCTCCACGCCCTCCAGCGCGCCGCGCTCGCCGAGCACGCGGACGGCCGCGGCCTCCTCCACGCGGATGCCACGGGCGTCGATGCCCGCGCGGGTCGCGGCGTCGATCTCCAGCGGTGCGCCGTCGGCCGTGCCGCCCGCGACGAGGAACGTGATGTCGGCCGACCACTGCCGCAGCATCTGCACGTGGTGGAGGCTGCCCGGCCCGGTCGCGAGCACCCCGATGCGGCGGTCGCGCACCTCGTATCCGTCGCAGTAGGGGCAGACGACGACGCCCGCGCCCCAGTGCGCGGCGAGGCCGGGGACCTCGGGCAGGACGTCGGCGAGGCCGGCCGCGAGGATCACGCGGCGGGCCGTGACCTCGGCGCCGCCGTCGAGCGTCACGCGGAAGCGCGGGCCGGCCGGATCCTCGAGGGCCGCGACCCGCTCCACCCGCCCGTCGACCACGACGCCGCCGTAGCCCTCGATCTCGCGCCGCCCCTCGGCGATCAGCTGCCGAGGTGGCTTGCCGTCGTGCCCGAGCACTCCGTGCATGTGCGCGGCGACCGCGTTGCGGGGCTGGCCGGCGTCCACGACGAGCACGCTGCGGCGGGCCCGCGCGAGCATGAGCGCCGCGCTCGATCCCGCCACTCCGCCGCCGATGACGACCGCGTCCCACTTCTGCTGACCTTCGATGCGCTGCGTGATGTCCATGGCTCGAGGCTGTCGCGTCCAATCGCGGCGCGCATGACTCCTTGCGGGATCGGCAAGGGCCCTGCGGTGCAGCGGGATCACGCGGGAGCCCTCCACAGATGACGCGCGCGCCGATCCGGGCCGACCGCGGGCTCCCACCCTCGTGTCGTCGCCCGCCGCTCGTGCACGTCCGCAGCGGCGCGCTCCGCCCCCCACGAGAACAAGGAGATGCACCATGACCACGACCGGGACCGCCTCGCGCCGCCCCTCGACCGCCGCGCGCTCTGCCCTCGCGCTCGGCGCGCTCAGCGCGGCGCTCGTGCTCAGCCCGATGGCCGCGCACGCCGCCACCGGCGTCGACACCACGGCCGCCGCGTCGGGCGCCGGGTACTTCCACGGCTGCATCGCGCCCGACTACCCGATCCCCGGCCAGGACCCGCACTGCGCTCCGGGTGCGTGATCGGCGACACCCGGATCACCCGGATCGGCTCACCGCGTGAGCCCGCGCGACGGCGCCGCCTCCCCCGCGGAGGCGGCGCCGTCGCGTGAGCGCGCGATCCCGAGGGGTCCGTCGTGACGGACGCCCGCACGGCCCGCGTCAGTGCCGGTGCTCGGTGTCCCAGACGGGGAACGGATCCGCGTACCCGTGCCAGGCATCGGGCCCGGCCACGAGCTCGGCGGGCGCGAGGAGGCACGCGCCGAGGATCCCGTCGAGCAGGGCGCCGTCGAGGTGCTCGCCCACGAACGCGATCTCCTGCCCGGCCGGCGAGTCGGCGTCCCAGCTGCGCATGGCGGTCGGGTCGAGGCTCAGCACGTCGCCCGCGGTCGCCCACGAGCCGACCGTCGCGGGCCGGGTCGCGAGGCGCACGAGCCCGCGCGAGCGGACGATCCGGCCGACGGGGCCCGGGACGAGGTCGTGCGCGACGGCCGCGTGCAGGCGGCCGGGGTGGAACGGGCGCGGGTCGCGGAAGACGTGCACGCCCATCCCGCCGGCCGAGGTCGCCGCGGCCTCGCCCGCAAGCGCGACCTGCCAGCCCGTGCCCGCGGCGAGCCCTCGGGCGCGCCCGCGACCGATGCGCAGGGGTGCCGGCGCGAGCGAGTCCCGGTCGGCCGTGGCGACGACGCGGGCGTCCGGGGCGAGGTGCGCGAGCAGGGCGACGGCTCGCCGGGCATCGGCGGTGGGGCGGTCGGGATCCAGGTCGTCGAGCACCACGACGCTCGCGCACTCGAGCCGCCCGGCCAACCGCTCGGCCGCGTCGAACGGTGTCGCGTCGGCGTCGCCCGGGTCGAGCAGCAGGTCGCGGATCTCGGCGACGGAGGAGACCGCGACCACGTCGAGGATGCCGATGGGAGTGGCCCCGGGGTGCCGCGCCTCGACGACGTGCTCGAGCACGAGCGCGACCTCGAGCGGATCCGCGGCGGGCTCGAGCGCGACGACCGCGAGCCCGCGGCGACCGTCGTCGGCGTCCGCGATGAGGCCCTCGGCGAGGCCGGCGCCGAGGTCGCCACTGTCGCCGCCCGGCGCCTCGACGACCGCGGGCGGCGCGGATGCGGGTGCGCCGACGGCGGCCGCGGCGACGCGCGACGCGGCACCGAGATCGCTCGCCGAGACGAGGGTGACGGCCAGCCCGCCGCGGACGACGGACGGGCGGGCATCGCGGTGGGGATCCATCCGCTCAGCCTAGAAGAGAATCGTTCTCATGTGCGCCGCAGGCGCTGTCGCCGCGGCGACCTAGGCTGCCGGAGGGGATCGAGAGCTCGAGGAGAAGGCATGACCGACGACGTGGATCCGCGCGATGACGACGAGCGCGGCGGCGCGGCGGGCGGCGCGACACCCGACGCGACCGAGACGGTGCGCTTCGGCCTCGACGGCGTCGTGCACGAGATCGACCTCGCTCCCGCCGACGCCCGCGCCCTGCACGCCGCGCTCGCGCCGTACGTCGCGGCCGGGCGGCACACCACGGTGACGATCACGCCGATCCACGACGAGCCCGCGCGAGCCGCAGGCGTCACCGCCGGCACCGCCCCGACCGGCGAGCGCGCCGCTGCCCGCGCCTGGCTCGAGGCGAACGGCCACAAGCTCGGCCCGGGCGGCCGCATCTCGGCGACGCTCATGACGCTGTACCGGGGCCGGGACGGGCGCTGACCCGGAGTGCACGACGCCCGCCGGCCGCGGAGGCGGCGCGACGGGCGCGTGGTCGAGCGGGCGCGGATCAGCCGAGCGACACGGCCGTCCACGACACGGGCGGCAGCGTGATCGTGAGGGTGCCGTCGGCGAGCGTCGCCGAGGCGTTCGGCGTGAGGCCCACGCGCTCGCGGTCCTCGAAGGTGTTCTTCGCGTAGACGTCCTCGTCGTGGATCCCCACGGCCTCGAGCACCTCGGAGACGGCGAGGCCGGCGACGTCGACCTCGATGGTGAGGGCCTCCGCCAGGCTGCGGTTCACGAGGAAGACCGCGGCGCGGCCGGTGGTCTCGTCGAAGGTCGCGACCGAGTCGACGAGCGGCGCGGTGCCGTGCACCTCGGTCTCGTACGTGCCCACGTCGATCCGGGGGCGCAGCACCTCGCCCTGCGCGAGCCGGCTCGTCACCGAGAACGGGAAGAACGTGGTCTGGCGCCAGGCGTCGCCGCCCTTCTCCGTCATGATCGGCGCGATCACGTTCACGAGCTGCGCGAGGCTGGCCGACGTGACCCGGTCGCTGTGCTTCAGCAGCGTGATCATGAGGTTGCCGAGCACGACCGCGTCCGCGACCGAGTAGACGTCCTCGAGCAGGTGCGGCGCGTAGGGCCAGCCCTCGGTGATGACGCCGGACTCCTGGTGCTCGTCGAGGTACCAGACGTTCCACTCGTCGAACGAGATGTTGATGGTCTTGTCGCTCTTGCGGCGGTACTTGACCTGGTCGGCCGACGCGACGACCGTGCGGATGAAGTACTCCATGTCGAGCGAGGAGGCGAGGAAGCTGCCGAGGTCGCCCTTGCGCTCCTGGTAGTAGGCGTGCGCGGAGATGAAGTCGACGTTGTCGTACGCGTGCTCGAGCACGGTGCGCTCCCACTCGCCGAAGGTCGGCATGCCGGATCCGCTGCTGCCGCACGCGACGAGCTCGAGCGTGGGGTCGACCATCTTCATGGCGCCGGCGGTGCGGTTCGCGAGCTTGCCGTAGTCGTCGGCGGTCATGTGGCCGACCTGCCACGGGCCGTCCATCTCGTTGCCGAGGCACCACATCTTCACGTTGTGCGGCTCGGGCGACCCGTTGGCGATGCGCTGGTCGGAGAGCGCGGTGCCGCCCGGGTGGTTCGAGTACTCGAGGATGTCGAGGGCCTCGAGCACGCCGCGCGTGCCGAGGTTGACGGCCATCATCAGCTCGCTACCGGTGAGCTCGCACCAGCGTGCGAACTCGTCGAGGCCGACCTCGTTGGTCTCGAGCGAGTGCCAGGCGAGGTCGAGGCGCTTGGGGCGGTCCTCGCGCGGGCCGACGCCGTCCTCCCAGCGGTAGCCGGAGACGAAGTTGCCGCCGGGGTAGCGGATGGCGCCGGTGCCGAGCTCCTTGACGAGGTCGACGACGTCGCCGCGGAAGCCGTCGGCGGTCGCGGTGGGGTGGCCGGGCTCGTAGATGCCGTCGTAGACGCAGCGGCCGAGGTGCTCGACGAACGAGCCGAAGGTGCGTCGGTTGACGGGGGCGACGACGGCGGTGCGGTCGATGGCGATCCGGGCGTCGGGTGCGGTGCGGGCGTCGGCCGTGGGGCGGGCGTCGGTCATGGGGTGGTCCTTCACATCATCGGGAGCGGGGCCGATCGACGCCGGTCGTGCCGGGTGGATCCGAGCCGTTACAACGTTGTAAGAACAACGTCCGCCCATTGTCCCGGGGCCGCGGGCGACGTGTCAACGCCGGTCGCGGCGCGTCCGCGCACGCCCGTGCGACCCTGTCCGGATGGACTCCGGATCCCGCACGCAGGCGCTCTTCCTCGGCGGGCGCTCGGGCGTCGGCAAGACGACGGTGGCGGCGGAGGTGTCGCGGATCCTCGCGTCGGCCGACATCGCGCACGCGCTCATCGAGGGCGATGCGCTCGACCAGGCCCACCCAGAGCCGTGGCGGCAGGGGATCCCGCTGGCCGAGCGGAACCTCGCGGCCGTGTGGCGCAACTACCGCGACGCCGGCTGGACGCGCGTGATCTACACGAACACCGTCAGCGTGCTCGAGCTGCCGGGCTCACGGCGGCGCTCGGCGGCGAGGTCGAGGCGGTCGGCGTGCTGCTCACGGCCGACGACGCGACGGCGGCCGCGCGGCTGGCCGGGCGCGAGATCGGGTCGGGGCTGGCGGAGGCGATCGAGCGGAGCGCGACGGCGGCGCCGCGGCTGGAGGCAGGCGCGTCGGACGCGGTGCACCGCGTGGCGACCGACGGGCGGACGGTCGCGGAGATCGCGGCGGAGGTGGTGGCGCTCAGCGGGTGGTGGCCCGCGTGATGGCGCAGAGGCGAGCCGGCCGCCTCAGCCGACACGCGGCCAGTCGCTCGTGAGGTGGGCCTCGATGGCGCGGTGCCGGAAGCCGTACGACGTGCCCCGGTCGATGATCCCGCGCACGGTATCCAAGCGCTGCGCCGTGGTGCCGACCTCCGCGGCCCTCGATCGGCCCATCTCCTTCGCGATGCGGGTGAGCGTGCGCTCCTCGGCGGGCAGCGCGGCCATCGCTTCCACGAAGGCGCGCTCCCGCGGCGAAAGCCGCTCGAGGATGCGTTCGACATGCGCGGTCGCCTCGCGCTCCGCACCCCGCCAGCCCGCGTGGACCTCGGCCCGGGTGATGGTCGTCCCGGATCCGGCGTACCAGGCGCGCTCCCCGGCCAGTTGGAAGAGGAACGGCTCCCCGCGGCACAGATCGACGATCGCGGCGGCGGCATCCTGGTCCATGCGGATGAGGCGGGTGCGCCCGGAGTCGTCCGCGACCTCCCAACCGGGCATGACGAAGTCCTGCAGCGCGGCACGGATGTCCTCGTCGTCGATGGCCGTCAGGATGGTCGTGCGGAAGCGCCGAGCGAAGGTCGCCCCCTTGTGCGCGCCAGCCCGGTCCTCGAAGTCCGGTAGGCCGGTGAGGTACACAGCGATCGGCAGGGACCGGCGGACTCGGGCACCGCCCGGTATCGGGACTTCCTCCTCGTGCGTGATGGCGTCGCCGAGCGCGATGAGGAGCTGGGAGAGCGTCCGCTCGTCCCTGATGTTCTGCACCTCGTCGACGTGGACCAGGGCGACCTTCTCGTGCCGCATCGCCGCGCGACCCACCTCGACGAGGAGCGCGGTCAGCGCCGCGTGCGGCTCGGGGCCGTCCTGGTCGGATCCCCCGCGCATGGTGAGCGACAGCCCCGCCGCCGCGACCGACTCGACGCGGGCGATGGCCTCCTTGATGCGCTTCTCGCGCAGGGAGGAGAGGCCCGCAGCCTGCGCGAGCTCCAGCACGGCCGCCGCGACCGGCTTGAGGGGATCCGTGCCGAGGGGGATGCGCAGCTGCGGCGTGACCCAGTCCCCGTCGCGGTCGGCAGACCACGCGATGCGGCGCACGAGGGCGGACTTGCCGAGCCCGGGCTCGCCGAGCACGGTACGGCCTCGCTCGGGGAGGCCCCGGAGGAGCCGGGGGCGGACCACGTCGCGCCAATCGCCGAGCTGCTCGATGCGGCCGGCCCAGATTTCCGGGACGGTGTCCGAGCCGGGGCTGAAGGGGTTGTCGGTCGCGTCACGCATGTCGGTAATGTTACCAAGCGCCGGACATCTTGGTAATGTTACCAGTCCCGTGAATCGACCGGGTTCCGGCCGCTCAGCCGACGACGGGCGCCGCGTCCGCGACGGCCGCCGCCGCCAGCTCGGCGAGCAGATGGTCCCGCTCCTCCTCGTGGGCCGTGATGGTGACGACAGCGTCGCGGGATCCGTCGACCAGCACGTACTGCCCGTAGCGGCCGTCGAGGCGCCAGGCGTCGCCGGGGCCGTCCCAGGTCGCGAGGCCGTATCGGGCGAAGGGAGCGGCGGGATCGGCGCCGGTGGCGACCCAGGATCCGTGCATCCGGTCGACCCATTCCTGGCTCACGAGCTGCCGGCCCTCCCACGCGCCGCGGTCGCGCAGCAGCCGGCCGATGCGCGCGAGCTCGCCCGTGCGGAGCTCCAGGCCGCTGCCGCCCACGATGAAGCCGAGCGGGCAGCGGTGCCACTGCGGGTTGTCGATGCCGAGCGACTCGAAGAGGCGCGGGAGGAGCCAGTCGCGCACGTCGCCGACCGCGGCGGCGAGCATCCGCATCGCGACGTAGGGGCTGGCATCGCTGTACTGGAATACGCGGCCGCGGCTCGGCCCGCTGAGCATCGCCTGCGCGAGGTCGGGGCCGGGCACGGGCTCGTCGCCGAACCAGGCGAAGTCGATGCCGCTGGTCATGGTGAGGAGGTGCTCGACGGTGACCTGATCGACGCCGGCGCCGAGGTCGAGGGCCGGCAGCAGCTCGGGGACGCGGGTGTCGGGCGCGAGGATCCCCTCATCCACCGCGATGCCGATGGCCAGCGCGCACACGCCCTTCGACACGGAGTAGAGGTTCTCGCGGTCGTCGCTCCGCCAGCGGTGCGCGACCTCGTCGGCGCCGACCCGCACGACGACGCCGTACGCGCCCAGCCGCTCGCGGTCGATGCCTTCGACGAGGCGGGCGAGGGCGTCGGCGGCGGTGCTCATGGATCCAGTGTGGCGCGGGGCCGGGCGGGGGCGCGCGCCTTCCGCGGGCGGGGGAACCGTGCGAGGGTGGCGGCTCGGCAGGGAGTCGACGGACGAGGGCGGCAGGGGGCGGCATGCGACTCGGGACGCGGATCACGATCGGGGTGCTGTCGGGGGAGCTCGTCGTCATGGCGGCGCTGCTGCTCCTCGCCGACCGATGGGTGGACATGGGCTGGCCCGCTCTCGGGATGGAGCACCCGCTGATCGGGCTCGGCTTCCTGATGCCGCCGCTGATCGTCGTGACGGCGGTCGCGCTCGTACTGCTGGCGGGGACGCGGATCCTCGTGGCCGAGGTCGGGGCCTGGCGCAGGCGGCGCGCGGAGCCGGTCGCAGCCAGGATCAGCGCATCGTCGCGTCCCGCTCCTCGTCGGTGAGCGCCCGGTCGGCGTAGACGAGGCGCATGACGGCGGGATCGGGGTTGCCCGGATCCGGCCCGCGGTGCGAGAGCGTGAGGCCCGCCCTCTCGGCCACGGCCGCCGACGCGTGGTTGTGCGCCACGAGGTACGCGACCACGGGCAGCTCTGGGCGGTGGATCCACGCCCGCTCGATCGCCCGCGTCGCCATCTCGGTCGCGTAGCCGCGGCCGTGCACGGTCGGCGAGAAGCGGTAGCCGAGGTTCCAGAAGGCGTCGTGCGCGATGCTGCAGCCGCCGAATCCGACGACCGCGCGGGCGTCGCGTTCCCGCACGGTCCAGGTGCCGAGGCCGTCGCGCTCCCAGCCCTCGACCCGCGCGCGGAGGAAGCGGTCGGTCTGCGCGGGGTCGGTCACGCGCAGCGACGGGTAGTGGGTCCAGACGGCGGGGTCGGAGAGGATCGCGTGCACCTCGGCGGCGTCGGCGACCGTCGGCCGGTGGAGGTCGAGCCGGGCGGTGCGGTCCTCGGGGGCGGCGAGGCGGGCGGACGGCATGCGACGACGGTAGCGGGCAGGCGGGTGAGCGGATCAGCCGCGGGCGACCAACGCCGCGAGCCGATCGAGGTCCTCCGCGACGAGCGCCGCGTCCTCCGCGAGGGCGACGTCGGTCATGCCCGGCCGGCGGAAGAGCGTGAACACGACCTCGCTGCCGTCGACGTTCGGGAGGACGCGCAGCGGGTTGCGCACGACGGTGCCGTCGGGGAGCGTCACGTCGTGGTCGAGGATCCCGAGCTCGCGCGGGCCCGCGAACGCGATCTCGACAGTGCCCATCGGTGAGTCCGACAGCCAGCGCCCGCCCTCGAGCCGGATCCCCGAGCTGACGCCCGCCGCCCACTCCGGCAGCCGCGCGGGGTCGCCCGCTACGGCCACGACGGACGCCACGTCCGCGTCGACGGATCGGGTGATGTGCAGCGCGGGCCAGGTCACGCTCCGACGCTACCCGGCAGCGGCCGCGATCGCGGCGTCGGACGCAGCGCGCGACCGACCTCAGTACTCGATGCGCCCGTGCCGGCTGTGGAACTCGCCGGTCGGCCCGTCCGGTCCCACGAGCGCCATCGCGACGGTCGCGTCGGTGCCCTCGGTCACGGTCTGGTGGCCGGTGTTCCCGTTGAAGTCGGTGGCCGTGTAGCCGGGGTCGGTGGCGTTGACCCGGAAGCCGGGCAGGTTCTTCGCGTACTGCACGGTCGCGGTGATGAGGGCGGCCTTCGACGTCGCGTACGGGATCGTCATCACGTGGCTCTCGTCGGTGCCGTAGCCAGCCAGGGCGCGCGGCCAGCCGACGCCCGAGGAGACGTTCACGATCACGGGGGCGGCGGACTCCCGGAGCAGCGGCAGCGCGGCCTGCGTCACGCGCACCACGGCGACGACGTTCGTCTGCAGCACGGCCAGCATCGCCTCCGGGGTGAGGTCGTCGACGCCCTGCGAGTCGCCGAGGATGCCGGCGTTGTTGACGAGCACGTCGAGCGCCGGGAGCGAGGCGAGCGCGCGGTCGACGGAGGCCTGGTCGTCGACGTCGAGCTGCACGGGGTGGGCGCCGAGGGCGCGGGCGGCGTCGCCGTCGGCCGTGTCGCGCATGCCGGCGTAGACGGTGTGGCCGGCCTCGATGAGGCGGCGCGCGGTCTCGAGGCCGAGGCTGCGGTTGGATCCGGTGATCAGCGTGGTGGTCATGGGTCGAGCCTGCGCCCCGCCCGCCGCATCGCCCAGGCACCGGTCGACGGGAGGACCGGCGGTACCAGGCTGATCCGCCTCCCCCCGCGCAGGATGGGGGCATGACCGAATTCGCGAGCATCCTCCGCTCCTGGCGCGAGCGCGTGCAGCCGGCGGACGTGGGCCTGCCCCAGGGATCCCACCGCCGCACCGCGGGCCTCCGCCGCGAGGAGCTCGCCGCGCTGGCGGGCGTGAGCGTCGACTACGTCGTGCGGCTCGAGCAGGGCCGCTCGGTGAACCCGTCGCCGCAGATGCTCGGCGCGCTCGCCCGCGCGCTGCGCCTCAGCGAGGACGAGCGCGACCACCTGCACCGGGTGGCGGGCGTCGCCCCGCCCGGACGCGGCGAGGTGCCGCGGCACATCCCGCCGGGCGTGCACCGCATCATCGACCGGCTGGGGGACGTGCCCATGGCGGTCTTCACGGCGACGCACGACATGCTCCTCTGGAATCCGCTGTGGGCCGCGCTCAACGGGGATCCGTCGACCCGCACCGGCTGGGATCGCAACCTCGTCTGGACCTACTTCACCCAGGGGCACGCGGGCACCGACTTCGACGCCGCGCACGAGGAGGAGTTCGCGCGCGACCTCGCCGCGGATCTCCGCACCGCCGTCGGTCGCTACCCGGCGGACCGTTCGCTCGCCCGGCTCGTGGCCCGGCTGCGTGCCGAGGTGCCCGAGTTCGAACGGCGCTGGAGCGAGGCGCGCGTCGCCGAGCACCGGTCGAGCCGCAAGACCGTCACGAGCACGCCGGTCGGCCCCATCACCATCGACTGCGACACCCTCTCGGTGCCTGGCAGCGACCTCCGCATCGTCGTCTACACGGCGGAGCCCGGCAGCACGGACGAGGCGCGGCTCGATCTGCTGCGGGTCACGGGGCTGCAGGCGATGACGACGGCGCCCGTGGAGGCGGCGGGCACCTGATCCGCGGAGCTTGCGCACCTCACGACGTCCCTCAACGAAGTAACGCGTCGCCTCGCAGGTCACACTTCGCTGATGACGGGTCCGCGCCCTCGAGTTCCCGCGTAGGCCACTCGGTAATTGACCTGTTCGCCACCTGAGCGCCTGAAAGTGACGATCCAAGGCGCGCTAGTCAACTTCCCATTGGCATTCATCTTGCGATAGGAACCCACCAGGTTGCCGACCGTCCACCGATCACGAGGATGCCTTGGGTGGTCCCAGGCCTGTACCAAATCAGCCAGCACAGAAAGAGGAACCGCGGCCGGTTTACGGTATTCACCATCACCGCCTACGCGGACGATATCAGCCTCGACCTCTTCGGTCGACTCCTCGGCTTCGAATTCTTCCGTCGACTCTTCAGATTCGATTCCCGCATCGCCCACGCCCGGTTCTGCAGACAACGCTGCATCGGCGATATCCCTGACGTTACCCATTTCCTTCACGATGTCATACGTGGAGGCCGCATGCGTAGCGGCGGAAGTGGAGTTCCCATCAATTTTCTCGAGAAGACGAGCATCGGCGGCCCCTTGGCGCCGATTTTCGGCGACTTGCCTCCGCCCTTCGACACCTTGACGGCGGTAGATCGAGAGCGCTATTGCCACGCCTAAGCTCGTAACACTGAAACTGAGCAACCCGACCCCATTCCACAAATTAGATGGAGAGTCGATGGTAAAAGTGAAGATAGCCAAGGCGAGAAGTGCAATCGACAATATATAAAAAGCAAGCGCAAGTAGGCCACTCGGGCTTCGCTTGTCCTCGTCGCTCTCGAATTTGACGTCGAGCCCCTCAGGGCGTACTTTTTCCGTGCTCACATCCCAAGCCTATTGGAATGACTGCCTGCAGTTCGCGTGCCTTTAGCCCCCCCGTTATAGGGCCTCGAGGAGTGCCGATGGCAGGGGGGCAACAGCGCCGTAACGTTACGCCTCGCACGCCCGAGCCTTTCCTCCCACTCAGAGGCGATCACGGCGCATAACTCATCCCGAGCTCACGAAGCATTCGCGCGAGCCCGGGGAGAAATTTGCGATGACTTGCGAAATCCGACGATTGAATAAAGTCAGCGCACCTCGCGGTGCGGCTCGCCGTCGGCAAGGACGCGCTCCACCGACGTGCCCACGTACCGCTCGTCCGCGATCGTGACATGGTGCACGGATCCGACGACCGCGATCGCGGATTCCGTCTCCTTCACGGCGCTCGACGGCCCGACCCACAGCTCGACCGCGCCCGGCTCGACGACGCGGCGGTACCGCAGGTCGGTGAGGGCGAGCCGGGTGGTGGGCACGCGGAACGTGACGCGCGCGGACTCGCCCGCGGCCAGGTCCAGACGCAGGTAGCCGAGCAGCTGCGCGACGGGCCGGGTGACGCTGCCCTGCACGTCACGCGCGTAGAGCTGCACGACGTCGGTGCCGTCCCGGTCGCCCGTGTTGCGCACGTCGACGGTGGCCGTGAACGACTCCCCCGCGGCCACCTCCGCGACATCGACCCGCAGGTCCGAGCGCTCGAACGTCGTGTACGAGAGCCCGTGCCCGAACGGGAGGACGGGCGTGGGATCCGCGCTCGTCACCTCCGAAGGCCCGCCGAGGACCGGGTGAAGGTACGAGAACGGCTGCGCGCCCGCGGAGCGCGGGAGCGACACGGGCAGCCGGCCCGACGGCGACACCCGGCCGGAGAGGACGCCCGCGATCGCGGATCCGCCCTCCTCGCCCGGGAAGAACGCCTGCAGCACGGCGGCCGGAGCCGCATCGCCCTCGAGCGCCCAGGCCACCGCGTACGGTCGGCCGGTGAGCAGCACCACGACCACGGGGGTCCCGGTGGCGCGCACGGCCTCGACCAGCTCGCGCTGGACGCCGGGGAGCTCGAGGCTCTCGACGTCGTTGCCCTCGCCGACCGTGCCGCGGCCGAACAGGCCCGCCCGGTCGCCGACGACCACGACCGCGAGGTCGGATCCGCGTGCCGCCTCGACCGCGGCGTCGAAGCCGGAGCGGTCGTCGCCCTCGACGTCGGCGCCGTGCGCGAACACGACCTCCGCGTCGGGTAGCTCCGCGCGGAGCGCCTCGGCCACGGTCGGGATCGCGAATCCGAGCGGTGTGCCCGGGTGGTGCGCGAGCACGTGGTTCGCGAACGAGTAGCAGCCCATGAGCGCCTCGGCGCTGTCGGCGCTGGGGCCGATGAGCGCGATGCGTCCGGGAGCCGCGCGGTCGCCGCCCGCGAGCGGCAGCGTGCCGTCGTTCGCCAGCAGCACGATCGACTCCTCCGCGAGGCGGCGCGCGACGTCCCGGTGGGCCGGGGTGTCGAGGTCGATCTCCATGGGCGGATCCTCGAACGTCGCGTCGAGCAGCCCCAGCTCCTCCTTCTCGTCGAGCACGCGGAGCACCGCCCGGTCGACGAGGGACTCGTCGGCGAGCCCGGCGCGGATCCGCTCCGCCAGCGGCGCGAGGTACGCGTCACCCGTCGGCAGCTCCACGTCGATCCCTGCCTCGAGGGCCAGCGCCGCCGCCTCGCCGCGGTCGCCCGCGACGGCGTGCATCACCTGGAGGAACGCGACGGAGAAGTAGTCGGAGACCACGACGCCGTCGAAGCCCCAGCGCCCGCGGAGCACGTCGGTGAGGTACTCCGTCGTGGCGCCGACGGGCGCGCCGTCGATCTCCGCGTACGAGTTCATGACCGAGCGCACCCCGCCGTCGAGCACCGCCATCTCGAAGGGCGGCAGCAGCACGTCCTCCACGAAGCGCCGGCCCACATGCGCGGGCGCGTGGTTGCGCCCCGACTGCGAGACCGAGTAGCCGACGAAGTGCTTGAGCGTGGCGTGGATCCCGGCCGACTGCAGCCCCTTCGCGTACGCCGTCCCGATGGTGCCGACCACGTACGGGTCCTCGGCGATGCACTCGTCGACGCGGCCCCAGCGGGCGTCGCGGATCACGTCGAGCACGGGCGCGAGGCCCTGGTGCACGCCGAGCTCGCGCATGGACCCGCCGATGAGCGCCGCCATCTCCTCCACGAGGCCCGGGTCGAAGGAGGCGCCCCACGCGAGCGGCGTGGGGAAGGTCGCGGCCTGCCACGCGGCGAGCCCGGTGAGGCACTCCTCGTGCACGAGCGCCGGGATCCCGAGCCGCGTCTCCTTCTGGAGGCGGCGCTGCTCGGCCCACAGCCAGGACGCGCGCTCGACCGGATCCACGGGCCGGGTGCCGTACACGCGGGTGAGGTGCCCGAGGCCGTGCTCGGTCGCCTCCTCGTAGCGGCCGGTCGTGGCCATCTCGCCCTGCATGGGCGCGACGACCTCGCCGCCCTGGTCGACCCAGTAGCCGACGATCTGCGCCAGCTTCTCCTCGAGGGTCATGCGCGCGTGCAGCTCGCGCACGCGCTCCGACACCTCGGGGAGCGCGACGACGACGGGCTGCGAGGACTCCGCCCCGGTCACCCCTTCACCGCGCCGGTCAGGCCGCCGACGATGCGGCGCTCGAAGATCGAGAAGAAGATCAGCGCCGGGATCATCGACAGCGACGTGAACGCGAGCACCTTGGCCGTGTCCACCGAGTACTGCGACGAGAACGACTGCACGCCGAGCGGCAGCGTGTAGATCGACGCGTCGCTCAGCAGGAACAGCGGCAGCAGGTAGCTGTTCCAGCTGCCGATGAACGCGAGGATCCCGACCGTGATGACGCCCGGCATCGACAGCCGCACGACCATGCGGAAGAAGAACCCGATGCGGCTGCACCCGTCGATGAACGCGGCCTCCTGGATCTCGTCCGGGATGGCCCGCAGGAACGGCACCAGGATGATGATCGTCGTCGGGAGCGCGAACGCGATCTGCGGGAGGATGATCCCCGGCAGCGAGTTCGTGAGGCCGAGCGAGCGGATCACGATGTAGAGCGGCGTGATCGCCACGGTGATCGGGAACATGAGCCCCGACGCGAACAGCGCGTAGAGCGCTCCCCGGCCGAAGAACGTGTAGCGCGCCAGCACGTAGCTCGCCATGAGGCCGAGCACGACCGCGCCGACCGTGGTGCCGATCGCGGCGATGAGCGAGTTGCCCACCTGCCTCCAGAACATCGAGCCCCCGAGCACGTCGAGGTAGTTCTGGATCTGGAACGGCGACGGGAAGCCCGCCGGGTCGGTCGTGATCTGCGCGTTCGTGCGGAACCCGCCCAGGATGATGTACGCCACCGGCGTCAGCATCAGGGCGATCAGCACGACCGCGACGAGGTACGGGATGGGGTTGCCGCCCTGCCCGGGCACCTTGGCGCGCTTCGGCTTCGGCGTCTTCGTCGAGTAGGTGGGATCCAGGTCCGCGTTGCGCGGAGCCGCGGTGACGATGCTCACTTCTTCTTCCTTTCCGCACCCGTGAGGGCGCCGGCGGTGTCGCGGTTGAGCACGAACCGCTGGTAGATGAGCGCGACGACCAGGGAGATGAGGAACAGCACCACGGCGACGGCGTTGCCGTACCCGTAGTTGCCGGATCCGCGCCCGTTCGCCACGAGGTACGTGGCCATGGTCGAGGTGCCCGCGGTGGCCGAGATGTACTGGCCCCAGATGATGTAGACGAGGTCGAACAGCTGCAGCGAGCCGATGATCGACAGGAACGCCCAGATGCGCAGCGTCGGCGCGAGCAGCGGCAGCGTGATGCGCCGCTGGATCTGCCAGTAGGACGCGCCGTCGATGGCGGCCGCCTCGGAGAGCTCCTCGGGGATGCCCTGGAGGCCGGCGAGGAAGAGGATCACCGCGAAGCCGATGTACTTCCACGTGATGATCGTCATGAGCGACCAGATCGCGATGTCGGGGTTGGCGAGCCAGTCCTGCTGGAGGTCGGCCAGGCCGATGTTCGCGAGGAAGCCGTTGAGCGCGCCGGAGCCCTGGAGCATGAGGCTCCAGCCGGTGCCGACGACGACCTCGGAGATCACGTACGGCACGAAGATCAGCACGCGGATGATCGACTGGCCGCGCAGCTTCCGGTTGAGCAGGAGCGCCACGAGGATCGCGATGACGGCGTTGTGCATCAGCGCCTCGTGGAACGTGGGGTCCTGGAGGATCGTGATGTAGTTCCGGAAGCCCACGAACACGGTGGGCGGGCCGAAGCCCTGCCAGCTGAAGAAGCCGTAGTAGGCCGCCATCACCACGGGGTAGATGACGAAGCCCACGAAGAAGAGGAGGGCCGGGCCGACGAGGATCAGGACCTCGAGGCGACCGGACCAGCCGAGGCCGCGGCGTCGCGCACGAACCGCCGAGGGCGGCGTCGTCGCGACGCCGCCCTCGGGGTGTGCAGGATCAGCCGCGGGACGCTGCTCGTCGAGCGAGCTCTCGCGGATAGCCATGTCGAGCGCCTAGGCCTTCTTGGCCGCGTCGCCGACGGTCTGGATGAGCTTCTCCGGGCTGCCATCGCCGGCCATGAGGTCGACCACGCCGACGTTCATCGCGTTGCCGACGTTCAGGCCGTAGACCGTGTCGAGCCACTGGGAGACGTAGGGCGCGTCGTTGTACGCCGCGAGGATCTCCTTCAGGTACGGCTCGGTCACCGCGGTCTGCGCCTCGGTGTTCACGGGCGGGGCGTTGAAGGCCGCGTAGTACTCCTTCTGCACGTCGGCGGTGCCGATGTAGTTGAGGAAGTCGACGCACTGCTTCGGGGCCTGCGCGGAGCAGGAGTACCCGTCGATGCCGCCCATGATGGAGCCGGGCTCGCCCTTGCCGCCGGAGATCTCGGGGAAGGGGAACCAGGACAGGTCGGCCAGCGGCTTCTGGTCGGGGGTCAGGCCCGCGATGACTCCCGGGTCCCAGGCGCCCATGAGCTCCATGGCGGCCTTCTTGTTGGCGATGAGGCCGGCCGAGGAGCCGGCGCCCTGCTGCGCGGCGGTGGTGAGGAAGCCGTCGTTGAAGGGGTTCGTGCCCACGAGGTCCTCGACGTCCTGGCCCGCCTTGATCCAGCAGTCGTCGCTGAAGTCCTTGTCCGTGGCGGCCTTCTCGAGCGTGGCGGAGCTGCACTCGCGGAGCGCGAAGTTGAAGTACCAGTGCGCGGCGGGCCAGGCGTCCTTCGCGCCGAGCGCGATGGGGGCGACGCCCGTGGCCTTGAGCTTGTCGACGGCCGCGTCCAGCTCGTCCATCGTCTTCGGCGTCTCCGTGATGCCGGCCGCGGTGAAGAGGTCCTGGCTGTAGAAGATGCCGCTGGGGAGCACGGCGACCGGCATGGCGTACGCCTTGCCGTCGATCGAGTTCGCGTCGAACGCGCCCTGCGAGATCTGGCCCTTTACGTCGGCGGAGATGCCGTCGGTGATGTCCATGATCTGCCCTGCCGCGACCGTGGCGGCGAGCTTGCCGCCGCCGCGCTGCAGGAAGATGTCGGGCGCGTCGCCGGAGTTCAGGGCGGTCTGGAGCTTGCCGTCGAGGTCCTCGTTCTGGATCGAGGTGGCCGTCACGGTGACGCCGGGGTTCGCGGCGTTGAAGTCGGCCGTGACCTTCTCCCAGAACGCCTTGCCCGGGCCGGTGGTGGAGTTCTGCCACAGCGTCATCTCGACGGGGCCGCCGTCGTCGCCGCTGCCGGAACCGCTGCCGCTGCAGCCGGTGAGGGCGAGGGCCCCCACGAGCAGGGCCGCGGATCCCGTGAGGATCTTCCGTGCCTTCATGTCGTTCTACCTGTCTCTTCATTGAGCGCACCCTGGCGGGTGTCGGGGGGTGGGCGTGCACGAGCCGCGTGCCTGGTGCTGTGGGGTGCGACTCGATCCGGTCCCGTGTCGCGGTCGCGTCGTCGCGTCGTCGTGACGGGGGCCGGCCGGGCAAGTCTCGGTCGCGCACCGATCTTCGTCAAACGTTTTCGAAATCCTTTTCTCCAGGCGTAGGGTGCGGTCCATGTCCCGCCGCCCCACCATCCACGACGTCGCCGCTGCCGCCGGCGTCTCGGTGTCGACCGTGTCCAAGGCGGTGAACGGGCGGTACGGCATATCGGCCGAGACGTCGCGCCGCGTGATGGAGGTCGTCGAGCGCCTCGGCTACGAGTCGAGCCTCGTCGCGAGCAGCATGCGCTCCCACCGCACAGGCGTGATCGGCGTGCTGGTGGCGGGCTTCGAGCCGTTCAGCGCCGAGATCCTGAAGGGCGTGGGCGCGGCGCTCCGGGCGTCGCCGTACGACCTGCTGGCCTACAGCGGATCCCGGCAGGTGGACAACACGGGCTGGGAGCGCCGGTCGCTCAGCCGGCTGAGCGGCACCCTCATCGACGGCGCGATCATGGTGACGCCCACGGTCGTGACGGCGTCGACCGAGATCCCCGTCGTCTCCATCGACCCGCACACGGGGCCCGCCGACCTCCCGAGCGTCGAGTCCGACAGCCTCGGCGGCGCGCTCCAGGCGACCCGGCACCTCCTCGAGCTCGGGCACCGGCGGATCGGCTTCCTCGCGGGCCGCCCCGACCTCCGATCCGCGACCCTCCGCGAGACCGGCTACCGTCGCGCGCTGCAGGAGGCGGGCATCGCGTTCGACCCGGCCCTCGTGCGCTCTGGGTTCTTCCTGACGGCGCCCGCGCGGGAGCCGGCGCGCGCCCTCCTCTCGATGTCGGACCGGCCGACCGCGATCTTCGCCGCCAACGACCTCTCGGGCATCGCCATCCTCCAGGTGGCGGCCGAGCTCGGGATCCGCGTGCCGGAGGACCTCTCCGTCATCGGCTTCGACGACATCCCGGAGGCCTCGCAGATCACGCCCTCGCTCACCACCATCCGCCAGCCCATGCAGCGCCTCGGCACCACCGCGGTGGACCTCCTCATGTCGCTGATGGCCGGCACCGAGCCCGACGCGATGCGCGTGCAGCTGCCGACGCGGCTGGTGCGCCGGGCGACGACGGGGCCGCCGCCGGCGCGGTCGCGCTGACCGGCGGCTGCCAGGCTGGCGGGATGGACCACGACGACTGGGACGCCCGGGTCGCCGCCTTCTGGGCGGCCGCCGACGACGAGCGCGCGGACGAGACCGTCGCCGGCATGCGCGCCCTGGTCGCCGAGCGGCCCGACGGAGATCCGCGCGGCCTCTTCGAGCTCGCCTGCGCGCACGACTACGTGGGCCAGGAGGTGGAGGCCGTGCCGCTGTATCGAGCCGCGCTCGACGGCGGGCTGGATCCCGAGCACCGACCGCTCGCGGTGATCCAGCTCGCGAGCTCGCCGCGCAACGTCGGCGAGCCCGCGGAGGCCGTCGCCCTGCTCGAGGCCCTGCCGGACGACGACGACGCGGTCGGGCGCGACGCCTTCCTCGCCCTCGCGCTGCACGACGCCGGGCGGCCGACGGAGGCGCTGGCCCTCGCGCTGCGGCGGCTCGCGCCGACCGTTCCCGGCTACGGACGCGCCATCGCGGCGTACGCGGACGAGCTCGCGGTGCGCGATCACGCGGAGGGCTGACGACCTGAGCTGTCGGCGTCACCGGCCGTCCCGCGGTCCGAACGCGGCCAACGCCTCGCGGTCGGTCGACGGTCGGCGGACCGCCTCCTGGAGCCAGGCGACGACGTCCGGGTAGGCCGATGATACGGCCGTCTCGCGGATGAGATCGTTGGCGTCGATGCGGGTGCGCCCGATCACGACCGCCCCGGCCTCGAGCACCGCCCAGTGAGCCCCCCTCTCTCCCGTACGGGAGCCCGACGCTCCCGGCGTTGATCACCAGCCGGCCGTCGACGAGCCGGACGAACGGCATGTGGGTGTGGCCGCAGACGACGGCGCGGACGGCGGGATCCACGTCGCGCAGCACCTCGTCCCAGCGCTCCTGACGGCTGTCGACGAGCACGATCTCCTCGTCGTCCCGCGGGGTGGCATGGCACAGGAGGACCGGCCCGAAGCCGTCCACGTCGAGGGTGATCCGCTCGGGCATGCGCTCCAGGAGCTGCTGATGGACGGGTGTCAGCTGGGCGGCGCCCCACACGGACAGGGGATCGTCGGACAGACCAACGTCGATGCCCTGCGACATCCGCAGCAGCTCCCGGTCGGCGTTGCCACGGACCAGGATCGCCCTGTCGCCGAGAGCGAGCAGACGGTCGAGCACCTCCGTCGGCTGCGGTCCCCACATGTGGTCCCCAGTGACGACGATCAGCTCGGCCCGCTCGATCGCGGGTTCCCGGAGCACCCGGTCGAGCGCCCCGAGCATGCCGTGGAGGTCGGAGAGGACGGCGATGGACGACGGCATGCGACCACCGTGGCACGAGAGGCGGCCTCATCGCCCGAGGACGATCAGAGTCGCCTCTGCCACCAGCGCCTTCTGCGAGCGGCCTTCTCGTACGGCGGCAACGGGGTCGCGTGCCCATCGAAGGCATCCGGTCGATCACCTCTGCTGTGGTCCGGGGCCCGGTCGCTCTCCGCTCGCTGACGTCGTGCCTGCGCTTCCGCCAGGGCGGCCGTGAGCCGTGCATTGAATCCCATCATGTCATCGCTCCTCAATCCACTGCCTGATTCCGCATGCACAGAAATGACGCGCACGCGACGCTTCGGTATTTCATCTTGCGATGATATCGCCCGCGCACCGCAGGCCGCCATCTTCTCGCTGACCACCAGCGGCGACGCAGTCACGGCACTGTGTTTCGATTTATTACCTTGCCACGCTTCGGATGTGGAATGGTTCCGGCGAGTTGAGCTTGGAGACTGACTCCCAACATAGGCACACCGACGAAAGGAACCATCTGATGAAACGAAATCGAATTGCTATAGCATCATTTCTATCCGCTGCCGCACTGGCGATGACCGTGGCGACGCCAGCGCATGCAGCGACCGCGACTTTCTTCGACGGCAGCGCAGCTCCTGACGTCATCTATACAGAGGGGACGGTGTACCAGAGTCGCACAGGGATCACGGCCGGATTCACCGAGGAGACGATAACCGGGTTGGCCAACATACAGGTCTGGCTCGGCACAGCCACCACGAACGCGTGGAGCTACCAGGCCACGATCTACGACACCCGGAACTACCGGAAGGGTGCGTTCAGATGGAAGTCGCCCGGGGAGACTGCCAGCCTCAACGCCAGAGCCACGGCCTTGGATGTCGGCCGGATCCGCAGTGATGCCCTCAATGATTCCACAGCCGCCGAGGGCCGCATCGAAGAATCTGCCGTCCCGAACCGCGCCTTGGCTCATGTCGCCTCCGCGTCCGGGTTCTCGAAGGATGACTTGGTCGCGATCGGTCAGTTCGAGGGGGTGCAGCTGTGGAAGGCGTCAAACGCGTCTGATACCTTCTTGTTCACCACCGGCGACTCCGAGAATGACTACGTCACATCCGCCCGGGCGTCGAACAGCAGCTTCTCCCAGCGCGCGATCTCCGTCCGGAACAGCATCCCGGAAGCGGATGGTGCCGTTCAGACTCATCAATTCGTCCTCACCGACGACGCCCATGAAGCGGATATCGCGTCCGTCGAGGGCCTACGCAACATCGGCCACGACCTGTTCGTGGACACCAGGGCCGACGAGCGCACAGAAGATCAGATCACCACGTTCGGCACCGAAGGCGCCGTCACGACGAGCGAAGTCGGAGAAGCACGTGAGCCCCACACCTATGCCCTCGCGCTCTCCGGTACGCAGTGATCGTCCGCGATCGAAGGCCTGACTGACCTCGACACGATCTGAGTTGGTCTCGACTCGCCTAGCTGGACGACCAGGGGGCGCAGCCACCGTCACGGTGGCTGCGCCCCTCCTCGGCATCCGCTCTCAGATGCGGCTCGCCTGTCGCGCGCAACGGAATCCACGGCTCGCCGAGCGCCGGTGGCTGATCCAGCTGCGCAAGGGAAGGGCTAGGCAACGGGGGTCGTACGCGGAGGGTCTTCTACGGTGGGCGAGGCATCGGAAACCGCAGTTTCCACCGCATCCGCCTCCACTTTCTTCTCCCGGGCGATCCGGATCGCGGCGCGGCCGGACGGCAGGGAGATGGCGACCGTGATCACGACGACCGTGATGATCCCCGCCGCGACCAGCAGCGTCTGCACGCTGAAGACGTCGGCGAGCGGGCCGAAGGCGACCGCGCCGATCGGGGTCGCGAGCGCCATGACGATCCCGACGTAGCTGAAGACGCGGCCGTGCATCTCGGGCGCGACGGTCTCTTGCACGAGCGTCATGAACGGCGCCGAGAACAGCGGCACGAACAGGCCGATTGCGAACATGAAGCCGTAGAACACCCAGAGGTTGGGGCTCAGGCCGAGGCCGGCGGTGAAGATCGCGAAGCCGAAGCAGCTCACGAGGATCAGCGTCATGCGGTCGGACTTCGCGAACAGCGTCGACACGAGCGCGCCTCCCCCGAGCATGCCGACGCTGAAGGCGATCTCGAGCACCGTCACCATCCACACCTCGGTGCCGTAGGTGCGCGCGACGAGCAGCGGCGTGATGAACGACGGTGCCACCGTGAGCAGGAAGATGATCGCGAAGAGAACCAGCAGCCAGCGGACGACCGGGTTGCCGCCGATGTAGCGGATCCCCTCGACGAGGTCCTCGCGGTACGTCGACGTCTTGTCGGCGATGGACGCGAGCGTCGGCACCGCGACCGAGAGCAGGAACGCGATGCCGATGGCGGCCGTGATCGCGTCGACGAAGAAGAGCGGCACGAGGCCGTAGGCGGCGTAGACCGCGCCCGCGGCGGCCGGCGCGAGCAGGGCCATGGCCGACTGGATGGTGCCGAAGATGCCGTTGATCCGCAGCAGCTGCTCCGGCGGCACGATCTGCGGGATCATCGCCTGCACCGCGGGCGTCTGGAACCCGGCGCCGACGGAGCGCACGGCCACCGCGAGCAGGATGATCCAGAGGTCGGTGACCCCGTTCATCATCAGCAGGGCGAGCGCGACCGTGACGATCGCGATGGTGCTGTCGGAGACGATCACGAGCACGCGGCGGTTCATGCGGTCGGCGAGCGTGCCGCCGAAGATCGAGACGATGCCCTGCGGGAGGAACGCGCAGACCGCGTAGAGCGCGATCGCGAGGCCCGAGCGGGTCTCGAACGTGACGTACCACATGACCGCGTACTGGACGAGCATCGAGCCGAACAGCGAGACGGTCTGGCCGCTGAGGAACAGGGTCGCGTTGCGCTTCCAGCGGGCGGCGACCACGGCCGCGTCGGCGTCGCTCATCGCGGGCACGTCGGGCACGTCGGCCTGCGCTGCCGGGTCGCTCATCGGGTCCTCGCCTGCTCGCGTTTCCTCGGGTACGGATCGCCAGATTACGGGGCGGCGCGGGCGGCGCGCCAGGGGTCGGGCGGGTGATCCGCCGTCAGCCGACCACCGGCGGCGGCGGGGTGTCGGGGCGCTCAGGGAGTCCGACGTCGAGGATCCTCAGGATGAGCTTCTCCGCCTGCGCCGACAGGTCGTCTCCCGGGTAGTAGGCCTCATGCAGGTCCTCCAACTCGGACAGGGACGAGAGCCCGCATATGACCATGAGGCGAGAGATGTCCCGGCCGTCGCGACCTGGGCGCCCGGCGTGAAGCTTCATCGCCAGCAGGGCCTCGGCCGATGCGATCTCGACCACCAAGCCCTCCCCCACGAAGATCTCGATCCACTCCACGTCGCGGCCGTACGCCGGGATGAAGAACGCCCCGTCGTCGTTCAGCCAGTCCGAGCCCCAACCGCGCCTCTCCGCGATGAGGGTGACGGACTCCTGCACGTCGCCATCGAACCTCAGGCGCGCGTCGATGTCGACCGTCGTCCCGCGATCGAAGTGGCACAGCGTGAGTGCCGCGCCCCCGAAGATCTGCATGCGCCCGGTGACGCCACGGAGCCGCAGCGCGGCGATGAGCTCGGACAGCGCGGCCATCAACGCGCTCCGGTCGAGTGCATGCATCAGACGCTCGCCAGGGTGGCCGGATCCAGGAGCACGCCATGACGCCGGAACGCCGGGACCGCGCGCTCCGGGTCCACCGGCAGGTCGTAGACGCCGTCTCCGAAGATCCAGCTCCTCCGCAGCCGGCGTTCGTCCGAGCTGACCCAGGAGGGGAGAGGGAGGCCCTCCTCCTCGAGCCGGTGCTCCACGAGGCCTGCGACAGCCGCGTCCCAGCGCTTCTCGCCCGTTCGAGCCGGCTCCGCGATGGTCAGCGCGAAGCGGACCTCGTGGTGGACAGCAGCCAGGTCGTCCGCGAGCTGGATGAAGTGGCGGACGGCGAGCTCCCTGTCCCCTTCTGCCAGTCGCGAGGCGATCTCCGCCGTCGCGCTGGCTGCCGTCTGCCGCCGGGTCGGGATCGAGATGAGCTGATGCCCGGTCGCGAGCAGGAGCCGATCGACGGTCTCGGCACTGGGGCTGCGCCGCCCGGACTCCAGTTCCGACAGCGTCGACTGCGCAACCCCGGAGCGACCGCTCAACTGGCGCTGCGTGTATCCGCGGCTCCGTCGTGCGGCATGGACCAGTTCACCGATCGACATGATGCACCTCCTCGATACCAGCAATGCTATCAGGGGACGCCTCAGAGGTCCCGGCTCGCCAGCACCACGTCGGAGTCGGACGGCGTGATCTGCACCTCGCGGATGCGCTCGATGGGGAGGCTCGAGGTGGCCGCGAGCTGGGTCGCCTCGGCCTGGCCGGCGCCCCACGTGGCGACGATCGTGCGGGTGCCGTCGTCGGCGATCGCCACGAGGTCGTAGGCGCCCTTGCGCGCGCCGCCGCCCGCGTAGGCGCAGCTCCAGTCGAAGCGCGTGCCCCACGGCTTGGCCGTCACGGCGAGCTGCGCGGTGACGCCCTCGTCGAGCTCGGAGCGCATGCTCACGGCGTCGGCCGGGAGGCCGGTCGAGGAGGACGGGTCCGCGGACGGCGACGTGACGGACGGGGCGGGATCCGCGACGGGCGCGCTCACGCCGGCGCGGAGCGCGGAGCCGAGGCCCGCGCCGCCGACGAGGAGCACGAGGGCGGCGGCCACGAGGATCCACCCGCCCGTGCGGCGCGACACCGGGAGGCGCGCGGGCGCGGACAGGGGACGGCGGCGCCGGCGGGGGACGCGGTGCCCGGCCGCGGCGGACGGACGCTCGCGCGGCTCGGGCGCGGGCTGCGGCACGGCGGGCGCCTCGGGCTCGTCCATGAGCGCGATCGCCTCGTCGACGGGAAGCATGCGCAGCACGCCGGGCAGGCCGGAGAGCTCGGCGAGGGAGCGCATGCACGCGTCGCAGCCCTCGAGGTGGGCCTCGAAGAGCGCGCGGTCGGTGGCGCTCAGGCTGCCGAGCACGTATGCGGCATCCCACTCGTGGATGTCGTCGGCGCGGTCGTTCATCGGGTGACTCCTCGTTCCTGCAGGGCGAGCCGGAGCGCCTTGAGCGCGTAGTGGAGGCGGGACTTGATAGTGCCGGGCGGGACGCCCTCGCGTTCGGCGGTCTCCGCGACCGACCGGCCCAGGTGGTAGCAGCTGACGACCGCGCGGCGGTGCTCGGCGGAGAGCGACGCGAGCGCCTCGGCGACGAGCAGGCGGTCGATGATGGCGTCGGAGGCGTCGGCGACGGGATCCTCGGGGAGGGTGTCCGTCGGTGTCTCGCGGCCGCGCCAGGCGCTGCGCCGGTCGTCGATCACGAGGTTGCGCACCACGGTGAAGAGCCAGCGGCGGGCGGACTCGTCGTCCTCCGCGAGGATCGCGGGCGAGCGCCAGGCCCGCAGCAGCGCCTCCTGCACGACGTCCTCGGCGAGCGCCGGATCCCCCGTCAGCCGCAGCGCGTACCGCTGCAGCGCGGGTGCGTGCGCGTCGTGCAGCGCCCGCATGCGTGCCGTGCTCTCCGTGGTCATCCGTGCCTCCTCCCTCCACGACGAGATGGACGGCCGGAAGGTTCACCGCTCGGGGGAATCATCCCAGGGATCACCTCGACGACCCCTGGCCGGCCGGTGACGACCGCCGTCGCCTGCGGTCGCCCGCCCTACATGCGCACGATCACGTTCCCGCGGAATTCTCCGCGCAGCAGGCCGTCGAGCGCCCCGGGCGCCGCCGCGATCCCGCCCTCCACGATCGTGTGCGGGAAGACGATGCGGCCCTCCCACAGCCAGCGCGCGTAGTGCTCGTCCCACGCCCGGATCTGCTCGGCGGTGTGGTGCGTCGAGAACGGCCGGATCTCGAGCTGCTTCACGATCGCCGTCATCACGTCGAGCCGGGGCATACCGCCCTGACCTCCGTCGATCTGCCCGGCCAGCGCACCGCAGAGCGCGAAGCGCGCACCCGGCGCCGCGGCCTGCACCGCCGCCTCGAACTGCGGTCCGGCAACCGTGTCGAACAGCACGTCGATGCCGTCGGGCGCCAGCTCGCGGAGCCGCGCGAGCACGTCCTCCCGGCGGTGGTCGATGGCCGCGTCGAAGCCGAGCTCGTCGACCAGCCAGGCGGCCTTCGCGGCCGACCCGGTGGATCCGATCACCGTGCTCGCCCCGCGGGCCCGCGCGATCTGCCCCGCGAGGGAGCCGACCCCGCCCGCCGCGCCGGTCACGAACACGACGTCGCCATCCCCGACCCGGGCGACGTCGACCATGCCGTGGAACGCGGTGACGCCCTGGTTGAGCACGTGCTCCGCGCCCGGCAACCGGTCGACCGGCACCGGCCAGAAGGATCCGGCGCTCCCGACGACCTCCTCGCGCCACCCGCTCATGTGCGTCACCACGGTTCCGACCGGCATGTCGGACGCGGACTCGACCACCGTCCCCGTCGCCCCGCCCCACAGCGGCCGGTCCCGCTCGTAGGCGGGCATGGGGAGGCCCGGCGCCGGGCTCATGAGATCCGCCATCACGGCGGTGACCTGCATGGAGTCGGTGCGCACGCGCACCTCGCCGTCCGGGAGCGGCAGGACGGGGACCTCCCGGAGCGCCACGCAGGAGGAGGGCGCCTCTCGGTGGTCACCCCGATGCCGGGCGAGCACGACCTCGGTCGTCGTCCTCGGGGGATGGTTCGTCGTCATGCGGATCTCCTCGTCGTCGCACCCGGCGAACCGCCGGGATGCTGCGACGCTAGGGAGGGATCCGGACAGCAGCTGTCCGGGACGCGACCCAGGGTGGTGCCATGCGCGACGCTTCGGAACGGCTCCTCCGGCTCCTCGCCCTGCTCCAGCGTCACCGCACGTGGAACGCGGAGCAGCTCGCGGCCGAGCTCCGGGTCACCGACCGCACGATCCGACGCGACGTCGGCCGACTGCGCGCGCTCGGGTACCCCGTCACGAGCGCGACCGGCGTGGACGGCGGGTACGAGCTGGCCGCGGGCGCGTCGCTCCCGCCGTTGACGCTGGATCCCGTCGAGGCGGTGGCCGTGTTCGTCGCCCTCCGCGACGCGTCCGCCGCGGGCGACGCGGAGCATTCCGCCGCCGCGCGGAGGGCACTCGACAAGGTCGTCCGCGTCCTCCCCGAGCAGGCGCGCGCCGCCGTGGGGGCGATGTCGCACCACTCGACCGCCGTGGACATCGGGCACGCGATCGGGCCGGTGGACGAGCCGGCATCGGCGACGACGCTCGAGGTGCTCGCCCGCGCCTGCCGCACCCGTCGGCAGGTCACCTGCGACTACGAGCGGGGCGACGGACGCCGCGGTCCGATGGTCCTGGAGCCGCGGCACCTCGTCCGGACCATGGACCGCTGGTACCTGCTGGCGTACGTGACGGGAGCGGAGTCGTGGCGGACCCTCCGCGTGGACCGCATGGGCGACGTGGCGGCGACGACCGTGCCGAGCCGGCCCCGCGCCGATCCCGCCGACGACCTCGACGCGCTCGTGGTCGATGGCATCCGTTCCCGCATGCAGCGCGTCACCGGCGTCGTCCGCGTGCACGCGCCCGCGTCGGAGATCGCCCACTGGATCTCCCCGGCGTGGGGCACGGTCACGGCCGAGGGCCCCGACTCGTGCCTGGTCGCCGGCGGTGCGGACAGCCACGGGTCCATGGCCAGGTGGCTCCTGCTGCTCGACCGGCCGCTCACCGTCATCGGGCCTCCCGAGCTGGCCGCGGCGTTCGTCGCGGTCGCCGCCGAGGCCGCGAACCTGGCAGGAACCTGAACCCGTGAACCGTTCCCGGGGCTGGTCCGTCGTCCCTGATGTCGGCGCAGCATCGAGCGGCGATCAGTTGAGCACCATCCGGATCAGGAGACCCCCATGCAGAAGAAGACCAAGATCATCGTCGGCACGAGCGCGGCCGTGGTGGTCGTGCTCGGTGTCAGCGCCGCCGCGTTCGACCCCGCCTTCTACCGCGACGTGATCGTCGGCGCCCCCGCGGCCGCCCCGTCCGTCTCGGCCGCCCCCGCCGACTCCACGCTCGACACGAGCAACCTGTCCGGCGAGTGGCAGATCGGCACCGGCAGCACCGCCGGCTACCGCGTCGCCGAGGTGCTCAACGGCACCGACGTCACCGTCGTCGGCAAGACCGAGGACGTGACCGGATCCATCACGGTCGACGGATCCACCCTCTCGGCCGCGACCGTGAAGGTCGACGTCGCGAGCATCGCCACCGACGCGGCACCCCGCGACGAGTACTTCCGCAGCACCGCCATGGAGGTCTCGAAGTACCCCGACGCGACCTTCACGCTGACCCAGCCCGTCGACGCGGCCGTGCCCGCGAGCGGTCAGGTCGCGACGGTCGACGCGACGGGCGAGCTCACCATGCACGGCGTCACGCAGACCGTCACCGTGCCGCTGCAGGCCGCGCTCACGGACGACGGCGTGCAGGTGAGCGGATCCATCCCCGTCACCTTCTCCGACTACGGCGTCGAGGCCCCGAGCCTCGGCTTCGTCAGCGTCCAGCCCCAGGGAACCGTCGAGTTCCTGGTGAAGGCCACGCCCGCGAAGTAGCCGCGGACCGGCCCACAGGGCCGCCCCGGTCGAGGGGAGGAGGAGCGCAATCGGGTCGCTCCTCCTCCCCTTCCGCATGTCCGGGTACGGGCCGGACGCCGGGCGGGCCCGGCGAGCCGCGAGGGGTCGTCCGTGATCAGTGCGCGTGCAGCACGGCCCACGCGATGAGACCGTCGATGCGGCGGATGTCCGCGCCCTTGCCGAGCTTCACCTTGATGTGCCCGGCGCGCGTCCAGAGCTCGAGCTCCGCGTCGAGGTCGAAGGTCCCGGCGTTCTCGGTCGACCACATGTTGATCGAGCTGTAGGGCAGCGAGTACAGCTCCACCTTCTTGCCCGTGATCCCCTGGGCGTCGCGCACGATGAGGCGCTTCGTCGTGAAGGTGGCCGAGTCCCGGAAGGTGCGGAACGAGGCGACGGCCTGCTCGCCCTCCACCAGCAGCTCGTGCACGTCGGCGGGGACGGGGATCTCGGCGGCGAGGGTCCAGGTCACGAGGGGCGCGGTGGCTTCCATGCCACGATCGTGGCAGCTGGGCGCCCGCCACGGCTGGCCCCCGTCAGGGCCGTCGGTCGACGGCGGACGCCGGTGCGCGGGTCAGGCGGCGAGCGCGTCGCGCAGCAGGCGCACGTACGGCAGGCGCTCCTCGGGCGTGGCGAATCCGGGCAGCGGCGCGGATCCGTACAGGTCGTCGCCCTCCGCGCGCGGGAAGACGTGCACGTGCAGGTGCCACACGTCCTGGCCGCCCGCGGTCTCGTCGTGCTGGCGGATCGAGATGCCCGCGCAGTCGTATGACGCGCGCATCGCGACCGCGACCTCCTGCACGAGGTCCATCACGGCGTGCAGGTCGGCGGGTGCGACGGAGTAGAGGTCGCGGACGTGGACCCGCGGGATCACCAGGGCGTGCCCGCGGTTGCGCGGCCACCAGCGCGGCGCGATGACGGCCACCGCCCGCTCGCGCTCGGCGACGACGTCCTGACGCAGCGGCGCGACCAGCGGCTCGTCGCGGAGCAGCGCGCAGAACGGGCAGGGGCTCGGGTCGGGCATGCGGCGAGGCTAGCGGCCGCGCGCGGACGGACAGCCGGGAGGTCGTGCCGCCGGGTCAGGGTCGCGCGGACGCCTCGAGCAGCGACCGCGCCGCGTCGCGCGCGACCGCCATCGGGTGAGCGAAGGTCCCCATGCCGAGCGTCACGAGGCCGCCCTCGTAGACCAGCATCAGCGTGCGCGCGGTGGCCGCGGGATCCGCGATGCCGGCCTCGCGGCACAGCTCGCGCAGCAGCTCGAGCAGCCACGCCTTCTGCCGCATGACCTCGGGGAGCACGTCGTGCCCGTCGTCCTCGTCGCCCAAGTCGCCGGCGCCGAGCTCGGCGCGCGCGTTGATCGCGCTGCAGCCCTTGGGCGTGTTCGCGTCGGCCCACGTGATCGCCGCGTCGAACACCGCGAGCACCCGGTCGGTCCCGGGCTCGGGCGTGCGGGCGAGCCGCGCCGCGAGGTGCTCGCGCCAGCGGGCGTCGCGGTGCTGCAGGTACGCGACCACCAGCTGCTCCTTGGCGCCGAAGCGGTCGTAGATCGTCTTCTTGGTGACGCCCGCGGCCGAGGCGATCGCGTCGACGCCGACCACGTGGATCCCCCGCGCGTAGAAGAGCTCGGACGCCGCGTCGAGGACGCGGCGGGCTCCAGGGGTGAGCGGGGCGAGGTCGGGGACGGGGGTCTTCACACGTTGACTATACCGTTCTGTATAGTCGAGCCTATGACAAGTAGACAGATCGGTTTACCTCGACCGCTCGTGACCGTCGCCGCCGCCGCGGGGTTCGTGCTCGCGTGGAGCTCGGGCTTCCTCATCGCGGCCGTCGGCACGGTCGAGGTGCCGGCGGTGACGCTGCTCCTCTGGCGGTTCGCGCCGCTCGCGCTGGTGCTCGTGGGGCTCGTCGTCGCGACGGGCGCGGCCCGCGGGATCCCGCTGCGGATGCTCGGGCGGCAGGCGCTGATCGGCGCGTTCGCGCAGCTCGGCTACTGCGCGTTCGTGTACGCGGCGATCGGCGCCGGGATCGCGACCGGCACCACGGCGCTCATCGACGCGGTGCAGCCGCTCGTGGTCGCGACGCTCGTCGGCCCGCTGCTCGGGCTGCGCGTGCGCGGCGCGCAGTGGGCGGGGCTCGCGCTCGGCGCCGTCGGCGTGGTGCTCGTGGTGCGGTCGCAGGCGGGGGCGGCGGACGCGGATCCGGTCGCGTACCTGCTGCCCGCGGCCGCGATGGCGTGCCTCGTCGCCGGGACGTTCCTCGAGCGCCGGTCGCACGGCCGACCGCCCGTGCTCGTGACGTTGACCGTGCACGTCGTCGTCACGACCGTGGCGCTCGTCGTCGCCGCGGTCGCGACCGGGACCCTGGCGCCGCCCGCGGATCCGGCGTTCTGGATCACCACCGTCACCGCCGCCCTCGTCCCGACCCTCGGCGCCTACGGCCTGTACTGGTGGCTGCTCGAGCGGGTCGGGATCACGGCGCTCAACGCGCTGCTGTTCCTGGTCGCGCCGACGACCGCGGCGGCGGGCGCGCTCCTGCTCGGGGAGCGGATCACGCCGGTGACGCTCGCCGGGTTCGTGCTGTGCGGCGCGGGCGTCGCGGCGGTGCTGGTGACGGAGGCCCGGCGCGCGCCCGCGGCGCCCGCCCCCGCCGACCACCCCAGTCCGGGTGCGGATGACCGCGAACCCGCCGCGGTGGCCGCGTGACGCCCTAGGGTCCGGACATGAGCGCTCCGCGGATCACCGTCGCCTGGGCGGGGCTCTGCGCCGCCGCCGCCATGACGCTGAGCGGGTGCGCGGGGCTCGGCGAGGGCGGGCTCGCCGCGGAGGATCCGCCGGTCGTGCTGCCGACGGCCGACCCGACGCCGACGCCGACGCGTCCGCCGCCGCGCTCGAGGCCGTCAACGCGAGCATCGCCGCGCACGACGGGCCGTATCCCGGGCTGCAGCTCGACGGTCTCGAGACCCGGTGGGACGAGGAGCAGCAGGTCTGGACCCTCGCCGGCATGGTCGGGCCCATGGGCGAGGACCCGGAGCCCGAGGAGTGGTCGGACCGCCGCGTCGCGCTGTGGGCCACGGACCAGGATCCGACGCGCGAGGACTTCGCGGGCACGCTCTGGTCGGCCGTGAACGGGGCCGACATGGTCTCCGCTGCTCCGCTGCTCGAGTCGTTCCCGCCCCTGACGATGGACGGCCCCGACCCGGCCGGCCTGTGGTGCAGCGACCTCTACCCGGAGGCGGCCGGCGGCACCGGCGGCTGACCCGGTCGCGTCGGCTGATCCGCGCCCGGCAGCCCGCGCAGCCACACGTCGACCTCGCGCGTCGACCGGAGCCGCACGATCCGCAGGTGCGGGTGCTCGACGGCCGCGAGCACCACGCGCTTCCGCACCTTCACGCGCCCCCGCCACCCCCAGCGGACGATGTGGTTGGGATCGGTGAGCACGGTGCGCATCGGCGGCTCGACGTTGCCGTGCCAGAGCGGCTCCCGGCGCCAGCGACGGACGACGGTGCGGCGGATCAGACGCCCCATCTGCACGGCGACGGGCAGGTCGAGCCACACGAGGGTGTCGGCGCGCGACGGCAGCAGCTGCCCGAGCTGGGTCGTGTACTGCCACTCGGTGACCCAGGCGTCGCGTGAGGAGAACGCCTCGACGTCGTCGCGGAAGGTGGGCAGCTCGGTCCAGGCGGGGCCGTGGAAGAGGGCGTCCATCTCCGTGTGCGGGATGCCCGTGCGCTCCTGGACGCGTCGGGCCAGCGTCGTCTTGCCGGCTCCCGACGGCGCGCCGAGGAGGATGCGCCGGGCGGGCGGATCGAGGCGGTCGACGGGTCCGAGCATCCCGCGATCCTAGGGGGACGGCCGCGGTGGTGGCGGGATCCGCTCCCGGCGGCGGACCGGCTCCGCGCCGCCCCGCGCCCGCGCCCGCGGAGTTGACTGGCCGGATGCAGACGTTCCTCCCCTACCCGGACCTCGCGGAGAGCATGGCCGTGCTCGACGACAAGCGGCTCGGGAAGCAGCGCGTCGAGACGCTGCAGGTGATGAAGGCCGTGACCGTCGCGGGCTACGGCTGGCAGAGCCACCCCGTCACGCGCATGTGGCGCGGCTACCGGCCTGCGCTCATGGAGTACCAGGAGGCGACGTGCGCCGAGTGGACCCGCCGCGGCTTCGCGGACACGTGCTTCGAGAAGACCCTCGCGGTCATCGCGGAGGTGTCGGAGGACCTCGCCGCCTACACCGAAGGCCGCATCGAGCTGCCGCCGTGGTGGGGCCGCGCGGAGCTGCACCTCTCCCACCGCTCGAAGCTGCTGGCGAAGGCGCCGGAGCTGTACCGGCCGGCGTTCCCGGGGGTTCCGGACGACCTGGACTACGTGTGGCCGGGCGCGAGCGCCTGAGCCATTCCCTCACCCGGGGTACCGTTTCCCCGTGAGCATCTTCAGCAGCGCGGCGCCCTCGGGGCGTGGGGAGGTCGTCGGCGGCACGTCCGTCGGCACCAGGTAGTCACCGGATCCGTCGCCGCGCCCCGCGAGGGCCGGCCGCACCCGGCGTGCCGTCGATCCACGAGGATCCGGCCGCCCTCCCGACATCCGTCCCCGCGGCGCCGCCGCGACCCCGCACGAAGGGCACCCATGCTCCCCCTGACCGAATCCGACATCCGCGCCTCGCTCGTCAACGCCTCGCAGCGCGAGAAGCGCGACCTCCACCTCCCCGACGGCTTCGCCGAGCTCCGCTGGGACCGCCTCGACTTCCTCGGCTGGCGCGACCCGAAGGCCCCGCAGCGCGGGATCGTCGTCGTCCCCGTGGGCGACGAGCTGATCGGCGTGCTGCTGCAGCAGTCCGCCACCGCGCCGCGATCCCGCGCCCAGTGCACGTGGTGCCAGGACGTGCGCCTGCCGAACCCGGTCGGGTTCTATGCCGCGCGCCGGGCGGGCGCCGCGGGCCGCAACGGCAACACCGTCGGCACGCTCGTCTGCACCGACTTCGAGTGCAGCGCCAACGTGCGGAAGCCCCGGCCGATCCCGTACCTCGGCTTCGACCCCGAGGCGGCGACGGCCCAGCTCATCGACGACCTGCGGACCCGGGTGGCGGCGTTCGCGTCCGACATCGCGTCGACCGCCTGACGGCGGCCTGCCGGGCTGAACCGCTGACCCGCCCGTCCGGCTCCGCCATGCTCGGAGCATGCTGCTGCGCACCGTGATCCTGTTCGCCCTCGCCGCGGTCGCCGAGATCGGCGGCGCCTGGCTCATCTGGCAGGCGGTGCGCGAGGGCCGGCCGTTCTGGTGGGCCGGCCTCGGCGTCATGGCGCTCGGCGCGTACGGCTTCATCGCGACGCTGCAGGCAGACGCATCCTTCGGGCGGATCCTCGCGGCGTACGGCGGCGTGTTCGTCGCGGGATCGCTCCTGTGGGGCACCGTCGTGGACGGCTACCGGCCGGACCGGTGGGACGTGATCGGCGCCGTCGTCTGCCTGGTGGGCGTCGCCGTGATCATGGCCGCCCCGCGCGGGCAGGGCGCCTGACGCGTCGCGCACCGCGCCGGGCCTCGCACACCGCCGGGCTACGCGCGCGACCGCGGCCGACACGCGACCGCGCGCGCCCGTCCCGGAGGACGGACGCGCGCGGATCGGTGGGTCGGCCGGGCCAGCGCATCGGGGCAGCTGACCCGACCGGGTCGGTGGGCCGGCTCAGCTCTCGGGCGTGCAGACGGTCGCGAGGGCCGTGCGGAAGGCCTTGCGGTGGGCGTCGTCGAGGCCCTGGCCGAGCTGGCCGCGGGCGTCCGTGACGAGGTGGCCGCACGCCTGGTCGTCGAGCGCGGTGGCCGCGGCGCCGATGGCCGGGACGAGCCGGGCGTCCACCGCGTTGATGCGCGGGCGGACGCTCGTGGTGAGGTCGGGCGCGGTGGTGGGCGCCTCGTCGGGGTGCGCGCGCCAGCGGGCGATGAGCGCGTTCTGCACCTGCTTGCTCGCCGTGATCTGCGCGCGGATGATGCGCTCGGCGGCGACCGGGTCGACCCCGTCGGCCTTCGCGGCGGCGATGGTGGCGTCGACGACGGCCTGCTCGCGCGCGGGATCCTCGACGGCCTTGCCCGACAGGTACTTCGACGCGGCCACGTCGTCGGCGATCTCGAGGCGGTCGAGCGCGGCGGACGCGACGGCCGTGACCGCCTGCTGCTCCGCCGGGTCGCGCGGGCACGCCTGCGCGGGAGCGGCGGCGGCGAGGACGGCGGCGAGGGTGACGGCGAACGCGGACGTGGCGACGAGGGCACGGCGGGGCATGGCGGATCCGTTCTTCAGGAGCGGGCGGTGGGGAGGTCGGGCGGAGAAGGTCGGGTCGGGCAGGTCGGGTGCCGCGAGCTTAGGCAGACGACGCGCCCGGGCGACCGCCGGAGTCCACAGGTCGGCCCGATCGGGGGCAGGTGCCCGCGGCCGGCGCATCGCTAGCGTGGGCGGATGACGACGCCCGACACCGCGACCGCGCCCGGCACGACCCCCGACCCGCGGGCCCCGCGCACGATCCCCGGGATCCGCGGCGCGCTCCTCGCCCTCGCGGTGGGCGTCGCCGCCGCGGTGCTCGGGCTGCTGCCGTGGATCCTCTCGGGCCTCCGCCTGCCGCCGCAGAACCTGTGGGCCGAGGACGTGACCGACGCCGGGCAGATGCCCATCGCGCTGCTGCCCTTCAACCAGTACACGGCGGGGCTGCTGGCCGCGGTGATCGTGGTGGGCGGCGGCATCGCGGGCGCCGCCGCGCGCGGGCTGCGGTCGCGGCTCCCCCGGCACGGATCCTGGCTCGTGGTCGCGGGGCTGCTCCTCGTGCAGGTCGTCGCGCTCGTGCAGACGTCCGCGGTCACGTCCGCCGGGCTGGGCGTGGACGACGTCTCGGGCGCGGGCGACCGCACGGGCGCCTCGATCAGCGAGGCGCAGGTCTACCTCGTGGCGTTCGTCGGCGGCACCGCGGCGACGGTGCTGCTCGCGGGCCTCGTCGCCGCGCTCGTGGCCCGGGCGCCCGCGGGTCTCGCGGTCGTCGCGACCGCCTTCCCCGTCGTCCTGCTCGGCGAGTGGCTGGGCGGGCTCGTGTCCCCCGGCCCGACCGGGGCGCTGAGCGGGACGGCGTACGCGCTGCTGCCGGTGATCTCGTGGGTGCCGCCCGTCGTGCTCGGCGTCGCCATCGCGCTCACGGTGCTGCGCACGGTCGGCCGCGTGATCGGGTCCGTCGTCGCGGTGCTGCTGGTCTGGGTCGGCACGGCCGTCGTGGTGGGCGTCACCTACGCCCTCGGCAACCGCAGCATGCTCCGCTACCCGCTCGAGCTCCTCGACGCGAGCGGCATGGTGGGCGGCGCCGTGCTCCGCGGTCAGGGCGGCGTGCTCGGCCAGCTCGCGGTCGCGGTGGTCGTCGGGATCCTCGGCGCGCTCGTCGTGCACGCGGTGCGGCGGCGGGTGGTCAGCGCGGCGTGACCGGATCCTCGCCGGCCGGGCATCCGGGACCAGCGTGTCAGACCGCGAGCTCCCGCAGCAGCCTCGGCAGGTCGCGCATGTCGTCGAAGACCGTCGCACCCGCATCGCGCAGCCGGTCGGCCGGCGTCAGCCCGCCCGCGTAGCCGAGCGCGCGCATGCCCGCGGCGAGCGCGCCCTGCACGCCGTACGGGCTGTCCTCGACGACGACGCAGCGCTCCGGATCCACGCCCATGCGCGACGCCGCGAGGAGGAAGAGGTCGGGTGCGGGCTTGCCGTGCGCGACCTCGGTGGCGCTCGAGATCCGGCCGTCGAAGCGCGCGAGCAGACCCGTGCGCGCGAGGTTCGCGCGGATCTTGGGGTGGCCGCCGCTGGACGCCACGCACGTCGGCAGGGCGATCGCGTCGAGCGCCTCCGCGATCCCGTCGACCGGCCGCAGGTGCTCCTCGAACGCCTCCCTGTACCAGTGCGCGTAGGGCGCATCCCAGTCGTCGGCGAGGTCGCGGCCGCGGTGCGCGGCGACCTCGGCGGTGGAGGTCGCGTGCGACTTGCCGACGAAGCGCTCGACGATCTCCTCCGTCGTGATGTCCCAGCCGAGCTCGGCGAGGACGCGCTTGTCGACCTCCACCGCGAGCACCTCGCTGTCGACGAGCACGCCGTCGCAGTCGAGGATCACGAGGTCGACCGGGACGCTCACGCCGTGGAGCGCTCGGCGTCGGCGGCGGCGCGCATCACGCCCGACGGATCCACGAGCACGCGCGCGAACGCGAGCTCGGCCGCGCCGATCATCAGCCGGTCGGGGCCGAGGGCCGCGCGGCGGATGCGGAGCGCCTCGCGCGCGCCGGGGAGCGCCTGGGCGGTCGCGCGGGCGAGGATGCGGTCGGGATCCGCCGCGTGCAGCGACCCGAGGAACCCGCCGAGCACCACGAGCGACGGGTTGAAGATGTTGACGACGTTGCGGAGCGCGACGGCCAGGTTGGCGATCTGCCGCTCGACCTCGGCGGTGATGGCCGGATCGCCCGCCTCGAGCGCCGCCGCGAGCACGTCGCCCAGCTCGTCGGCGCGGGCGCGCGGCAGGCCCGTGACCTCGAGCAGCGCGTCCTGGCCGACCGTCGTCTCGAGGCAGCCGACCGCGCCGCAGTGGCAGAGCTCGCCGCCCGAGTCGACGAGGGTGTGGCCGAGCTCGCCGCCGTAGCCCTCCGCGCCGCCGAACGGGCGCCGGCCGATGAGCACGCCGCCGCCGACGCCCGACGCGCCGCCGTTGAGGTAGACGAGGTCGTCGACGTCGCGGCCGGATCCGAAGCGCCCCTCGGCGACGGCCGCGAGGCTCGCGTCGTTGGCGGCGAGTGCGGGCAGCCCGGTGGCCTCGGCGAGGAGCGCGGCGAACGGCTCGTCGACCCAGCCGAGGTGCGGCGCGAGGCGCACGATGCCGCCGTCGAAGCGCACGAGGCCCGGGACCGCGACGCCGATGCCGAGCACGCGCGCGTCGGGCCGCGTCGCGCAGAGCTCCGCGCGCAGCTCGGCGATGATCGCGCCGGCGAGCTCGGCGGCCCGCGCGGCCGTGGGGATCCCGGCGGTGTCGCGGCGGATCCGCTGCTGTACCACGCCGTCGAGGCCGACGAGCCCCACGGTGACGGCGTCGATCTCGGGGTTCACCGCGAAGACGACCACGCGCGGATCGGCCGAGACGATGGGGCTCGGCCGCCCGACCCGGTTGGTGCCGGGCGGCTCCGACTCGACCACGAGCCCGAGCTCCTGCAGCTCCCCCACGAGCGCGGCGATGGTGGAGCGGTTGAGGCCGGTCTCGCGCGTCAGCTCGGAGCGGGACGCGGGGCCAGTCTCGTGCACGATCTGGAGCACGGTCGCGAGGTTGGAGCGGCGGACGTGGTCGGGCGTGGTGCCGCGGGAGCGGGCGTCGCCGGTCGGCGGGATCTCGCGGGAGCGCGGATCCGGCGCGAGCGGCACGGCGCGGGCCAGCCGGGCGGGGTCCTGGACCGGGGCTGGCGGCTCGGGCGCGCGCGCGGCGTCGCCCGCCTCGTGCCCGGTCACTGGATCCCCACCCGACGAGGCTACCCGGCGGCAGCCGGGCGGACGACGGCGGCGACGCCCGCGGCACCCGCGGACGCCGGCGGCCCCTGGAGCGTCTCCCGCACGCCCCGCTCGCGCCACGCCTCGAGCCGGGCGCGCACGTCGTCGCGCCGCTCGTCGGCGAGCGCGGTCGCGTACGCGCGCTCGAGCACGTCGTCGATCGCGAGCCGCCGGCCCGTGTCCTTCGACTCGATCGCGGCCTCCACCATCGCGAGGCTCATCACGTTGCCGTGCACCTCGCCGTGCGGCCGCTCCCCCGTGCGCAGCGCGCGCACGAAGGCGCGCAGCGATCCGGCGATCTCGACCCCCACCGACCCGGCGGCCGCGGGCTCCGCGGGCGGGCCGTCGGGCGCGTCCGCGATCTCGCTCGTCGGGTCGTGGTCGCCGTCCCACAGCGCGGTGCCGTGGGCGCCGCTCACCCGCCAGGATCCGTTCCACGACGTCTCCGCGCCCGGGCTGCACCAGCTGCCCGTGTAGACGTAGCGCACGCCGCCCTCGAACGCGAAGACCACGGTGGCGCCCGCGTCGCCGCGGTACCAGCTCCACGCGGGGTTGTACGACTCGCAGTAGACGCTCACGGGATCCGCGTCGAGCAGGTACCGCACGGCGTCGAACTGGTGCACCGCCATGTCGAGCAGCAGCACGTCGTCCATCTCCTCGCGGAACCCGCCGAAGTGCGGGGCCTTGAAGAACTCCGTCGTGACGATGCCGACGCCGCCGAGGTCGGCCGCCCGCCGCTTCAGGGCGACGAGGTGGTCGTTGTAGCGGCGCGACTGGCTGACCATGAACAGCTCGCCCGTGATCTCCGCGGCCGCCGCGAGCGACAGCCCCTCGGCGACCGTGAGCGCGACGGGCTTCTCGCCGAGCACCGGGATCCCGGCGAACAGCGCCTGCGTGGTGACGGGGTGGTGCGCGCGCGGGATGGTGACGTCGATCACCGCGTCGGGCCGCAGCCGCGCGATCAGCTGACCGAGGTCGGTGGACGCCTCCGCGGATGCCCCGTGCGCCGCGGCACCCGCGCGGGCCGCCTGCTCGTCGAGGTCGACGACGCCCACGAGCTCGACGTCGGGATCCTCCGCGATGGTCTTCAGCCACGCCTGCCCCATGCCGCCCGCGCCGACCTGCACGACCCGCAGGCGCGCGCCGTCGGCGGGCGCGACGATCCGGTGAGCCGGGCCCGTGCGCGCGTCACCGGCCGTCATCGCTCGAGCGCCCCGGCGTAGTCGGTGCCGTCGTAGTACTCGCCGAGCTCGTAGCGCAGCAGCGTGGGCGTCTCGCGGCGGTCGGGCCGCGCCCACTCGCAGGCGTTCGCGATCACGCGGCGCACGTCCGGGTGGTGGTACACGGGGAAGTCCTGGTCGCCGGGCGAGAAGAAGAAGATCCGGCCGAAGCCGCGGCGGTAGGTCATGCCGCTGCGGAACACCTCGCCGCCCGTGAAGCCCGAAATGAAGACGAGCTCGTCGGGCGTGGGAACGTCGAAGTACTCGCCGTACATCTCCTGCTCGTCGATGACGATGGGGTTGGGGACGCCGCGGGTGATGGGGTGCTGCGGGTTCACGGTCCACACCAGCTCGCGGTCGTGCTCGCTGCGCCAGCGGAGGGTGCAGGTCGTGCCCATGAGCTTCGTGAAGATCTTCGACCAGTGCCCGGAGTGCAGCACGATGAGGCCCATGCCGTCGAGCACGTGGCGGTGCACCCGCTCGACGACCTGGTCGTCCACCTCGGCGTGGGCCGCGTGGCCCCACCAGGTGAGGACGTCGGTGCGGGCGAGCAGCTCCTCGGTGAGGCCGTGCTCGGGCTGGTCCATGGTCGCGATCTCGACGTGCGCGTCGGGCAGGTTCTCCTGCACGCCCTCGGCGACGGCGCCGTGCATCCCGGTCGGGTAGCGGTCGCGGACGTGCTGCTCGATCTGCTCGTGGCGGTTCTCGCCCCAGACGGTGACGCGGAGCGGGGAGGTCGGGTCGGTCATGGTCTTCCTTCTGATGGGGTGGTGCGGGTGTCGGAGGCGGCGGGAGGGCCGTCGGGGGCGCGGGCGTGCGGGAGCCGGATCACTTGACCGCGCCGCCCGTCGCCCCTGCCGCGATGAAGCGCTGCGCCGCGAGGAGCAGGATGATCGCCGGCAGCGAGGCGAGCACCGCCGTCGCCATCACCGTGCTCCAGTCGGCGGTGTACGTGCCGATGTACTGGTAGATCCCGAGCGTGATGGGGCGCACGTCGTCGGTCGTCGTGAGAGTCAGCGCGAACAGGAAGTCGCTCCAGGTGAAGAGGAACGTGAAGAGCCCGGCCGTGATCACGGCGTTGAGGCTCACGGGCAGGACGATCGAGCGGAAGGCCCGGAAGTTCCCGGCGCCGTCGACCTTCGCGGCCTCGATGATCGACGGCGGGATGCCCGCCATGAACGCCCGCATGATGAGGATCGCGAACGGGATGCCCGCGGTGGAGTCCGCGAGGATCAGGCCCGGGATCGAGTTGAGCAGCCCCAGGTCGTTGTACGCCGCGTAGAGCGCGTTGGCGACGACGATGCCCGGGATCATCTGCGAGATGAGGATCCCGAACAGCACCACGTCGATCCACCGGAAGCGGAACTGCGCGAGCGCGTACGCCGCCGGGGTCGCGATCGCGAGGCTCAGCACCACGCTGCCGAGCGCGATCACCAGGCTCGTGCCGAGCGCCCGCCCCTGCTCCGAGAGCGCGGTCGCGTAGCCCTGGAACTGCGCCTCGAACGGGAACCAGGCCGCCTGGATGGCGGGGCCGGCGGGCTGCAGCGAGATGTTGACCATCCAGTAGACGGGGAACAGCATCACGGCGAGGATCACGACGCCGATCACCGTGGAGACCCAGCTGCGGTCCGCGCGCGGCTTCCGCGAGCCCACGGGCCGCGGCAGGGCAGGACGGGCGGCACGGGCGGCACGGGCGGCGGTGTCAGTCATCGACGGCCTTCCTGTTGGCGCGGAGGTAGACCACCGCGAACACCGCCGAGATGGCGATGAGGATGTTGCTCAGGGCGGCGCCCGACCCGAAGTCGAACTGCTGGAACGAGAGCGTGTACGACTGCGTCGCGATGGTCTGCGTCGAGTTCGCGGGCCCGCCGTTCGTGAGGCCGAGGATGATGTCGAGCACCTTGATCGTGTAGACGACGCCGAGCACGAGCACCACGCCCACCACGGGTCGCAGCAGCGGCCAGGTGATGTGGCGGAAGCCCTTCCAGCCGGTGGCCCCGTCGAGGGACCCGGCCTCGTACAGCTCCGGCGGGATGTCCTGCAGGCCGCCGTAGAGGATCGTCGTGTTGAACGGGATCCCGATCCACACGTTCACGGCGATCACCGTGATGAGCGCGAAGGCCGGGCTGGTGAGCCATGGAACCGGGTCCTGCACGAGCCCCGAGCCGAGGAGCGCCTGGTTGAGCACGCCCGAGTCCTGGTCGAGGATCCACTTCCACACCGCGCTCGAGACGATGAGGGGCAGCAGCCACGGCAGGAGCAGCAGCGCCCGCAGCAGGCCGTTGAGCGGGAAGGACCGGCGGAAGAACAGCGCCAGCACGAGCCCGATGACGAACTGGCCGGCGATCGACCCGGCCGTGAACAGGAACGTGTTGAGCAGCGCCGTGGAGAAGATCCCCGACGAGAGCACCGACGCGTAGTTCGCGAAGCCGACCCACGGCGCCTCGCCCGTGTAGAAGGTCGTCGTCGTGTACTCCTGGAAGCTCATGACGATGTTCTTTACGACCGGGAACCCGAAGAAGAGCACGAGGTAGGCGATCGCCGGCACCAGGAACATCGCCTGGAAGAAGCGCTCCCCCCGGAAGCGGGGTCGACGGCGCACGGGGCCGCGCGCCACGGCCGGATCCACGGCGCCCCGGGCCCGCCCGGCGGCCTGCGCGGTCGGGCGGGCGGGGACGACGGTCGTCGCCATCAGCCCTGCTCGGCGTTCTCCAGCGCGTCCTCCGGCGACGACTGGCCGGTGAGCGCCGACTGCACGGCCGTGTAGATCTTCGTGGCGGCCTTCGGCCACTCCGCGCCGAGCTCGCCGGTGCGGGCGCGGGCGTCGGCGACGAGGTCGACGAACACCTGCTCCTCCGGCACCTGCTGGCCGAACTCGGTGGCGACGGCGGTCTTCGACGGGATGGTGAAGCGCTTGGTCGCCATCTCGAGCTGGTTCTCGTCGGAGTTGAGGCACTCGACGACCTTCGCGGCCGTCTGCTGCTTCGCCTTGTCGCCCGTCTGCGGCACGGTCCACACCTCGCCGCCGAGCGGGGCGACGGCGGTGCCGCCGGCCTCGGGCGCCGGGAGCTTCGCGATGCCGTAGTCGACGCCCGACTCGGTGAGCGCCGGGATCTGCCACGGGCCGTTGATCATCATCGCCGTCTTGCCGGCCATGAACTGGTCGTTGACGTCGGACTGGGTCCAGTTGACGACGCTCTGGGACGCCGAGCCGTCCTTCACGAGGTCGGTCCAGAGCTGCAGCGCCTCCGCGGTCTCAGGGGTCGCGATGTCCTTCTCGTCACCGCCGTTCGACCACATGAAGGGCAGGAACTGCCAGGTGCCCTCGTAGGTGGCGTTGGCGTCCATCGCGATGCCGTAGCGGTCGCCGTCCTTGAGCGCGGCGGCCGCGGTCTTCAGCTCGTCCCACGTGGTGGGCGGCTGGATCCCCGCGTCGGCCAGCATCTGCGTGTTGTAGAAGAGCGCGATCGTGTTGACGGTGGGCGCGAGGCCGTACGTCTTGCCCTCGTAGGTGCCGGCGTCGACGACGCCCTTCGCGTAGCCGTCGGTGGAGATGCCGAAGTCCTCGAGCGGGGCGAGCGCGCCGGTCGCGGCGATCTGCTGGAGGTCGGGGTTGTCGAGCATGAGCACGTCCGGCAGGGTGCGCGACGACGCCTGCTGCAGCACCTTCTGGATGAGGCTCGAGCCGGGGATCGACGTGCGCTCGATGGTGACGCCGAGGGACTCGCCGCACTTCTGGAGGGTGTCGCCGATGACGGTGTCGTCGTTGCCCTCGTTGTAGTAGTCGGTGACGGTGATCGTCTTCGGATCCCCGCCGGACGAGGATCCGCCTCCCCCGCCGCCGGAGCAGCCGGCGAGCACGAGGGGGACGGTGGCCGCGAGGGCGGCGGCGCCGACGAGGCGGCGGCGGGCGGTGGATCGAGGGGACATCGCGTGGTCTCTTCCTTGAGGTGGCGGTGGATCCGGGGCTCGACGACGCCGTGATCCGCCAGCTCGCACGCATCCGGGTGGCATCGTCGCTATCCCGATGGCGGCGACGCTAACACCGCTTCGGGACTCGTGTAAAGCGGTTAACCAGAAAGTTCCCGCGCTCCCGAGCCCCTCCGGGTGGACGCCGCCAGCGGCGGGGCGGATCATGGCGACCACACCCGAACTCGAGGAGGAGCACGTGCGACGACTCACCGCAGGCCTGTTCACGTCCGTCGACGGCGTGGTGGAGTCGCCGCACCTGTTCCAGTACGACTCGTTCGACCCCGAGCTCGGCGCCGGCCTCGGCCGCATGATCTCGTCGGTCACCACCGCCGTGATGGGCCGCCGCGGCTACGAGGACTGGTCGGCGCACTGGCCGGCCGCGCCCGCCGACGACCCGTTCGCCGCGTTCGTCAACCCGCTCGAGAAGCTGGTCGCCACGCGCACCCTCACGGGCGACCTGGGGTGGAACGCCACGCGCATCGAGGGCGACGCGCTCGCGGCGATCGCCCGGCTGAAGGAGACGGAGGGCGGCGAGATCGCCGTGCTGTCGAGCATCTCGCTCACGCGCGCGCTGCTGTTCGCGGGGCTGCTCGACGAGCTGACCCTCATGATCCACCCGGTCGTCGCGGGCGCCGGGCGCCGCCTGTTCGAGCCCGACGACCCGACCACGCGGCTCGAGCTGCGGCGCTCCGAGATCACGAGCGCGGGCAACGCGGTGCTCACCTACGCGCGGCGCACCGGCGACTGAGCCGCGCGGGACGCCCGGCGGTCGGTGGACGCGACGACGCCCCCGGCGCGTGCCGGGGGCGTCGAGGCGGGGATGCGGGGATGCGGTGGGCGACCTAGCGCAGGGTCACGTGCGGGGAGCGGATCGGGTACACGATCCAGTGCGTCCAGCGGGTGTCGACCGTGCCCGTCGTCCAGCGGTAGTTCGCGCCGCGCGAGCAGGCGAAGTCGCTGTACGAGGAGACCGTGTAGCGCGAGTTCGCGAGCAGGTCGACGCCGATGTCGGTCCAGATGGGCAGGCCGGACTGGGGCAGGTCGACGCAGCGCGACCAGCCGGGCACGCCGTTGCCGGGGTTCGGCCCCTGGATGAGGATCGACACGACGACGTCGCCGTACCGCTGCATGTGCGCGGAGAAGTGCACGGTCTGGCGTCGCACGTAGCGGTCGGATGCGGCGACCGGGTCGCCGGCGGGGGCGACCGTGGCGGTCGTGGCGGCGCCCGCCGGGGCGGCGACGGGGGCCGCGGACGCCTGCGCAGCGGGCGCGGTGCCGACGCCGGCGAGGGCGGATCCCGCGATGGCGAGGGCGGCGAGCGCCACGCGGGTGCGGCGCGGACGGGAAGCGGTGGTGCGGACGTGCACGGGGTCTTCCGATCGGGTGGGGGATGCGGGCGGCGACCCGCGGGACGACGGTAGGGGCAGAGCCGTGCCCGGATCCCTCCGGCAGACGAACGTCTGGTGAAGAGAGCGACGGATGGCGCAGGGGCGTGCCGGCCGCGGGTCCGCCGCCGGGCGCGGGCGCCCCGCCGATAGGGTCGCGGGATGCGGATCTCAGTGCTCTTCGGCGGCGAGAGCGAGGAGCGCGACGTCTCCATCGCGAGCGCCGCGCAGGTCGTCCCGGCCCTCCGGCAGCTCGGGCACGAGGTGGTCGCGGTCGACACCGCGCACGGTGCGCTGGACGCCGCCGCCGAGGCGCGGATCCTCACCCCCGACGTCGGCCTGCACCCGCCGACGTCGGCGGAGCTGGCCACCGCGAGCGCGGGCGGATCCGGCGCGGTGCTGCGCCTCCCGGCCGACCTCCGCGACAGCGACCTCGTGTTCCTCGCGCTGCACGGCGGATCCGGCGAGGACGGCCGCCTGCAGGCGCTCCTCGAGCTGGCGGGCATCCCGTTCACGGGATCCGGCTCCCTCGGCAGCGCCCTCGCGATGGACAAGGACGTCGCCAAGACGCTGCTGCGCGCCGGCGGCGTCCGCACGCCCGACTGGCTGATCGACCCCGAGCCCGGCGCGGTCGAGGCCGCCCTCGGGTTCCCGGTGGTCGTGAAGCCGACCGGCCAGGGATCCACCGTCGGGCTCTCCGTGGTGCGCGCCGCCGCGGACCTGCCCGCCGCGCTGGAGCTCGCCGCACGGCACGGCACGGTGATGGTCGAGCGCTTCGTGCGCGGCCGCGAGCTGACGGTCGGCGTGCTCGACGGCGAGGCGCTCGCGGTCGGCGAGATCGGCGTGCCCGTGGACGAGGCGTTCACCTACGCCGCGAAGTACCAGGCCGGGGCGATCGCGGAGACGTTCCCGGCCGACCTGCCGAGCGAGGTGGCGGAGGAGGCGCGGGCCGCGGCCCTGGCGGCCCACCGGATCCTCCGGCTCGACGGCTACAGCCGCTCCGACTTCCGCCTCGATGACGCGGGCATCCTCTGGATCATCGAGGCCAACAGCCTCCCCGGCCTCACCGCGACGAGCCTCCTGCCGCAGTCGGCGGCGGCGGTCGGCATCGGCTACGCCGAGCTGTGCGAGCGGATCGCGCGGGTCGTGCTGCGGGGGCGCGCGGGCTGACGACGCGGGGCGGTCAGCGCGACGCGACCTGCCCGACCGGCGGCAGCAGCCCCTGCTCGGCGGCGGCCGCGCGGGCGATCAGCAGGGTCGGGTCCTCGATGCGGCCCGCGGCGATGAGCGCGTCGAGCTCCGCGACGGGCATGCGGACGAGGCGCACCTGCTCGGACGGGTCGGAGCGGTCGGCGACGCCCGCGGTGGTCGGCGTCGTGCAGGCGAAGACGTGCACGAGCCAGGACGCGCGGCCGGGGTTCACGGCGTAGGTGCGCAGCGGCACGAGGTCGGGCGCGACGAGGCCGAGCTCCTCCTCGAGCTCGCGGCGGGCGGCGTCGGCGGGCTGCTCGGAGGCGTCGCCCGCACCGCCGGGGAGGTCGAGGATCCACCGGCCGAGCGGGTGCCGGTACTGGCGCGACAGGATCACGGCGTCGCCGTCGATCACGAGCGTGGCGACCGCGAACGGCACGCTCTCGTCGACTTCGTAGCGCGACGCGGATCCGTCGGGCAGCTGCACGTCGTGCTCGACCAGGACGACGCGTCCGCGGTGCAGGTCGCGGCGGCCGGTCGTGGTCCAGGTGCGCTCGGGTTCGGGCTGGGCGTCCGCGCTGCTCATCCCGCGAGCCTAGGCCGCGCCCGACGCGGTCGCCCCCAGCGCCCGTGACCACGCGACCTCGCGCGCCAGCTGGCCGCTCGCGCGGAACGCGACGACCTGGCGGGCGCCCGGCAGCGCGGCGGCCAGCGCGTCGCGGTCCGCCTCCGCGAAGCCGAGGCCCTGCCAGAACGGACCGGATCTCCGCGAGAACAGCCACGCGCGCTCGGCACCGGCCGCGGTCGCCTCGGCGAGCGCGTGCCGGGCGAGCGTCGAGCCGAGGCCCCCGGACCGCAGGGAGGGCGCGACCGCGACGCTGCGGATCAGCGCGTGCCGCCCGTCCGCGCTGAGCTCGAAGCCCGTGCTGCCGGTGATGCGGCCGGCCGCGTCGCGCTGGATCCAGAGCCGCACGCCCGGGTCGTCGAGCCCCGTGACGGTGAGGTCCGCCGCCGCGAGGAAGGCGTGCAGCGCCTCGACGTCCGCGGCGGAGGCGACGGGCGACAGGGCCGTCACAGCGCCTGGCCCAGCGCGATCCCGAGGCCCGCCGCCGCGATGCAGACGACGAGCATCCCGACGCCGTTCGCGACCGCCGCACCGACCCGGCCGGCCTGCGCGAGCCGCACGGTCTCGAGGCTGGCGGTGCTGAAGGTCGTGTAGCCGCCCATGAGGCCGCCGCCGAGGATGAGCAGCACCGCGTGCGGGAGGCCCGCCTGCGCGGCGGCGCCCGTGAGCAGGCCGAGCCCGAACGAGCCGGTGACGTTGATGACGGTGGTGCCCCACGGGTACGCCGCGCCGAGGCGGCCGCGGATGACGCCGTCGAGCAGCAGGCGGAGGGCGGCTCCGACGCCGCCGGCCACGCAGATCAGCGCGAACACGAACGGGCCGGTCACGACGCTGCCCCCGTCGCGCGGCCGGCGGCCGACCGGCGGTGGATCGCGGCACCCGCGGCGATCCCGGCGACGGATGCCGCGGCGCCCGCCACGAGCGTGATCCCCGCGTAGGCGAGCGCCGTGCCGAGCGCGGATCCGGTGAGCGACGACGCGTCGGTCGCGAGCGAGCTGTAGGTGGTGAAGCCGCCGAGCACGCCCGTGCCCACGAGCAGCCGGATCGCGCGGCGCCGGCCCTCGTCGGGCCCGCGGCGGGCGAGCGCCTCCAGCAGCGCGCCGAGGACGAAGGCGCCGACCACGTTGATGAGGAGGATCGTCACCGGGATGCCCCCTGCTGGCGCGGGCCAGGTGAGGGCGAGCGCCTCGCGGATCCCCGTGCCGACGGCGCCGCCGAGCGCGACGAGCCCGAGGGACGACCAGCGCAGGTGGACCGGGCGGCCCGGATCGTCGTCCACCTCGACGTCGCTGTCGAGGGGCGCGCCGTCGAAGGGCACGCCGCTGAGGGGCGCGCCGGGGTCGGGCTGCGGGTGATCGGTCATGGGGTCTCCCATCTCGGATGGCATGGCGGTGCCGTGAGACAGGGACTGTCGTCGACGAGGATGTCGAGGTTCGGGTACGGCGAGCCCCACCGCCGTGCCTCCCGCGGGAGGCCCCTCCTCACGGAGGCCGGACCATTGAACCACGGCCCGCCCTGGTCACGGCCGCGCCGCCGGCGGCGTCGCCGCATGGACGCGCACGGCATCGTCGCGTGGCTGAAGGTGGAGCACGGCCTCGGGCACGGGCACGCCGATGCGGTCGTCGCGTTCGTGAAGGCGGCGCGCTCCGTCCGAGGACGGGCCCGCCCGTCCCGCATCGCGCGCCCGTAACCTGGGCGCATGCGCACCCGCCGGACCCTCGTCGCCACCGGGGTCGCGCTCCTCGCCGCGGTCGGCGCCGCGGTCCTCGCGAGCGAGGGGATCCACCGGCTCGCCAGCACGCGCGGCCTCGGTCGCGCGCCGGGCCGTCCCGACGGCACCGTGGGCCGGGAGGTCGTCGTCGTCCTCGGCTTAGGCAACGCCAGCCCGCGCGCCAACCGGATCAACCGCTACCGGGTGCGCGCGGCCCTGCGCTCGATCGACCCGCGGGCCGCGTCGACCGCGCTCGTGCTCTGCGGCGGATCCGTGATGGGCGACGAGCCCGAGGCCCGGATCCTCGCCCGCTTCGCCCGCGACGAGCTCGGCTACGCGGGCCCGGTCGTCCTCGAGGAGGCGAGCACGAGCACGCGCGAGAACGTCGCGAACGCGATCCCGCTGATCGAGGACGCCGACACGATCCGCATCGTCTCCGACCCCGTGCACGCGGAGGAGGCGCGCGGCTACCTGCGCGCCGCGCGCCCCGACCTCGCCGACCGGCTCGCGAGCGCCGACGACTACCGCTTCGGCGAGATGACGTGGATGAAGCCGCTCGCCATCGCCGTCGCGCTGCTGCGGCGGGTGCGCTCCGCCTGAGCCCGGCCCGGCGACGCCGGCCGACGCGCAGCACGCCGCCCTACCGGATCCACCGCCCGCGCGCGCGGATCATCCCGAACCGGTCGCGTCTCCCCAGGCGGCCTCCGCTTCTCCTCGCGGCGGGTTAGCGTCAGCCGCAATGAACACGCTCCGCCCCCTCCTCGTCATGGACTACGCCTTCTCCTACCTCGGTGGGGCCCAGACGGCCGTCGTCCAGCAGGCGCTCGCGCTCGCGCGCGCGGGCCACGCGGTCACCGTCGCGGCACCCGACGCGACCTCCGTGCGCGAGCTGCACGGCACGGGCGTCGCCCTGCACGACATCGCGCCCACCTTCCCCGTCCCGCTCCTCGGCCTGCCGCTCATCCGCGCCGACGCCGCCACCCGACGCGACCTCGGCGCGCTGATGGACGAGGCCGGCACCGACCTCGTCGTCACGCACTCCGAGCACGGGCTGGCGGCGACGGCGCTCCGGCTCGGGCGCGAGCGGGGGATCCCGACCCTGCACACCGTGCACACCTTCTTCCTGCGCGGCCCGGCCTGGGGCGGGTTCCTCGCGCCCGCGGTCACTGCCGTGCACCGCGCGATGACCGGGCTGCCGGATCCGCGCGTGCGGCTGGCCCCGCGCCGCCTCGACAGCGCCCTCCGCGGCACGACCCTCGCTGCCTGCCGCGCGGCCGACCTCGTGCTCTCCCCCTCCGAGCACCAGGCCGTCGCCCTCCGGCGCGCGGGCCTGCCCGCCGTCGAGGTGATCTCCAACACGAGCTGCACCGCGCGCGGAGCGTCCGCCGAGCTCCCCGCGAGCGGCGCGCTGCGGCTCGTCTGGGCGGCCCGGTTCGCGCCCGAGAAGCGCCTCGACGTGATGCTCGAGGCGATGGCGCTGGTCGCCGAGCGGAGCGGACCGGATGCCGTGCACCTCGACCTCGCGGGCGGACGGCCGCGCGCCGCCGTCCCGCCCGGCGTCACCGCGCATGGCCGTGTGTCGACCGCCACCGTGACCGCGCTCCTCCGCGGGGCGCACGCGGCGGTGATCACGTCGCTCGGCTTCGACAACCAGCCGATGATCGCCATGGAGGCCTTCGCGGAAGGGCGCCCGGCGCTCGTCAGCGACCCCGTCCTCGCCGCGGAGTTCGGCGGGGCGGCGGTGCTGGCGGACGGCACGGACGCGGAGGGGCTGGCGACGGTGATCCTCCGGCTGGCCGCCGACCGGCGCCTCCTCGACGCGCACGCCCGCGATGCCAGGAGCCTCGCGTCCGAGGTCGCCCCCGCCGCGCACGCCCGGAGCGTCGAGGAGGCGTGCCGTCGCGTGGTAGGCGCCCGACGCGGATCGGCCTCGGCGTGAGCCGCCCGGACACGCGACCCGGGACGCCCGGCGCCGGCGGGGGCGAGAACGTGGGAACCTCATCCGTGCGCATCCTCTTCTCCGTCGTCCGCATCGCCACCGCGATCGCCGCCGTCATCGGCGTCATCGCCCAGTACCACGTGAACTACGCGTACTGGCAGGACCTCGGCATCACCGGCTTCGCCGGCAAGTCGCTCGACTTCGCCCTCTTCTTCACCGTCGACGCGAACCTGCTCGGCGCGGTCGTGCTGGTCGTCGGCGGCGTCCGGCTCGCGCGGGGCCGCGTGACGGATCCGGGGGTCGGCTGGGTCACGCTGCGGCTCGCGTCCACCGTGTACCTCGTCATCACCGGCATCGTCTGGAACCTGCTGCTCCGCGGCCAGCCCCAGCCGGAACCGCTGAAGCTCGACTGGGCCGACCAGATCGTGCACGTGGCCGTGCCCCTGATCATGCTGCTCGACTGGATACTCGCGCCCGACCGCCGACCGCTCCGCGCGGGCGCCATCGGCCGCGTCATCGCGTTCCCCCTCGCGTGGATCGCCGTCACGCTCGCCCGCGGCCCGTTCACCGGCGACGAGGTCTTCCGGACCGCCACCTACTACCCGTACGGGTTCCTGAACCCGGACTCGTCGCCCGGCGGGTACGGCACGGTCGCCGCGTACGTGGTCGGCCTCACGCTCGCGGTCTGCGCGATCACGGGCGCGCTCGTCCTCGTCTCGCGGTTCCGCGCCCCGACTGACCCGCATCGCGCCGGGGCCCCCGCCATACACTGAGCACGCGCCGACCCGATGCCCCGCCCGGCGCCGCCCGACCGCGAGGAGCCGCCATCCCGACCATGCGAGAGGTCGCCGCGCGCGCGGGGGTCTCGATCGCCACGGTCTCCTTCGTCGTCAACGGCACCAAGGCCGTCTCCGAGCCGACCCGGCGGGCCGTCACCGAGGCGATGCAAGAGCTCGGCTACCGCAACAACGTCGTGGCCCGCGCGCTCGCGAGCAAGCGCACCCGGATCGTCGCGCTGCTGTTCCCGGCCGACGTGCAGCGCCTCAGCCGCATCGCCCTCGAGATCTTCATGAGCGCGGCCACGCGCGCGTCCGAGCTCGGGTACCACCTCGTGCTCTGGCCCACGGGCACGTCGCCGGACGACGTGTCCGACCTGGTGAGCGGCCGGCTCGTCGACGGCGTCATCGTGATGGAGGTGCGCATGGACGACTCGCGCATCCGGGAGCTGGCGGCGCTCGACGTGCCGTACGTCTCCATCGGGCGCACGGCCGACACGCACGACCTGCCCTTCGTCGACATGGACTTCGAGCGCACGGTCGCCGACGGCCTCGACCACCTGCAGGGCCTCGGGCATCGGCGGTTCGGGCTCATGGTGGAGGACCTGGAGGGCGGGCCGCTGCGCGGGTACGGCCCGACGACGCGCACCGAGCGGGCGTTCCTCCGGGAGACGGCGGCCCGCGGGATCGGCGGCGCGGTCGCCCGGTGCGCACCGACGCCGGTGGGGGGACGCGCGGCGGCGGGCGAGCTGCTGGCGGCGGATCCGGGGATCACGGCGGTCATGCTCCTCAACGACCCGGCGGCGCGCGGCCTCATCTCGGGGCTCGACCACGCGGGGCGGCGCGTGCCGGAGGACGTCTCGCTCCTGTCGCTCGCGTCGTCCACCGAGATGGGCGCGCTCGTCGAGCCGGCCCTCAGCACCATGGACGCGCCCGGACCCGAGCTCGGCCGCCTCGCGGTGGAGATGCTGCTGGCGCGGCTCGACGGCACGGCGACGGAGCTGCCGCACGCGCTGCTGCCGTGCCGGCTGCACGAGGCGGCGTCGACCGGGCCGGCGCCGGCCGCCCGCTGATCCGCGGGAGACCGGGCCGGGCGGCCGACGCTCCGGCTCAGGCGGCGGCGCCCGCCCGGTGCACGCGCGCGGCGGTGATCAGCGCGTCGAGCAGCACGAAGCCGACCAGCGGGATCCCGACGAGCGGCAGGAACAGGCCCACGCCGACGCCGACGGCGACGACCGCCGCGATCCCCCACCACGGCGCCCGCACCAGCGCGCCCGCCGGGGCGGGACGGCCGGGGCGCGCGACGCCCGGCCGGCGCTTCCACCACATCAGGTACCCGAACACGACCATCGCGGCGATGCCGAGCGCGGTCGCCGCGAGGAGCAGCTGGTTCGGGAGCCCGAACATGGATCCCTGGTGCGTGTCGATCCCCCAGCGCGCGAGCTTCGCGGGCAGCGGGTAGTCGGCGAAGTCGGTGCGGCCCACGACCTGCAGCGTGCTGCCGTCGACGGCCACCTGGTCGACCTCGGTCGGGAAGCTGCGCTGGATCTCGCTCACGGTCCACGCCGTGCTCGCGTCCTTCGGCGGCGTGATCTCCACCAGGCCCGTGTCCACGTTGACTCCCTGCGCGACGCGGAGGACCTCGTCGAAGGTCGCGGGATCCACGGCGGGCGTCGTCGTGGGGGCCGCGGACGCGTGGTGGCCGGCGTGCGGATCCACCGCCGACGCGGCTCCCGCTCCTGTGCCCGGCAGCGCCGTCGTGAGCGTCGGCGTCTGCCAGCTGAGCGCGGCGCGCAGGTCGGTGACGTTCTGCCCGCCGTACTGCGACCACGTGATGCCCGTCGCCGAGAGGAAGAGTGCGCCCGCGACCAGCCAGACGCCCGTCGAGGCGTGCCAGGACAGGATCCGTCGGTAGCCCGTGGCCTTCCCGTCCGGCCGCACGAGGTCGCGGCGGCGCGGCGACCGGCGCCAGCGCGCGATCCACAGGCCGAGGCCCGCGAGGGTCACGATGCCGAGCCAGCTCGCGGCGAGCTCGCTGTAGATCCGGCCTGGGTCGCCGAGGCCGAGCGTGCGGTGGAAGTGGCTGATCGCGGTGCGCAGCGGCAGGGCGCCGCTCGTGCCGTAGACGGGCAGGTCGCCGCGGATGGACGCGTCGGCCGGGTCGACGAAGATCGCGCGCGTCTGGCCCGGGATGAGGCCGTCGCCCGTGAACATGACGCGCGTCGTGTCGCCGGGCGCGGGTGCTGGGCGCACGGCGACGAGCGTGCCGGATCCGCCGACCACGGCCTCCGCGGCCTCGACCTGCTGGGCGAGCGGCACGGTGGATCCCGTTGCGGGCGCGTGCAGCTCGTGGGCGTACACAACCTGCTCGGCGGTCGGCGCGAGCGCGTAGGCCGCGCCGCTCAGGGCGGCGGTGAGGATGAACGGGCCCACGAGGATCCCCGCCAGGAAGTGCAGGCGGAGCAGCAGCGGGAGGAACCAGCCGCGCTGCGGGCGGGTGATGGCGGGGGCGGGCACGGCCGGTGTCGTCGCCTCGCCCGCGCGGTCGTCCACGGCGGTCATCGGCGGCCGCCCTGCTGCGGGCGGCGCATGCCGATGGTGAGGAGCATCACGGCCACCACGCCCACGACGAGGGCGCCGAGGCCGAGGAGACGGGCGACGGGGTCGGCGGGCGCGGCGGTGGCGACGGCGGCCTCCGCGCCCGTCGCCGAGCCGGTGCCGGAGGCGGTCGCGCCGCTCCCGGTCGTGGTCGCGGCGTCGGTCAGCGTGATCGCCGGCGCCGGGTGGTCGGGCTCGGTGCCCGCGGCGGGCGTCTCGGCCCAGTCGGTGGATCCGGCGACGCAGGTCTGCAGCGTCGGGAACGCGACGACGTCCCCGGCCGCGCCGTCGACGGGGAGCAGCGCCTCGACCTGGACGGTCGCGCGGAGGGAGTCGGGCAGCGGGGTGTCGGCCGTGTAGGTGACGGTCGTGCCGTCGGCCGACTCCTGCTCGGCGACGGACCAGCCGGGCGCGAGGGTCGGCTTCACGGCCTGCACGTCGGCGGGGAAGCGGATCGCGAGCGATGTGGTGGCGGATCCCTCGCAGCCGTGGCCGACCGCGAAGGTCAGGACGCTGAGGGAGGCCGGGGCGGTGGACGAGGCGTCGAGCTCGACGTGCGCGGACGCGGCGAGCGGCGCCGAGAGGGCGAGCGCGAGGCCGACGGCGGCGCCCGCGATGACGCGGCGCGAGGTGGATGGGGTGCGGGAGGGCATGACTGTCCTTCGGTGGGGGCACGGGTCTCCGTGCGTGGTCCGGGCGTACGGGAGGCGCGCGGCGGCGCGACGACGACCGGTCCGGCCGCGCAGAGGGCGCGGGCGGACGACGGGCGGCGTGGCGGCCGGGCGGGACCGCGCCGGGCTCCTCGAGGGACGCGGCGGGCGCGGATCAGGCGGCGAGCGCACCCAGCGGCGGGCCGCGGCGTCCGCGGATCCGCGCGACGAGCAGCGACTCGAGCCGCGCGGGACGGAGGTCGGTCGCGAGCCGGCGCGGTCGGGGTGCGGTGGCGGGTTCGGCGAGCGCGGCGGCCAGCGCGACCGCTGCCCCGACGAGCGCGCCCACCGCACCGCCCACGGCCGCGCCGACCCGCAGGGCGAGCGCGCGCACGACCCGGCGGAGCGCGCCGGCGCCCGCGCGCAGCGAGCACACGCTGACGATCCCGGCGATCACGTGGGCGAGCAGCATCGCACCGTCGTGGTCGGCGGGCATCCCCGCCATCGCGGATGGGCCGGCGAGGGCGCGCGCGGCGTCGGCCGCGGCGTGCGCGTGGGAGTGCCCGGCGGTGGCGGCTGCGACGGCGGCACCGGAGGCCGCGCCGCCCATGTCCATGCCCGCTGCGGATGCGGTGTCGGGCCCGGTCGCGGATCCGCCGAACGTGAAGGCCGCGTGCAGCACGCCCTGTGTCGCGCCGATCGCGAGCACGAGGTGCGCGAGCGCGACCCGGCGCCCGCCGAGCACGAAGCAGATGACGACGCCGAGCACGAGAGCGAGCGCCAGGACGAGCGGATGCGGGATCCCGCCGCCGGCCGCCGCGTGCAGCGTCGCCGTGACGAGCGTGCAGACGGACGCGGAGAGCGCGGCGCGCAGCGTGCGCTCCTGCCGTGCCTGCACCCGTCCGCCTCCCGGTCGTCCGGTCCAGGGTACGCGAGCGCCCGCGGGCGTCAGCTCGCGGCGGGATCCACCGTCTTCCACGCGCTGCCGTCGGCGGAGCTGCGCTCGACGGCGTCGAGCACGCGCTGCACCCGCAGGCCGTCGGCGAAGGACGGCTGCGGCTCGCGGCCCGCGGCGATGTCGTGCACGAGGTCGCGCACCTGGTGGGTGAACGCGTGCTCGTAGCCGAGGCCGTGACCGGTGGGCCACCACGCGGCGGTGTACGGGTGCTCGGGCTCGGTGACGAGGATCCGGCGGAAGCCCAGCCGGTCTGCGGGCGCGGTCGCGTCGTACAGCTCGATCTCGTTGAGGCGCTCGAGGTCGAAGGAGATGGCGCCGTCGGATCCGCTGAACTCCAGGCGCAGCGCGTTCTTGCGGCCGGTGGCCATGCGGGTCGCCTCGAAGCTGGCGAGCGCGCCGCCCGCGAGCTTGCCGGTGAAGTAGGCCGCGTCGTCGACGGTGACCTGGCCGCGCTCGCTCGACGCCACGCCGCCGAGGCCGCGCGTCTCCGCGAGCAGCGGGCGCTCCTCGACGAACGTGCGGAGCAGGCCGCTGACCGCGTCGAGCTTCTCGCCCGTGATGAACTGCACGGCGTCGACGATGTGCGCGCCGATGTCGCCCAGCGCGCCGGATCCCGCCGCCTCCTTGTCGAGGCGCCACGTCATCGGGCCCTCGGCGTCGGTCAGCCAGTCCTGCAGGTAGAGCGCGCGCACCTGGCGGAGCTCGCCGATCGCGCCCTGGGCGACGAGGTCGCGCGCGAAGGTGATGGCGGGCACGCGGCGGTAGCTGAAGCCGACCATCGCGCGGATCCCCTTCACGGCGGCCTTCTCCGCGGCCGCGGCCATGATCTCGGCCTCCTCGACCGTGTTCGCGAGCGGCTTCTCGCACAGCACGTGCTTGCCGGCCTCGAGCGCCGCGACCGCGATCTCCACGTGGGTGCTGCCGGGCGAGCAGATGTCGACCACGTCGATGTCGTCGCGCTCGATGGCGGCGCGCCAGTCGGTCTCCGCGCGATCCCAGCCCCAGCGGTCCGCGGACTCCTGCGTGCGGGCCTGGTCTCGTCCGACGACGGAGACCATGCGCGGCGCGAGCGGCAGATCGAAGAACGCCGGCGCGACGCGCCAGGCCTGCGAGTGGGCGGCGCCCATGAACCCGTGGCCGATCATCGCGACGCCGAGGGCGCCTCCGGTCGTGGTCGCGGGGGCGCTGGGCTGCGTGTCGGACATGGGACTCCTTCGTCTCATACGGGGTGCGGATCCGCGTGCGGGTGATTCGTTGCGGGTCACGTCAAATGTACGGGGAGGCCGTGGGGCGGGACAAGGCGGCGCCCGCACGCGACGACGGCCGGACCCCCGCGGGGATCCGGCCGTCGTCGTGCGTGGTGCGGGTGGTGCGGTGCCGCTACTCCGCGGAGCGCAGGCGGCGGCGGGCGACGAGCGTGCCCGCGCCGGCCAGGGCCATCAGCGCGCCGAGGCCGCCGAGGCCGAGGGCCGCGGCGCCGTCGGTGCCCGTGACGGGCAGGGTGTCGTCATGGTGCGCGGCCGGCTTCGTGATCGGCTTCGCCGGCGTGCCCGCGGGGTCGATCGACGGCGTGGTCGGCGTCGGGGTGGGGACGCCCGGCAGGCCCGGGATGACCGGTCCGCCCGCGTCGGCCGCGGTCAGCTCGACGGTGCCGCCCTGCGTGAGGCCCGACTCGAGGCCCGCGACGGACACCTTGTACGTGCCCGGCTGCACGTCGCCGAACAGGATGATCGGCTGCGCGAAGGTGCCGTCGACGTCGGCGCGCACCAGGTCCTTGAGCGAGCGGGTGCCGACGCCCACGCCGCCGTTCTCGTCGCTGATCTGGATCACGCGGCCGTCGGGCGCGGTGACCATGACCTCGACGGCCTCGTAGCGGAGGTAGCCGGTCGCGTTGACCTTGACGCCGCCGAGGATGCTGGTGGCCTGGGCGACAGAGATCGGCGAGATCGTCGAGAACGACGCCTCGGCGCGCACGAACGGGCCGACGGGTGCCTCCGCGAAGCGCACCAGGCCGCGGATCTCGCCCTTGACGGTGAGGTCGAGGCCGACCTGCGTCAGCGTGACGCTCGCGGTCTTCGAGTCCTGCAGCAGCTCGGTGAAGCTCGCGGGGAACGCGTACGTGCCGTCCGCGCCGACGATGCCGATGCCGGCGATCGACTTGACGCCCACGGCGTTGAAGTAGCTGGCCGTGACGATGCTGCCCGCGGTGCCGGTGCCGGCGAACGGCACGGCCTCGTTGATCGGGAGGGCGACGCCGCGGTCGGGCGTGGTCCAGGTGAAGGGCAGCTCGACGACGGGCGCGGTCGGCTCGAGCGACGGGAGGCCGGTCGAGGGGGTGCCGGGGGTGGTCGGGACGGCCGGGGTCGGCGTGGTCTCGACGGGGGCGTCGGCGACGGGGGCCGTCTCGTCGGCCGTCTCGGTGGGCGCGGGCGTCGGCGTCGCGTCGGGGGCCGGGGTCTCGACGGCGGGCGTCGGCGTGGCGGCGGGCGCCTCGACGGCGGCGGGCGCGGAGTCGACCGGGACGGTCTCGGCGTGCGCGGCGGGCGCCATCGCGAGGGGCAGGATCACGAGCGACGCCGAGAGGCAGGCGCCAGCGGCGGCGCGGCGGAACGACCTGCCGCGACCGGCGGCGGGGGTGGGACGGGTCATGACAGCTCCAGGGGTGCAGGACCGCCCGTGCGCGCCATTGCTGTGCCGCGATCGTGCGGTGGAGGGGACGCGCTCCCGGGTCTCGAGGACGCGTCGGGGAGGATCTGCTCCCCACCGCCGACTGTAGAAGTTCCCGCTACCCACCTGGGGAAATCTTTCGGGGAGTGTGACGCGTGTGACTCGTGATCCCCGGAGTTGCGGGGGTGACTCGCCGCTGCGGCCCCCGGTCTGGGGTGGCCGCGCACGGTCGGGCGGGGCCCGGACGCGCGTCAGACCGCCGGCGCGAGCACGAGGTCGTCGCCCGCGACGGCGAGCAGCACGACCTGGTCGCGGCCCGCGCGCCGGCCCGTCACGGACGGCAGGTCGAGCAGCGCGCGCGGGGCGACGAGATCCCAGCCGGCGTCCGTCAGCCGGTGCACGAGCTCGCGGCGGGAGAGCCGGCGCGTCGGCTCCTCGGCGAGCGCGCGCACGACGACGAGGTCCATCGGATCCAGCTCCAGCGGCACGCCCGCGAGCCACGCCTCGCCCGTGGCCGGGTCGAGCACGAGGTCGCCCGCGGTGATCATGGTCGGCGCCAGGCCGCGCCGGCGGAAGAGCACGCGCAGCGTCTCGACGACGTCCTCGAGGCCGAACGGCTTGGTGACGTAGTCGTCGGCTCCCGCACCGAAGGCCGCGAGGCGGTCCTCGAGCGAGTCGCGGCCCGTGAGGAACAGCATGGGGGTCGCGACGCCGGCGCGCCGCAGCTCGCCGACCACCTCGACGCCCGAGACGTCGGGCAGCATCATGTCGAGCAGGATCGCGTCGGGCGCGGCCTCGACGGCGGCGGCGATCGCGGCGCGGCCGGTGGCGAAGACGCGCACGTCCCAGCCCTCCATCCGCAGAGCGAGCGACAGCAGCTGCGTGATGGGCGCCTCCTCGTCGACCACGAAGACGCGCAGCACGCGGGGCGCGTCGCCGGGCATCTCGCCGGACGCCTGACCGGGCACCGCCTGCTCGTCGTCGCGTGCGGCGGGGCTCAGGGTGTTGCCCATGCGGATCCTCTTCCGTCGGATGCGCCGCCGGCCCGGGGGGACGGGCCGGCGGCGGATGCTCCTCACGGAGCGCGCGGCCGGGGGTGGGCCGCGCCTCCATCCTCGCGACCGGGAGGCGCCGGGTCGTCATCCCCGGGGACCGTCACGGGTAGTCCCTACGGCGCGCACGGGCGCAGCACCGGAGACCGCGAGGAGGCGCACGGCGCGTCCGCAGGCGACGGCGGGTCGCGCCGCGCTGTCGGGCCGGCCGCCGGATCCGCGAGACTGATCCGAACGCAGACCTCACGGATCACCCCGCCCCGGCGTCTACCCGGTGTGGAGATGATGCAGCCGTTCGACAGGGTCGTGACCGAGCACGGCGCCGTGGTGCTCCGCGTGTGCCGGGCGGTGCTCGGCGGGCACGCGGACGCCGAGGACGCGTGGTCGGAGACGTTCCTGTCGGCGCTGGTCGCCTACCCGCGGCTCGGCCCGCGCGCCGACGTGCGCGCCTGGCTCGTCACCATCGCGCACCGCAAGGCCCTCGACGCGATCCGCGCCCGCGGCCGCCGCGCCATCCCTGTCGACGAGGTGCCCGAGCGCGTCTCGGACCTCGGCGTGCCCGACTCCTCCGACCCCGACCTCTGGCGCGCCGTCGCCGCCCTGCCCGAGCGGCAGCGTCTCGCCGTCGCGTACCGGTACCTCGGCGGGCTGCCGCACGCGGAGGTGGCGGAGATCGTCGGCGGGACCCCGGAGGCCGTGCGGCGCGCCGCCGCGGACGGGGTGGCGAGCCTCCGACGGACGATGGGGACGGATCCGCCGCGTGGCGTCCGCGCTCCCGCACCCACCACCACCGGAGGACGACCGTGACCGATCCCGACGACACCGTGCCCTTCCTCGACGCCGACGCGCTCGAGGCCGCCGACCCGACCGCCCCCGCGCTCGACGCCCTCCGCCTCCGCCTCGCCGACCGGGCCGAGGCGGACGGATCCCTCGACGTCGGCTTCACCACGATCGACTCCCCCGTCGGCCCGCTGCTGCTGGCCGCCACCGACCGCGGCCTGATCCGCGTCGCCTACTCCCGCGAGGACCACGACACCGTGCTCGGCGACCTCGCGCGCCGGCTCGGCCCGCGGATCCTGCGCGCCCCGAAGCGCCTCGACCAGGCTGCCCGCGAGCTCGACGAGTACTTCGCGGGCCGCCGCCGCGCATTCGACCTGCCGCTCGACCGCCGCCTCTCGACGGGCTTCCGCGACCGGGTGCAGCGGCTGCTGCCGGAGATCCCGTACGGATCCACGCGCACCTACCGCGAGGTCGCCGAGACCGCGGGCAGCCCGGACGCCACGCGCGCGGTCGGCACGGCGTGCTCGACGAACCCGCTGCCCGTCGTGATCCCCTGCCACCGCGTGCTCCGCTCCGACGGCACGCTCGGCGGCTACATCGGCGGGCTCGCGGCGAAGACGACGCTGCTGGAGCTGGAGGGGCGGATCTGACCGGGCTCCGCCATCCGGCGGACGCGGCGGGCGCGGGCCCGCGCCTAGCGTGGAGGGCATGGACGAACCCACGGTCCCCGGCGACCGCGCGGCGATCGGCGCAGGCGCCGGCCGGTCTCGCGACACCGCGCTCGGGATCCTCTTCGCGATCGGCGTGGCGATGGTGCTCGCCCGCGACGACCTGCGCTCCCTCGGTCTGCTGCTGATGGTCGTGAGCGCCGTCGTGTTCCTGGCCGCCACGGTCGTCAGGTGGCGTCGCCGGGGCGCGCGGCGCTGATCGGGACCCGCCCGCGTCCCCCACGAGGCGGACGCGGGCGCCCGGCCCCGCTCCCTAGCGTGGGGCCATGACCGATCCGACGACACCCGGCGGCCCCACGGATCCGCCCGCGGAGGACGACGACGACTCCTCGAGCACGAACACCTCGCTCGGCATCGTCTTCGGGATGCTCGGCCTCGTGCTCATGCTGACCCTCGACGACACCCGCGTCGCCGGGCTGCCGTTCGTGGTCCTCGGCATCACCTTCTTCGTGATGGGCATGCGCCCGAAGAAGGCGGAGCGCGTCGGCCCCGCAGCGGACGACACCCCGCCCCCGCCGGCGTAGACAGGGGCATGGCTACCTCACCCGACCACCCGCGCCTGCTGCAGACCGTGCTCGACACCCCGGATCCGCGCCGCCTCGCCGAGTTCTACCGCGAGCTCCTCGGCTTCCGGTACCGCCCGGGCGACGAGCCCGAGCAGGCGGGGCCGGATCCGGACTGGCTGGTCCTCGTCGACACAGACGGTTCCCGCCGCCTCGCCTTCCAGCTCGCGCCCGGCATGCCCGCGCCGCGCTGGCCCGCGGGATCGCCGCCGCAGATGCTGCACCTCGACCTCACGGTCGGATCCGTCGCGGACCTGGAGCGGCAACGGTCCCGAGCGGTCGATCTCGGCGCCGAGCTGCTGCAGGACCGGTCGACGGACCCGGACGAGCCCCTCTACGTGCTGCGGGATCCGGCGGGCCACCCCTTCTGCATCTTCGTCGCGCCGGCCTCCTCGGACGCGGCGCCGGGGTGAGCGGCGCGGGCGCGAGCGGCGGCGGCCTTCCGGCTCAGCCCGCGTCGTACGCCGTCGACCGGCTGCGCTCCGCCCACGCGTCGACGTCGGCGCGCAGGTCGTCGAGCGCGCCCGTGACGATCTCCACCGCGTCGCCGCCGAGCAGCAGGTAGAAGGGAGCTCCCTCCTCGACCGCGTCCACGAGCACCTTCGCGCCGAGCGCCGGGTCGTTGGGCTGCGTGCCGTCGGTGGTGTCGTTCTCCTTGCGGCGCTTGCCCGCGGTCTCGGCGTAGTCGTCGATCACGGTGGACGACTGCGTGAGCGAGCGGCCCGAGAAGTCGGTGCGGAAGGATCCGGGCGCCACCACCGTCGCGACGATCCCGAGCGGCTCGAGCTCGGTGCGCAGCGCCATGGTCATCTGCTCGATCGCGGCCTTCACGGCGCCGTAGTAGCCGGATCCCGCGCCCGTGCGCGCGGCGCCGATGGACGAGAGGTTCACGATCGTGCCGCTGCGGCGCTCGCGCATGCCGGGCAGCACCGCCTTGATCATGCGGACGCTGCCGTGGAACTGCGTGTCGAACAGGCGCGCGACGTCGGCGTCGTCGCCCTCCTCGATGGCCGCGCGGTAGCCGTAGCCCGCGTTGTTGACGAGCACGTCGACCCCGCCGAAGCGGGCCGTCGCCTCGTCGACCGCGAGGGACACCTGCGCCGGGTCGGTGACGTCGAGGTCGAGCGCGAGGGCGTGCTCGGGGTACGTGTCGGTGAGGTCCTGCACGTTCGCGGCGTCGCGCGCCGTGACGACGACGTCGTGCCCGCGCTCCAGCGCCTCGACCGCGAACGCGCGGCCGAGCCCCGTGGAGCATCCCGTGATCAGCCAGGTCGTCATGCGCGTTCCTCTTCCTCGTGGATCCGGTGGGGCGGCCGTGCGGCGCGGCCCCTGTCGAGGCTAGGCGCATCGGGCGGGGTGATGATGTCCTGCACGAGCCCGGAGCAAGGCAGTGGACGGGCTGTAAATCGGTGCCGCTGAGGCCTCGCCCTACTCGGCGCGAACCTGCCCGCCTCTCCAACTTTTTGTGCAGATGCACGTGCGCCGTTCGCGCACTCTTCCGCGCATCGAGAGCGTGGCCCTTCGGCCCGGACAGGGGGTAGAGGTGCGCGCTGCCATCCGCTCACACTTGCTCTAGCTGGACATAGCTGCCGACGAAGGGGTCACCATGGCACTGCAAGTTACGAAGAGCAAGAAGGACATCGACGGAGACATCACTGGCCTCTGTGGGTACGGCTGGAACCACAGCAAGTCCGAAGTCATCGGGCACATCCGCACTGGCCTCAACTCATATTTTGTCTCAGTCCACGGCAGGAGCGTTTACGTCCGCGTCGGCACACGCAAGGGCCAGCCGTACCTGACCACTGCACCAGACGACTACTCGCCTAATAACCTAGATAATCTCGAGAACTGTTGATCCGCGTCAAATAGCTGGAGGACGCTCGGCGCCCCCCAGTCAGGCGGCCGAAGTCGAACCCAGACCGGAAGGCGCATGTCAATCGGGAGCAGGCACCCCTACCCCTCGGCGGCTTGCGGTACAAATGGCATTCGTTGACCGACGCCCGCTTCGGCAATGCGTCGAGTCCTGTTGCCGATCGTGCCGTCGACGGACGCGGTTTGAGCTGAAATCACCCTGCGGATGCGCCCCATTTGACTACCGTCAGCGTATTCTGTGCGCTATGTTCGCGCTACGGACTCAAATCAGGTCTTGACGTGCTAACGACGAACCAGGAGCGCCAAACGTGACCTACTTGCCAGTGTTGAAGGCGCGCCAAGGCGAACTCAAGGCGCTCGAGAACTGGGACGACATCCGGCGTCCTGACCTCTCGCCTGTGATCGAGGTAACGCCTTGGGAGCGCCAGGAGGACTCCACTGTAGAAACCCGTGATGTCGAGGACCAGCCAGAAATTGACTCAGCCGTTCGGCGAATCAAGCGCGCTTGGGACCAGAAGCGGGCCATTGCCTATATCGACGCGGCCTATGCCGAACCCGACCTTGGCGACGGTTCAGAGAACTGGCGTACTAGCAGGCCCGTTCTTGCTCAGTTATTGCATGAATTGTCAGCATCAGACGTGTCCGTGGCGCCAGCGATCCGCGCGTCAGCGGACGCCTCATATGTGAGCCAGATCGGAAGCGTACTTGAAGCCACGGGGATCTCACGCGCCCTGATTCGAGTCACGGCTGAAGACCTAGATGAGTCAATTATTCCACTGCGACGATTGGTTGGTGATGTCGCGAGTGGGCTAGGATTACCGACCTCTGACATCTCGGTGCTCCTTGACTTCGGCGCCGTGACCGATGAAGGCCCAATGAAGCTCGCCGCGCGTCTCGCACGTTTTGTTCTGCCACAGCTCGACGAAGTTCGTTGGGCGAGCCTATCGGTCGCTGCCGGCGCGTTCCCAGTAAATCTGGCTGGAGTGCAGGCATTTTCGTCAGCCAGAATTCCACGATGGGACTATCACTTGTGGGAGAGTCTCCGCGACTTCGACCTCGCCATCGCCGGAGGTCTACAGTTCAGTGACTACGGAGTAACCCACCCTACCCTTCCCGTAGGCGCTGCTTTTGCCGCACCCCCACAACTGCGCTACACGCAGGACCGCGACTGGATAGTGCGCAAAGGTAAGCGTCAGGAACGTCGTGGACATAAGCAATTTTACGACATATGCGCTCAGATTCTTGATGAACTTGGGCGGGATGCGACCTCGCCGGAGGCATCCTGGGGAGATCACTACGTTCATGAGGCCGCCGCAAGCGCAATCGAGGACGTTACTGTCCCCGCACGCGTAGGCACAGGGAACGCTTCTACTTGGCGAGCCGTGGCGACATCGCACCATCTTGCGTATATGGTCGATCAGCTTCGCGGGCGGGGCGAGCTTTGAGACGGCTTCGGACTGCCGCACGAAGCTCGTCGACCGTGAGCACTGCGACGAGAGCGTCCCAGAGATCCCAGCGGGTCGCTTTACTCCAGGAACCGGTCACCCCACGTGTTCGCAACTCATCCATGGCCTCATCACGCCACAACAGTTGCGCGAGGCTTAGAGGCTTAGGGGTTCGGTTTTGTCTGGCCTGTCGACGCCTTTTTAGCGAGACCACGCCGTCCTGCTCAGTCGCCTCAACGATGCCCCACCGCGCAGGAACCCGCATGCGAGCTCGCTGGATGTCCTTGGAGGTGACTACGATATGAGCGAAGTCGAGCACTTGGTCGTAGTGGAGGATCTGCGCGTCGAGCCGGTCGAAGTTGTCGCGCGGGGACTTGATCTCCCAGCCGGTCAGCGCCCCATTTACCAGGCACACGTCCACTCGCGAGGCGCCCAGCACGACCGCGAGCTCAGACCATACTCGGTTCTCGCTGAGGTCCGGGTGGTCGCGGCGAATGCCTGCGATCAGCGCCGCTCGGATGTCGACATCTCTCACACCAGAGACGATACCGGTGGTCGGCAGACGGAGAAGGCATGCTGACCGAAGCCGTGTTGGCCTCCGCATCCCCGAGCGCTCCCGGTGTCGACTGGATCGCACTGATCGCGTCTATTGTGAGCATCGGCATCAGCGTCCTCGCGTTGGTCCAGACGAACCGAGAGGCCACAGCGCGACGAGTCTCCAACGTGCCGCCAGAACTGCGAGTTGTTGTGAATGAGCTTTTGAACACCCTCAGTCGAGGTGAGCAACACGCAGACCACCTGCTTGCTCTTAGTACGCCTGGCTCTCACGTTCGTGTGGAACGACTCGACGAATGGGCAGAGCAGCTTGCCGACGGGCGCCTCGCCCGGCTAAGCGAGCAGTTCGCGGCCGCGGTCGGGAGATGCCGGTTGCCGGACGGAGCAAGTACGCCCGTATCACTGAATCATCAGCAGCTCGAAAAACTGCACGCCGCTGTCGAAGCCGGAAGGAGGGTCATCATGAGACTGAACCAATTGACAAAGAAGGAACAGCGCTAGGAATAAGCGCCATCATTGGGCTCGGTTCCGTCCTCGCTTGTCGTGCCCTCGCTCTTATACCGACATTTTTGTCGACGGGCGCTTCGAGGCCGTCCCGCCGCCCGCCGCACCATCCGCGAACCGTCCCCCGCATGACCGCACGCTCCACGCCCACCCGCCTCCCGCCCGGCAGCGGCACGATGGGCCGACGATGCTGCCGGGCCCGACCGTCGCATCCGCGAGACGGGGTCCCGGCGCCGCCTCAGGAGGATCCCCCGTGCACTGCCCGGATCACGGTCAGATGACGTCCCCGCTCCGCTCCGCCACCTCGGCGGCCCGCTCGTGAGCGCCCCGAAGCTGCTGCGCGCGCCCGAGCAGCGGCGCGCCCGCGACGGGATCACCGCCTGGCTCCTCGACGGCCTGCCCGGCGCGTCCGGCGCGCACCCCGGCCCACACGCCGAGACCGTCGAGAAGACGCACTCGTGGTGGCGCGTCATGTGCCTCACGGGCGTCGACTACTTCTCCACGCTCGGCTACCAGCCGGCCATCGCGGCGGTCGCGGCGGGTCTGCTGTCGCCGCTGGCAACGCTCGTCCTCATCCTCCTGACGCTGCTCGGCGCGCTCCCCGTCTACCGGCGGGTGGCGCGCGAGAGCCCGCGCGGCGAGGGATCCATCGCCATGCTCGAGCGGCTCCTCCCCTGGTGGGGTGGCAAGCTCTTCGTGCTCGTGCTGCTCGGGTTCGCGGCGACCGACTTCCTCATCACCATCACGCTGTCGGCGGCGGATGCGACCGCGCACGCCGTCGAGAACCCGTTCGCGCCCGCGTGGTTCTCCGGCAACGAGGTGCTGCTGACCCTCGTGCTGCTGGCCGCGCTCGCGTTCGTGTTCCTGCGGGGTTTCAAGGAGGCGATCTCCATCGCGGTCGTGCTCGTGGGCGTGTTCCTGACGCTCAACGCCGTCGTGATCGTCGTCTCCCTCTTCCATGTCGCCGAGGACCTCGTCGTCATCGACGACTGGTGGGCCGCCCTCACGGCGCAGCACGGCAACCCGCTCGTGATGGTGGGCATCGCGCTCATCGTCTTCCCGAAGCTCGCGCTCGGCCTGTCCGGCTTCGAGACGGGCGTCGCCGTGATGCCGCAGGTGCGCGGGGAGGACGACGCCGACGGGGTGCCGCGGGCCCGTATCCACGGCACGAAGCGGCTGCTCACGGTGGCCGCGCTCATCATGAGCGCGTTCCTCATCACGTCGAGCTTCGTGACGACCCTGCTGATCCCGTAGGCCGAGTTCCAGGACGGCGGCAAGGCCAGCGGCCGCGCGCTCGCGTACCTGGCGCACCAGTTCCTCGGCGACGGCTTCGGCACGCTCTACGACATCAGCACCATCTGCATCCTCTGGTTCGCGGGCGCCTCCGCGATGGCCGGGCTCCTCAACATCGTGCCGCGCTACCTTCCGCGCTACGGCATGGCGCCGCACTGGGCCGCGGCGGTGCGCCCGCTCGTGCTGGTGTTCACGGCCATCGCCGTGATCGTCACGCTCGTGTTCCAGGCCGATGTGGATGCGCAGGCCGGCGCCTACGCGACCGGCGTTCTCGTGCTCATCACCTCGGCGTCGGTCGCGGTGACGCTGTCGGCGCGGAAGGCCGGGCAGCGGAAGCGCACCATCGGCTTCGCGGTCATCGCGACGGTGTTCGCGTACACGACGGTGGTGAACGTGATCGAGCGGCCGGACGGCGTGCGGATCGCGGCGCTGTTCATCCTCGGGATCCTCGTGGTCTCGATCGTCAGCCGCGTGCAGCGCTCGTTCCAGCTGCGCGCCACCTCGCTCACGATGGACGAGCGGGCGCGCGCCTTCGTCGTCGAGGACGCGGAGGACTACGGCGCGGTGAGCATCATCGCGCACGAGCCCGACGAGCCCGACGAGGCGCTGACGGAGGAGGAGCGCATCGCCGAGTACCGCCGCAAGGCGAGCGACGAGCGGCGCGACAGCGGGATCCCGGCGCGCGCGCCCGTGATCTTCCTCGAGGTGACCCCGGGCGACTCGTCCGAGTTCGAGGAGGACCTCGTGGTGCGCGGCATCGTGCGCTGCGGCTTCCGCGTGCTCCAGGTCACGAGCGGCAACGTCCCCAACACGATCGCCGCGGTGCTCCTCGCCGTGCGCGACCTCACGGGCGTGAAGCCCGGCGTCTACTTCGAGTGGACGGAGGGGTCACCCTCGGCAACCTCCTGCGCTTCCTCGTGACGGGCACGGGCGAGGTCGCCCCGGTCACGCGCGAGGTGCTGCGGCGCGCCGAGCCGGTGCGGTCGCGGCGGCCGGACGTGCATGTGAGCTGAGGCGGTGCCACGCCTGTGCAGGAGCTCGGCGCACGCGCCTCCCGAATGCGTATGTTCGGCGCGACGCCGCTGGGCGTCGCAAATCGAATGGAACCCGATGAAAGCTCATGTCCGGGGAGCAACGATGCTCCTCGCTCTGGCAGTTACCATCTGCGTCAACGGCCTGACGGCCGAAGCCGTCTCGGCAGCTGACAGGACGAACGACCAGTCAACTCATGCAGTAATAGATAGAGCGCTCGTGGCCGTCGGTCAACGCGAACGCGTCGGGCTCGACTGGTCAGCTCCGAGCAGTCTGACCCCCGCCGCCGCCCTTCCCACCGCCGCCGGGCGGTGAGCGTCACGTCGGCTTTGCCAGAGGAGTCCCTGGTCCAAGTCCGTTCGGGAGAAGTGCAAGCGGTCACCGTACTGCGCGATGGTGCCCGCTCGACCTCCTTTCCCCCCGCCTCCCCGATGGCTTCCACGCTGTGGCCCGCGGAACCGGATTTGACATTGTGTCCGCTCTCGAGCCTGGCGCCGGAAGCATCACGGCCGGGCACATCGACGCTCCGTGGGCCGTCGATGCCCATGGTCGCCCGGTCGCGACCCACTTCTCACTCGCTGGGGACACGCTCACTCAGACCGTCGATCCCGATCACGCCGCGTTCCCCGTCGCCGTGGATCCGCTCGTCACCTTCGGCCTCGGCAACGCTGCCCAAGGTGTTGGCTTCTACGTGAACCTCCTGGGCTCGCAGATGCGTGCGATCGCTGCTGCAGCCGCATTCCTCGGATCAACAGGTGTCGCTGGACTGTGCGCAGCGTCTTCGAAGATCCCAAGTGCAGTGAAGTGGTTCATCATCGCTGGCTGCGCGGCGTTCGGGGCACCGAAGCTCGGAGACATCATCGGCTTCGTGAGAGACGCGTACAATTCCGGAACCTACGGGTTCTCGACCTGCTACCAGACGCGTATCGAGGCCAACCGCCCCTGGGTCCGCACTGATCATTCGAATTGCGAATGAGGCGGTAGTGAACAAGATCAAGAACGCCAGGCCATCGGATGTCCTCTATTTCGTGATCTTGATCGGGGTCGGGACTCTGAGCATCGTCCTTCCCACCGAGCGGGCTCTTGTCCAAGGGATCGCGATCGGTGCCACTGGGGTCCTTCTGATCGTCGGATTCCTGGAGTACCGGGCTCGAAGGCGACGCGAAGGTGTTGAGCCGGTCACCGAGGAACGACGCGAGAGCGACAGGCGCGACACACCGCGCGGGTACTGACTTACGGGTCACGCCTTCTACGTCACCTAAGGAATCCTCGTGATCCTGCCCGGCGCGGGGTGCGATGTCGCCACAGACGTCGCGCCCTGTGCGGGGAGGCTCCGATGCGGAGACCGTCGTCGCCCCGCTCGCCAGCAGAGTCGACTCGCACCCCACCCAAGACTTGACCGGCCCACGCTCACAGGCTCCTCTCCACCGATCGCCCGCCCGACCCATGGACTCACGACTCTTGAGGGCCTGGCCGCGATGGCGACCTCACGGGCGTCAAGCCCGGCGTCTACTTCGAGTGGACGGAGGGGTCGCCCCTCGGCAACCTCCTGCGCTTCCTCGTGACGGGCACGGGCGAGGTCGCCCCGGTCACGCGCGAGGTGCTGCGGCGCGCCGAGCCGGTGCGGTCGCGGCGGCCGGACGTGCACGTGAGCTGAGGGCGTCGCGCTCCCGTCAGGCGCGCGGCGGCTCCTGCGCGGAGCGGAGGCGCGCGGCCAGCACGCCGGCCGCCTCGCGCAGCTCCTCCGGCTCGATCACGGAGAACGGCGCGTCGAAGCGGGCCACGGCGGCGAGGACCCCGGTCCACGACCACGAGCCGACGGTGATCCGCGTCGAGGTCGCCGACACCTCCTCCATCTCGCCGTCGCCGATCCACGGCGCGACCGCCCGGGCGGGCAGCTCGACGAGCAGCTCGCCCGTGCACGGCCAGCGGTCCTCCGCCTCGGATCCCTTCGCCCGGGCCGCGACGAACGTCCGCGCGTCCGCCGCGGGCAGCTCCCGCGGCGCGAACCGCGGGCCCGCCGGCGTGCGCGGCAGCATTCGGTCGAGGCGGAAGGTGCGCCAGTCGTCACGGTCGAGGTCCCACGCCACGAGGTACCACCGCGAGCGCCGGGCCACGATCGCGTGCGGCTGGACGCGTCGGGACGATCCCTCCTGCCCGACGCGGTCGGCCAGGTCGACGCGCAGCGTCAGCCGGTCGCGGACCGCCGCGCTCACGGCCTCCAGCACCGTCGGATCCACGCGGGGCTCGGCGCCCGACCCCGGCCCGGGCTCCGGCTCCGCGCCCGTGAAGCGGATCCCGTCGACCCGGTGTCGCAGCCGCGACGGCATGACCTGCCGCACGGTCGCCAGGGCACGCGCCGCCGCCTCGTCGACGTCGACGCCCATCGCGGGTACCGCCTGGAGTGCGACCGCGATCGCGACGGCCTGCTCGTCGTCGAACAGCAGCGGCGGCAGCTCCGCCCCGGCCGCCAGCCGGTAGCCGCCGTCCGGCCCCTTCACCGAGCGGATCTCGTACCCGAGCTCGCGGAGCCGCTCGACGTCGCGGCGGACGGTGCGCGGGGTGACCTCGAGGCGCTCGGCGAGGATCCGCCCGGGCCAGTCGCGCCGGGTCTGCAGCAGCGACAGGAGGGACAGCATCCGCGACGAGCTCCCGATCATGGATCCAGTCTGGCCGGAGTAGAGGACCGTCCCTGACCTCCACTCCCGGGAGAGTGCTCCTCAGCGGTCCGATCCCCGGCCCGCACCCACACGAGGAGACACCGTGACCATCACGACCACCACCCACCTCAACTTCCGCGGCACCGCGCGCCAGACGCTCGACTTCTACCAGGGCGTCTTCGGCGGGCAGGTCGCCGTCACGGCCTACTCCGACTTCGGCATGCCGGCCGAGGCCCCCGGCGCGGACAAGGTCGTCTTCGGCCAGCTCGAGACCGCGGACGGCTTCCGGCTCATGGCGTACGACGTGCCCGGCCAGGACGACGCCGACGGCAGCGCGATCGCCGGCACCACGACGCGCGCGCAGGGCGCGACGATCACCGACCGCACCTTCTTCCAGTCGGTGCGGGGCGAGACGCTAGACGAGATCGAGGGCCTGTGGCGCGGGCTCGCCGAGGGCGCGACCGTGATCGAGCCGCTCGCGGCATCCGCCTGGTCGGCGGGCTTCGGGATGCTCACCGACCGGTTCGGCGTCACCTGGATCCTCGACGTGCAGGCGCCCGCCGCCGGCTGATCGCGCAGACCCCACGACGGCCGGGGCGCGCACGGACGCCGAGCCCGCGCGCGCCCCCGCATTCGCCACGGGCCCGCATCTCGCCTATCGTTCACCTGAACGATAACGAGGAGGGCCCGTCCCGATGCCATCGATCGTCACCACCCGCGCCACGCTCGCCGGCGCGAGCGCGCGCACCCTGCGCATCGCCGACCGTCCGGACCGGCCGCGCACTCCCAGCCGCCGCGCCGTCCTCGCGGGCACCGCGGGGATCGCCGGGCTCGCCGGGCTCGGCCTGCTCGCCCTCACCGGATGCAGCACCGGCGCGAGCAGCACCACCATCCCCGAGGCCGCCGCGACCGGCACGCCCGTGCCCGGCGGCCGCCTCCGGGTCGCGCGCCCGGCCGCATCCGCCGCCGAGACGCTCGACTCCGCCAGCTCGCTGTCCGCGTACGAGTACCTCGGCGCCCTCTACAACCGGCTCGTCAAGCTCGACGAGACGGGCCAGACCGTCGCGGACCTCGCGGAGGAGTGGTCGGCGTCGCCCGACGGCGTCACCTGGACCTTCCGACTCCGCCGCGACGTGCGCTTCCACGACGGCACCAGGTTCACGGCGGCCGACGCGATCGCCTCCATCCAGCACGTCATCGACCCCGCGACGGCGTCCCCGCAGGGCGGCGTGCTCGGTGACATGCTCGACCCGGGCAGCATGTCGGCGCCGGATCCGCTCACCCTCGTCTTCCAGCTGAAGACCCCCAACGCGGAGTTCCCGTCGCTGCTCACGGCGTACCAGTGCTACATCGTGCCGGCCGACGCGATCGCGACCATCGGCAGCACCGGGATCGGCACGGGGCCGTTCCGCCTCTCGTCGTTCCACCCGGCGGGATCCGGCAGCGTCGAGGCCTTCGATGGCCACTTCGCCGGGCGACCCGTGCTCGACGGCATCGACTTCTCCTCCATCCAGGACACGACGGCCCGCGTGAACGCGCTGCTCGCCGGGCAGATCGACCTCATCTCGCAGACCAACCTCGACTTCGCGACCGCCCGCGTCGTCTCCGCGTCGAGCCGCGCCACGGTCGCGCGGGTCGACAACGCGCAGTGGTACACGATCCCGATGCTCGCCACGAGCGCCGAGTTCCAGGACCCGCTCGTGCGCCAGGCCATGAAGCTCGCCTACGACCCGGAGCAGATCCTCGCGACCGCGCTGCAGGGCACGGGCACCGCCGGCTGGGACAACCCGGTGCCGCCGTCGCTCGCCGCGTTCGTCGACGTCGACCGCGCCTACGACCCCGAGCAGGCGAAGGCGCTGCTCGCGAAGGCGGGCGTGCCGGGGCTCCGGACGACGATCCACACCTCGAGCTACGAGTCGGTGTTCACGCCCATGGCGGTCGCCTACCGCGACCAGGTGAAGGCCGCGGGGATCGACCTCACCGTCACCAACGCGTCCTCGGACTCCTATACTACACGGAGATCTGGATGCAGAAGCCGCTCATGGTGAGCTACTGGTTCACCGGCCGGCCCATCGACCAGCTGCTCAACCAGATCTTCCGCACCGGCTCCTCCTGCAACGAGAGCGCGTGGTCGAACCCGACCTTCGACGCGCTCCTCGACGACGCCCGCGCCACCATGGACGACGACCGGCGCCGGATGCTCTACCAGGACGCGCAGCGGATCGTCGTGGAGGACAGCGCCGACATGACGCCCATGTTCGGCGACCGGCTCGTCGGCATCTCCCGCGACGTCGTGAACTACCGCGAGTACGGCTTCGAGTTCGACCACCTCACGATCGGATTCCGCCGATGAACGTCTCCGTGCAGGTCGCCCGCCGCCTGGGCACCGCGATCCTCACGATCGTGCTCGCCTCGCTGTTCGTGTTCCTCGCGATCCAGCTGCTGCCCGGCGACGTGGCGCAGCAGCTCCTCGGCCAGGACGCGACGCCCGAGGCGGTCGCGACGCTCCGCGAGTCGCTCGGGCTCGACCGGAACGTGTGGCTGCGGTACGGCGACTGGCTGCTGGGGGCCGCGCACGGCGACTTCGGCACCTCGCTCGTGAGCGGGGATCCGGTCGCGCCGACCCTGCTCGTCGCCTTCCGCAACAGCATGCTGATCGCGGTGCCGGCGATGCTCGTCGGCGTGACGCTGTCGCTCGTGCTCGGCGTCGTCGCGGGCGTGCGCCGGGGCCGCGCGAGCGACTCGGTCATCAGCATCGTGAGCCTCGTGGTGATGAGCGTGCCCGAGTTCATGGTCGCCACCGTGCTCGTGCTGCTGTTCGCCATCACGATCCCGGTGTTCCCCGCCGTCGTGCTCCGCGGCAGCGACGCCACGGTCGCCGAGCTGCTGCCCTCGGTGGCGCTGCCGGTGATCGTGCTGACGCTCGCCATGGCCGCCTACATCGTGCGCACCATGCGCTCCTCGACGATCGACGTCATGGCCTCGGAGTTCGTCACGACGGCCGAGCTCAAGGGGCTCACCACGCGGCAGGTGGTGTGGCGGCACGCGGTGCCGAGCGCGCTGCTGCCGACGCTCAACGTCGTCGCGCTCAACGTCGCGTGGCTGCTCGGCGGCGTGGTCGTGGTCGAGAACGTCTTCAACTACCCGGGCATGGGGAAGCTCATGCTCGAGTCGGTCTTCACGCGCGACCTGCCGACGATCCAGGCCATCGCGCTGCTGAGCGCCGGCGTGTACGTGGTCTGCAACCTGGCCGCCGACCTCATCGCGCTCGCGCTGGATCCCCGGCTCCGCACCCGGCAGCGCGCCCGCCGCACCCGGCCCGCCCGATCCGCCACCCGATCATCCCGATCCACCCGACGGAAGGCCCGCGCATGACCGCGACGCCCCTGCCCACCCGCCGAGGCGGCCGCCTGCGCGGATGGACGACCCCGCTCCGGGCGTCGACGGCGCTCTCCGTCGGCCTCGGGATCATCGCGATCCACGTCGTGCTCGCGGTGCTCGCGCCGTGGATCGCCGGGCACGACCCCGTCGTGACCGACTCGACCGACGTGCTCTCCGGCACGACGTGGGCGCACTGGCTCGGCACCGACCAGTACGGCCGCGACGTGCTCTCCCGCACCCTCAACGGCGGCCGCTACGCGCTCGTCGTCACGTTCCTCGCGACCACCATCGCGGTCGCGGTCGGCACGGTCGTCGGCTGCGTCACGGCGTACGCGGAGGGCTGGCTCGACGAGGTCGTGATGCGGATCGTGGACGCTCTGCTGAGCGTGCCGTCGATCCTCGCGCTGCTCGTGGTGGTGACCGTGTTCGGATCCGGCCTCTGGGTGATCGTGCTCGCGGTGACCGTCGTGTACGCGCCCGCCGTGACGCGGGTGGTGCGCGGGGCCGCGCGGACCGTGATCACGCAGGACTACGTCACGGCCGCGCGCGCCCGGGGCGAGGGGCCGCTGAGCATCGTCTTCCGCGAGATCCTCCCGAACGTGCTCGACGTCGTGCTCGTGGAGTACGCGATGCGCGCCTCGTGGATCGTGCTGCTGATCTCGACGCTCTCCTTCCTCGGCTTCGGCGCGAACCCGCCGACGCCCGACTGGGGGCTGATGGTGCAGGAGAACCGCACCGCCCTCACGGTCGTGCCGCTCGGGACGCTCGCGCCGATCGTGGCGCTCGCGACCCTCGTGGTCGGCCTCAACCTCAGCGGCGACGGGCTCAGCAAGTCGCTCGGCGTCGACCGCGCGCAGAGGGGGATGGCGTGATGCCCGGGAACGTCGAAGACACCCTCACCGGCCAGGTGCGGCTCGGCACCGTCGTCCGCGTCGCCGACCTCGCGATCTCCTACGCGGCGGGGAGCACCGACGTGCCGGTGGTCCGCGGCGTGAGCTTCGAGATCCGTGCCGGGCGCGCGCTCGGGCTCGTCGGGGAGTCGGGCAGCGGCAAGTCCACCGTCGCGCGGACGCTGCTCGCGCACCTGCGCCGCGGATCCCGCATCGTGGGCGGATCCGTGGAGGTCGCCGGCGACGACGTGTTCGCCCTCTCGCCCGCCGCGACGCGCGAGCTCCGCGGCGGCACCGCAGCGGTCGTCGCGCAGAACGCCGGCCAGGCGCTCACGCCCTCCATGCGCGTGGGCCGCCAGCTCCGCGAGGCGCTCGAGAGCCACGGGCTGCCGAGCGAGGACGAGCGGGTCGAGGAGCTGATCCGGCTCGTGCGCCTCCCCGACCCCGCGACCATCGTGCGGCGCTACCCCCACCAGCTGTCCGGCGGGCAGCAGCAGCGCATCGCGATCGCGATGGCCGTCGCCGCGCGCCCCCGGGTGCTCGTGCTCGATGAGCCGACGACCGCGCTCGACGTCGTGACGCAGGCCGCGGTGCTGACCCTGATCCGCGACCTCGCCCGCGAGCTCGGCATGGCGGTGCTGCTCGTCAGCCACGACCTCGGCGTCGTCTCGACGATGGTCGACGAGATCGCGGTGATGCGCGACGGCGTCATCGTGGAGCACCGGCCGACCGCGGAGCTGTTCGCGTCGCCCGAGCACGCGTACACGCGGGAGCTGCTGGCGGCGATCCCGCGTGGTCCGGCGACCGCCGCCCCTCTTCCGGCTCCCGACTCGGAGGCCCCGATGGTCGCCGCCGACGGCCTCGTCGTCCGGTACGCGCGCGGACTGCCGCCCGCGGTGTCCGACGTGTCGTTCACCATCGCGCCGCGCGAGACGCTCGCGGTCGTCGGCGAGTCCGGGAGCGGCAAGACCACGCTCGCGACCGCGCTCGCGGGTCTCGTGCCCACCGAGTCCGGCACGTTCCGCTTCACCGGCGACGGCGTCACGGGCGACCTGACCCGGGCGGTCGCCGGCCGCTCGCCCGAGCTGCGGCGCGCGGTGCAGCTCGTGTTCCAGAACGCGGATACCTCGCTCAACCCCCGGCGCACGGTCGGCGCCGCGATCGCCCGGCCGCTCAAGCTGTTCACGGGCCGGGCCTCCGCGGAGCGCGTGGGCGAGATCCTCACCGAGGTCGGGCTGTCACCGGACTTCGCGGCCCGGCTGCCGAGCCAGCTCTCGGGCGGCCAGCGGCAGCGCGTCGGGATCGCCCGGGCGCTCGCGGCCGGACCGCAGCTCGTGATCGCGGACGAGATCACGACCGCGCTCGACGTGCGCGTGCAGGCCGAGATCCTGGATCTGCTCGCCAGGCTGCAGCGCGACAAGGGCCTCAGCTGCCTCTTCATCAGCCACGACCTCGCCGTCGTGCGCGGCGTCGCGGACCGCGTGGCCGTGATGACCGGCGGGCGGATCGTGGAGATCGGCCCGACCGAGCGCGTGTTCCAGGGGCCGAACCACCCCTACACGCGGCAGCTGCTCGCCGCGACGCTCGAACCCGGCGCGACCGAGCTGCCGACTGTGGAGGACGTGACGGCCACCTGGCGCGACGCCGCGGGTGGAGGGTGGAGGGAGCTCGGCGACGGGCACCGGATCCGGGACTGGGAGGACGCACGATGACCGACGCCGCACACGAGACGAGCGCGACCGAGGCCGGAGCCGCTGACGCCGCCGTGACGCATCGCGACGTCTGGATCCCGATGCCCGACGGCACGCCGCTCCACGCCCGCATCTGGGCGCCCGCCACCGATGCACCCGTCCCGGCGCTCCTCGAGTACCTCCCCTACCGCCTCGACGACTGGACCGCCCCGCGCGACAGCGAGCGGCACCCCTGGTACGCGGCCCACGGCTACGCGTCCATTCGCGTCGACATCCGCGGCACCGGATCCTCCGACGGCCTGTTCGTCGACGAGTACTCCGCGCAGGAGCTCGACGACGGCGTCGCCGTGATCGAGTGGATCGCCGCGCAGGACTGGTGCACGGGCGCCGTCGGCGTCTTCGGGATCTCGTGGGGCGGCTTCAACGGCCTGCAGCTCGCGGCCCGCGCGCCCGAGGCCCTGAAGGCCGTCGTCACGGTGTGCTCCACCGACGACCGGTACGACGACGACGTGCACTACATGGGCGGCGCGGTGCTCGGCATCGACATGGCGGCGTGGGGCGCGACGATGTTCGCGTTCAACTCCCGGCCGCCTCGGCCCGAGGTCGTGGGCGCCGGCTGGGTGGACCGCTGGCGCGAGCGCCTCGAGTCCAACCGGCCGATGACGCCGACCTGGCTCGCGCACCAGGAGCGCGACGACTACTGGCGGCACGGCAGCGTGTGCGAAGACTACGGCTCGATCGGCGCGGCCGTGCTCGCGGTCGGCGGGTGGGCGGATCCCTACCGCGACGCCGTGCTCCGCCTGGTCGCGAACCTGCCCGGCCCGGTGAAGGGCATCGTCGGCCCGTGGTCGCACCAGTACCCGGACCGCGGCCTCGCGCCCGGCCCGTCGATCGGCTTCCTGCAGGAGACGCTGCGCTGGTGGGACCGCTGGCTGAAGGGCGTCGACACCGGGGTGGAGGCGGATCCCGCGCTCCGCGCCTTCATCAGCGACTCCGAGCCGCCCGCCACGAGCTACCCCGAGCGCACCGGGCGCTGGGTCGCCGCGGAGTCGTGGCCGCCGCCCGCGTCCGTCGCGGCCCAGCCCGTGCTGCCGCTGTCCGCGTTCCACGGGCCGGCCGCCGCGGGCGATGCCGTCGTGGTCCGCTCGCCCCAGCGCACCGGGCTCGACGCCGGCCGCTTCTTCCCCTTCGGCAACGCGACCGACCTGCCGCCGGACCAGCGCGCCGAGGACGGCCTCTCCGTCTGCTTCGACCTGCTGCTCGACGAGCCGCTGGACGTGCTCGGCAACGTGCTCGTCGACCTCGCGGTCACGAGCGACCTGCCCGACGCGAACCTCGTGGTGCGGCTCTGCGACGTGGCACCCGACGGCGCGTCCACCCTCGTGACGCGCGGGGCGCTCAACCTCAACACGCGGATCGACCGCGCCCGCAACGACCCGATGGTCCCGGGCTCCGAGGAGGTCGTGCGCGTGGCGCTCGTCTCGACGGGGCACGCGTTCCCGGCCGGGCACCGGATGCGCATCGCGGTCTCGTCGGCGTACTGGCCGTGGATCTGGCCCCACGCCCGCGAGGCGACCCTCGCCGTCGCGCCCTCCCGCAGCTCCGTGACGCTGCCCGTCTGGACGCGCGCGGAGGACGACGGCGTGCGCTTCGAGGAGGCCGTGCAGTCGACGCCGATGGCGATCGAGCGGATCCCCGACGACTCCGGCCTGCCCGAGCGCAGCGTCACCCACGACCTGGCGACCGGCGAGTGGACGCTCGACGTCGACCCCGGCTACGGCGGATCCCGGATCTACCCCGACGGCCTCGTGTTCACCGAGTCGAGCCGCGAGACCTACCGGATCACCGACGGCGACCCGACGTCCGCCGTCGCCGAGTCGCGCTGGGCCATCGGCCTCGAGCAGCTCGGCTGGCGCGCACGCCTCGAGACGACCTCGCGCGTGACCGCCGACGCCGACGCCTTCCGCGTGGTCAACACGCTGCGGGCGTGGGCGCGCGACGGCGGCCCGGGCACCTCCGAGGTGCTCGTCGCCGACCGCGTGTTCGACGACCTCGTGCCGCGGACCTCCGCGTGAGCGCGGGCACAGGGGCGGGCACGACCGCGGGCACCGCGACGAGCGCGAGTGCGGGCACCACCGCGACCGCCGGCACCACCGGCGCCGCGCGCCGCGGCGGCAAGCGCGAGAAGCCCGAGGTGCGGCGCGCGATGATCGTCGAGGCCGCGCGCGCGGTGATCCTCCGCCAGGGCCTCACCGCCACCGGCCTCCGCGACATCGCGGCGGAGGGCGACGTCTCGGTCGGCACCGTGACCTACCACTTCGCGAGCGTCGCGGAGATCCTCGACGAGGTCGTCGTGCTCGAGACGGACCGCTTCTACGCGTCGATCGTCGAGGAGGTGGACGCGGATCCCGATCCGGTGCACGCCATCCGCCTGCTGGTCGAGCCGCTCTTCACGGGCACCGTCGAGGCCGAGGCGCACTGGCGGCTCTGGTCGGACTACTGGACCACCGTGGCGCGCCAGCCCGGCCTCACCGCCGACCGGCTGGAGCGCATCCGCGTGTGGGAGGCGTGCCTGGTCCGCACGATCCGCCGCGGCGTCGAGCGCGGCGTCTTCCGGACGGTGGACGCGCCCGAGGTCGCGCTGAAGCTCGCGGCCTACAGCGACGGGATCGCGACGCAGCTCTCCCAGAAGGTGCCCGGCCTCGACAACACGCGCGCGCGGGAGTGGATCTGGACCTTCCTCGACGCGGAGCTCGTCGATCCCGCCGACGGGACGCCGCTCTTCCGCTGAGCCGACGCCGCGCGGCGCTGCCCGGCCCGTGCCACCCGGCCCGTGCCACCCGGCGCGCAGGCGGGCATGATGATCGAGGCGACGCGGCCCACCTGCACGCGGACGCCACCCACCCACCCGCCCGCCCACCGCCGAACGCCCGGAGGATCCATGCTCATCGAACCCGTCGACGCCGCCCGCGCGCACGTCAGCAGCCACGTCGACCCGGAGGACTTCGACGCGTTCTGGGCCGACACCCTCGCCGAGGCCGCGCAGCACGACCTCGACGTGCGGCTGGCGCCCGTGCAGACCGACCTCGCGCTGGTGGACGTGCAGGACGTGACCTTCGCCGGATCCGGCGGCACCGACGTGCGCGCCTGGCTCCGCACCCCGCGCGGCGCGACCGGCCCGCTGCCCACGGTCGTCTCGTACGTCGGCTACGGCGGCGGCCGTGGTCGCGCCGAGGAGACGCTGATCTACGCGGCCGCCGGCTTCGCCCACCTGCAGATGGACACCCGCGGCCAGGGCTCGTACTGGAGCGCGGGCGACACCGCCGACCACGGCGAGGCCGGTCCCGCGATCCCCGGCTTCATGACCCGCGGCATCGCCTCCCGCGAGACCTACTACTACCGCCGCCTGTTCACCGACGCCGTGCGCGCGGTCGACGTGGCGCGGTCGCTCGACGTCGTGGATCCCGCGCGCATCGCCGTGCAGGGCGGCAGCCAGGGCGGCGGCATGGCCCTCGCGGTCGCCGGCCTCCGCGACGACCTCGCCGCGGTCTCCGCATATGTGCCGTTCCTCAGCGACATCGAGCGGGCCACGCACATCACCGACGCGTACCCGTACCACGAGGTCGTCGACTACCTGAAGACGCACCGGGGTCGTGGCGAGGACGTGCACGCCGTGCTGCGGCACTTCGACGGCGTCGCGTTCTCCCGCCGCGCGACCGCGCCCGCCCGCTTCTCGGTCGGGCTGATGGACGCGACCTGCCCGCCCTCCACCGTCTACGGGGCGTTCAACGCCTACGCGGGCGAGAAGGAGATCGTCGAGTGGGAGTACAACGGCCACGACGGCGGCGGCATCGACGACGAGCTCGGCACGCTCGCGTTCCTGAAGCGCCGGATGGGCTGACGACGGCCGGGCGCCGACCACCGGTGACGGCCGCGCATCCGCACGGGGATGGGGGCGCTGCCCGCCACGATGTCGGCCGTTCCGCGTAACCTGGGAGGACCTCGCCGGTGGAGCGAGCGGACCGGGAGGACGTCATGCCCCGGCCCCGCATCCGCCCCGAGAAGTCCTCCAAGCCCGGCGCCCCGCCGCCCTCCGTCGCCGCCCGCGTGGCCGCGGATCCGGCGCAGAAGGAGGTGCTCGTCGAGGAGGCGCTGCTGCTCGTCGGCGTCGCGCTCCGGATCCAGATGGTGAACCTCATCATCATGCGCACGCTCCGGGAGCGGCGCCCGTACGACGAGGAGTCGCTCATCGAGGCGCTCCGCGGCGAGCTGGCAGAGCTCATCGGCGAGAAGCGCGGCGAGGCGGAGCGGCTGCGCATGGCCCGCGACCGCGCGGCGCTCCGCGACGGCAAGGGACGCCGGCCCGACGACTACCGCGAGGGCGACGTGCCGGGGCTGCGGCTCCGCGCCGAGATCGCGGAGGAGATCGTCGAGCGGCTGGGCGCCCTGTCGCGCGACCCGGAGGCGCTCCGCGAGGTGCTGGTCATCGCGCGCGACTCGGCGCTCGAGCAGATCGTGCGCGCCCGCCTCTCCCCGCAGCTGCTGCCCGGCGCGTTCCCGGAGGAGGGACGCGACGAGCGCGTCTCCGGACTGCGCGAGGAGCTGGCGCGGCTGGCGGCGGATCGGGAGCGTTCCGCCGAGCGCACGGAGACGCGGGATCCGGGCCGCACCCGTGTGCGCACCGGCGGCCGCGGGCGCGCGCAGAAGGTCTGATCGGGCCCTGCGTCAGGGCGCGAGCGCGAACCGCGGCTCGACGCGCTCGCCCGTCGCTGCATCCGCCGTGAGGCTCCCGATGAGCGGCGCGAACTTGGCGCCGTGGCCGGAGCACGGCGAGACGATCGTGATCCCGTCGACCCGGTCGATCACGAAGTCCTCGCTGGGCGTGCTCGTGAACAGGCACGTCGCCTCCGCGTACGGCACGGGCTCGACGCCCGGCAGGTTGCGGCGCACCCAGTCGACGACGCGGGCGCGGTTGGCCGGATCCACGACGCCGTCCTGGTGCGCGGCCGACGGGATCACCCGCCCGCCGTCGAACTCGGCGACCTTGTGGCCGCGGTGGTCTGCGTCGCGTCCGCCGGGCAGCGCGTAGACCTGCATGCGCTCGTCCATGTGGATGGAGGTCGGCACGGGCCGGGCACGCGGGCCGTCCATGTACGCACTCCGCCGATACGGGAAGTGGAACACCTGCTCCTGCCGCACGCGCAGCGGTGGGATGCGGTCGAGCGCGGCACGCGGCAGCGGCAGCGCGCCGCCGAGCAGCTCGGGCAGCCAGGCACCCCCGCCCACCACGACGCTGTCGCCCTCGACGCGGCGGCCGTCGTCGGAGGTCACGGCGAATCCCGCGCCGACGCGCGCGACGGACACCGCCTCCCAGCCCTCGTGCACGACGGCGCCCTGCGCGACGGCGAGGTCGAGCATCGTCCGCACCGCGGTCTCCGCGTCGACGACGCCCGCGGCCGGGTGGAACAGCACGTCGGAGTCGAACGACATCTCGGGCCAGCGGTCCTCGGCCTCGCGCGCGCCCATCAGCTCGTGCTCGATGCCGACGCGCTCGAGCACGCGCGCGAGCTCGGCGGGGCGGCGCACGAGGCCGGAGTCGACGGATCCGGTCGGCGTCACGAGCCGCGCGCCCGTGGTGCGCTCGAGGCGGTCCCAGAGCACGCGGGCGTCGCGCACGAGGCGCACGTAGAAGGGGTCGTCGTAGGCGTAGCGGAGGATGCGCGCGGACCCGTGCGAGCTGCCGAGCATGCCCGCCGGCCGGTCGCGCTCCAGCACCGTGACCTCGTGCCCGCGGCTCGCGAGCTGCCAGGCGGTCGCCGCCCCCGCGAGCCCCGCGCCGATGACGACATGGTGCGATGCGCGCCCGCGCCCGGTGGATCCCGCCATGCCCCCAGGCTACGGGCGGCCCGCGGCGGGCGGCCGGGCCCGGCGGGAGCCGTAACCGATGGGTGCCGATGGCGACCTGCCGTAAGGAGTCGCACGACCGGAAGTGGAGGAGAAGAAGCTGAGGCTCCTTCCGCGGAAGGAGCCTCGCGTCCGAAAGCCGAAGCCGCCGGGGGTGTGGATTGATGCTAGCGACACCGCGCTTCGCTACGCCGTTCGGGCGACGACATGCCGCTCAGTCGAACGCGAAGCCAGCGATGATGGCCAGCAGGCCGACCACGGCGAAGGGCAGGGCGGCGAGGTACATGGATCTCGGCGCCGGCTCGTTCGTCCGCGACGTGTGGTTCAGCGCGCGGAATGAGCTCACGCCCATGCCGATGAGGCACACGATCGTCACGACCTGCAGCGCCTTCTCCAGCAGATCAGGCACGCGTCCGCCTCCGCAGGCGGATCGCGCGGAACGCCGCCCAGCCGAGGCCGGCGAGGCCGAGGAGCGCGAAGAGGCACGCGCCGAACCAGGCGGGCGTCCCACCCGCACGGCCGCCCAGCGTCGACAGGTCGGGGAGGAGCCCCACGATCAGCAGCCCCAGCATCAGCGTGAAGGCCGCGATGCCGGCGAGCGTCCGGATCCTCGCTGCCTCCGCGTCGTCGTCGCGCATGCCGTCCCCCTGGCGTCCTCGCGTCCGGGCCGGCCGCCCCTCCCATCGTGCCCGAGTCGCGGAGGCGGGTGGGGCCGAGGTCCCGCCGCACGCGTCAGGCGGAGCGCCCCGCCGCCAGCGCCTCGATCGCGTCGAGCGCCCGCTCCACCGGGGGCAGCGCCTCGATCTCGCGCCGGACGTCGGCGGCGGAGCGCGCGACGGCCGGGTCGGACAGCAGCGCCGCCACCGCAGCCGCGATGCCGGCCGGGGTCGCGGTGGCTGCGTCGAGCATCCGCCCCGCGCCGATGCGCTCCGCGGCCCGCCCGTTGAGCACCTGATCCGCGCCCATCGGCAGCACCGCGACCGGCACCCCCTGCGCGAGCGCGCCCGTGAGCGTGCCGGATCCGCCGTGGCACACGACCGCGTCGGCGAGCCCGAGCACGGCGCCCTGCGGCACGTGCCGCTCCACGCGCAGGCGCAGCGTCGAGCCGAGCGAGGCGGGATCCACGCCCGGCCCCACCGTCACGAGCGTCCGCACCGGCAGGGTCGCGAGCCCCACGGCGATGCGCGGCAGCAGATCGCCCGACCGCACGTTGAACTCGGTGCCGAGCGTCACGTACGCGCGATGCGGCTCGTCGCCAGCGGCGAGCCAGGCAGCGGCCGGATGCGCGGCCGCGGTCTCCGGCGGCTCCGGCCGGACGCGCAGCACGGGGCGCGGCACAGCCTCGGGCCCGCGGAGCGACGCGGGGAACGGCACGACCACGAGGTCGCCGTCGAGCATGGCGAGCGCGGGATCCGGCGCGAGCCCCGCCGCCGCGCGCAGCCGCCCGAGCCCGTCTCGCAGGTCCGGCCGCCACCCCGCGTACCCCGTCGCGAGCACCTCCACCGCGACCCGCGGCACCCCCGCCCGCTCGGCCGCCACCATCGCGCCGAAGTCGTGCTCGTCGCACACCACGACGTGCGGCCGCCGCTCCGCGATGATCCGCCCCACGCGCTCCGCGGCCGCGTCCGCCGACGCACCCAGGAACACCTGCGCCATGCGCGGGTAGGCGCGGTGGGGATCCGGCCGCGCCAGGATGCCCGTGCCCTCGTCGTCGCGGCCCTCGCCCGTCGCGTCGGGGTGCAGGCGCGCGAAGCCGGTCTGCGCGAGCACGACGACGCGCGTGCCGGTCAGGTCGGTCGCGTGGCCGCGGGCCTGGGCGGCGCGCGCGAGCGGCATCAGGGGGCCGAGGTGCCCCCTCCCGCGCGCGAAGGAGAACAGGATCCGGATGGGGGCGGGCATCCCGACACCGTGCAGCACCGGCCGCGATGCTCGTGCGGCCGCTCTACAGGGCGGACGCGGAGCGCACGCCGACGGCGCCCACCGCCTCCACCCGCCGTGTGCCGTCCCCGCCCGTCCGGGAGACTGGACCCATGTCCTCCCCCGTCACGCTCACCGCCCGCGCGCTCCTCCTCGACATGGACGGGACGCTCGTCGACTCGACCGCGCTCGTCGAGGAGATCTGGACGATGCTCGCCCACCGCTTCGGCCACGACCCCGCCGAGCTGATCCGCGGGATCCACGGCGTGCGCGCCGCCGACAGCATCGCCCGGTACGCGCCCGAGGGCACCGACGTGCCCTCGCTCCTCGCCGAGCTCGACCGCCTCGAGCTCGACGGCAGCCCCGCGACCGTCGAGATCCCCGGCGCCCGCGACCTCGTGGCCGCGCTGCCCGCCGGATCCCACGCCCTCGTCACGAGCGCCGGCCGCGAGCTGGCGCGCGCCCGCCTCACCGGCGCCGGGATCCGCGTGCCCGACCTGCTCGTCACCGCCGAGGACGTGGAGAACGGCAAGCCGCACCCGGACGGCTACCTGCTCGCGGCATCGCGCCTGGGCGTGGACCCCGCCGACGCGATCGTCTACGAGGACGCCGAGGCCGGCATCCGCGCGGGCCTCGCCGCGGGCATGCGCGTGGTCATCGTGGGCGACCACGAGAGCGACACCACGGTCGACCTCCCCCGCGTGCGCGACCACCGCGGCACGACGGTCGAGGTGCGCGACGGGATCCTGACCCTCACGCTGCCCGGCACCTGATCGCCGCCCCCGACCCGCACCCGGACCGTGGCACCATGGCCGCATGACATGGACGGACGCGGGCGACCCGCAGCGATACGGCGCGCGGATCCTCCAGGGTGAGCGGATCCGCCTGCGCGCGCTCTAGGTGTACTGGGTCATGACGTTGGTGACACTCGGGCCGCGGGCGTGAGCCCGTGGCTCGAGTGGATCCGTTCAGTGTTGTAGTGCTCGATGAAGGGGTCAAGCGCGTCGGCCCGGTGTTGGTTGCCGGTGAAGGGTTGCCGGTAGGCCCACTCGGTCGCGAGGGTCCGGTTGAAGCGCTCGACCTTGCCGTTCTGCCAGGGGCAGTGCGGGCGGATGAACTTCTGCCGCGCGCCCAGGTCCTGGACGGCGTTCTTGAACACGGTCGAGTGCCGGTAGGCGAACGCGTTGTCCGTGATGACCCGCTCGATCCGGGTGATCCCGCGCCCGGCGAAGTACGCCGCTGCGCGGGTCAGGAACCCGGCCGCGGTCGCGCCTTTCTCATCGGGATGGATCTCCGCGTAGGCGAGACGGGTGTGGTCATCGACCGCGGCATGGACGTAATCGAACCCGATCCCGCGGCCGCGGACCTGCTCGCTGCGCCCGTGGACCCGCCAGCCGCCTCCGTCCGGGATCCTCCCGAGCTTCTTCACGTCCACGTGGATCAGATCACCCGGATGCTCGTGCTCATACCGGTGCGCCGTTGACCGGGATGCCCGGATCACGGCCCCGGTGACGGGGTCCAACCATGCCAACGGCGGCGCCCCGTGCCGGCGCAGGATGCGGGAGATCGTACGGGATGGAACACCTGTCACCGGCGCCAGCCGCGCAGGACCCGCCCGCAACTGGGCCCGCGCTTCCAGCACGGCCCGTTCCCGCTCCGGGCTCGTTCGCCTCGGTACTGACCGGGGCCGCGATGACCGATCCGTCAGCCCTCGCAGCCCCTCGGCACGGAACCGGTTCACCCATCGATGCGCGCACTGCCGCGACACCCCCAGCTCCCGCGCGACGTGCGCGACCGGCCGACGATCCTCCACCACCCGCCGCACGAGGAGAACCCTCCCGTGAACCGTCAGACGAGCATTACCGTGGGACATCGAGGCCTCCTGGCGATGGTTGAACTGAACAGCTCCATCAAGCCAGGAGGCCTCTTCACACGCCCCGAAGTGTCACCAACGTCATGGCCGAGTACACCTAGGGGCGCGATGGGGGCGGCACCAGCGGCCCATCCGCCCACGCGCCGCACGCGGACGGGGACCGCCGGGACGGTGACGCGCGGGGAACGGGCGTCCGCACGACGTCCGCCACCGCCGCGGCGAGCGACAGGCGGACGGCGCACGGGCTACGGTCGAACAGTGACCACACCCCAGGACGGACCCGATCCCCTCCCCCGCCCGGTGCGCGGCCGTGCAGCCCGCAAGGCCGCCAAGGCCCAGAAGCTCCAGGACGCCCAGAAGCCGCCCGAGCCCCGGATCCCGCTGATCCCCGAGGCGCCCGCGCAGGCGGCGCAGCCTCCCGTGCCCGCCGCGCCGGAGCCGCAGGCGCCCGTGCCGCCCGCGGAGCCCGTGGTGCCCGCGGAGCCCGTGACGCCCGCCACGCCGGTGGCCCCTCCGGCACCCGCCCCCGCGGAGCCCGAGCCCGCCGCAGCAGCCGCCGCCGAACCCCCGCCCTCCGCGCCCGCCCCGGAGCCCGCATCCACGCCGGAGCCGGTCACGCCGTCCGCTCCCCGCCACGCCGCCCCCGTCGCCGAGCCGACGCCCGGCGCCGAGCGCGACCTGCCGATCGAGCCGACACCATCCGCCGAGCCCGCGCAGACCGCCGACCCCGCGACCGACGACTACGTCCCCGTCATCGGCCGCATCCCGATCCTGTCGCTCACCCCGCAGATCGAGGACGACCTCTGGCCCGCCAAGAGCTTCGTCCACGACGTGGTGCCGTTCGGCGCGACGATCTTCCGCGAGGGCCACGACCTCATCGGCGCCGACGTCCTCCTCACCGATCCCACCGGCGCGGAGACCTCGCACCGCATGTCGCTCGACGCCACGAAGCCCGGCCTCGACCGGTGGATCACGTCCGCACAGCTCGAGACCCAGGGCGTCTGGACCTGGCGCGTCAGCGCGTGGTCCGACGACTTCGGCACCTGGCTGCACAACGCCGAGATCAAGGTGCCCGCCGGCCTCGACGTCGACGTGATGCTCGCCCTGGGCGCGGAGGCGCTCGAGCGCGCGGCCGCCGACGGGACCCGGGACGCCGCCGACCGCGACGTGCTCCGCGCCGCCCTGGCCGGCATCTCCGACGCCGACGCGGCGCCCGACGCGCGCCTCGCCGCGGCCACGACCCCCGAGGTCCTCGCCGCCATCGACCGCGTCCCGCTCCGCAGCCTCGTCACGCTCTCCCCGGAGCGCACGATCGTCGTGGAGCGCGAGCGCGCAGCCGTCGGATCCTGGTACGAGTTCTTCCCGCGCTCGGAGGGCGCCGTCGAGCACGAGGACGGCTCCTGGACGAGCGGCACGTTCGCGACCGCCGCCCGCCGCCTCCCCGCGATCCGCGACATGGGCTTCGACGTCGTCTACATCCCGCCGGTGCACCCCATCGGCCGCACCAACCGCAAGGGCCCGAACAACACGCTCACCGCCGGCCCGCACGACCCGGGCTCGCCCTACGGCATCGGCTCCGAGGACGGCGGCCACGACAGCATCCACCCCGAGCTCGGCACCGCGGACGACTTCCGCGAGTTCGTCCGCGCGGTCGCCGACCACGGCATGGAGCTCGCGATCGACATCGCGCTGCAGGCCTCGCCCGACCACCCCTGGGTCACGACGCACCCGGAGCTGTTCACGACGCTGCCCGACGGGTCCATCGCCTTCGCGGAGAACCCGCCGAAGAAGTACCAGGACATCTACCCGCTGAACTTCGACAACGACCCCGAAGGGTCGTACCGCGAGATGCTCCGCGTCATGCGGGTGTGGCTGGGCCTCGGCGTCAAGATCTTCCGCGTCGACAACCCGCACACCAAGCCGCTCGTGTTCTGGGAGCGCCTCATCCACCAGGTCATGCGCGACGAGCCCGACGCGATCTTCCTCAGCGAGGCGTTCACGCGCCCGGCGATGATGCGGACGCTGGCCAAGATCGGCTTCCAGCAGTCGTACACGTACTTCACGTGGCGCAACACGAAGCAGGAGCTCGAGGAGTACCTCACCGAGGTCAGCCACGAGACGAGCGACTACCTCCGCCCGAACTTCTTCGCCAACACGCACGACATCCTCACGCCCTACCTGCAGTTCGGCGGGCGTGCCGCCTACCGGATCCGCGCCGCGATCGCCGCGACCGCCTCGCCCTCCTGGGGCATCTACTCGGGCTACGAGCTGATCGAGAACGTCGCGCGCCCCGGCGCCGAGGAGAACATCGACAACGAGAAGTACGAGTACAAGCCGCGCGACTGGGCGCGCCAGGAGGAGCTCGGCGGATCCATCGCGCCGGAGATCACGCGCCTCAACGAGATCCGCCGCCAGCACCCCGCGCTCCGCCAGCTCCGCAACCTCGACGTGCACTGGAGCGACGACGACTCGATCCTCGTCTATTCCAAGCACCTCGCCGCCGAGCACACCGGCACCGGCGAGGCCGACACGATCCTCGTGGTCGCGAACGTCGACCCGCACTCCGCGCGCGAGACCCAGGTCCACCTGGATCCCACGCGCTGGGGCCTCGCCGAGGACGCCGTGTTCGAGGTCGAGGACCTCCTCACGGGCGACGTCTACACGTGGTCCACCTCCAACTTCGTCCGGCTCGACGCGTTCACGCACCCCGTGCACGTGCTCCGGGTCACCCCGACCGCATCGAAGGGATGACGGACATGACAGACACCACCCCCCAGCAGGACCCCCGGGACCCCCGGGACGAGCTCCCCGGCGCCGACGTCGTCGTGCCGCCGGCCGCCGACGCCGACATCGAGCAGGGTGCCGACGTGAGCGTGCCCCCGGCCGACGACAGCGCAGCCGAGGAGGCACCCGCCTCCGCCGACCCCGTCCGCCTCCCCGAGGTCGCCGACCACGACCTGCGCGCCGTCGCCGAGGGCGTCCACTCCGGACCGCACTCGGTCCTCGGCCAGCACCCCGTGGCGATCGACGGCGTCTCCGACGACCTCGTGGTCGTCCGCGCGCTGCGACCCCTGGCGGAGGCGGTCTCGGTGATCCTCTCCACGGGCGCCCGCGTCGCGCTCGCCCACGTCGGCCACGGCGTCTGGCAGGGCGCGCACGTGCTCGGCCTCCAGGACTACCAGGTCGAGGCGCGCTACTCCGACGGCGGCACCTGGACCGCCGAGGACCCGTACCGCTTCCTCCCCACCGTGGGCGACCTCGACCTCTACCTGTTCGGCGAGGGCCGCCACGAGCGCCTCTGGGACGTCCTCGGCGCCCACCACCGCGAGCACTGGGGCGTCGCGCAGACGTACGTCGGCGTCTCCTTCTCCGTCTGGGCGCCGCACGCCCGGGCCGTCCGCGTCATCGGCTCGTTCAACGGGTGGGACGGCGTTCAGCACGCGATGCGCCGCCTCGACGGCAACGGCGTCTGGGAGCTCTTCGTCCCGGGCGTCGAGCCCGGCGTCTCGTACAAGTTCGAGATCCTCACGCAGGCCGGCGAGTGGATCGAGAAGGCCGACCCCATGGCCCGCATGACCGAGGTCCCGCCGGCCACCGCCTCGCGCGTCGAGACGAGCGACTACCAGTGGGACGACGACGCCTGGCTCGAGGAGCGGGCCGCGCGCGACCCGCACGACTCCCCCATGAGTGTCTACGAGATGCACCTCGGATCCTGGCGCCCCGGCCTCGGCTACCGCGAGGTCGCCGGCGAGCTCGTCGCCTACCTGCAGGAGCTGCGGTACACCCACGTCGAGTTCCTGCCGCTCGCCGAGCACCCGTTCGGCGGATCCTGGGGCTACCAGGTGTCCGGCTACTACGCGCCCACCTCGCGCTTCGGATCCCCCGACGACCTCAAGCACCTCATCGACTCGCTGCACCGCGCCGGCATCGGCGTCATCGTGGACTGGGTCCCCGCCCACTTCCCCAAGGACGCCTTCGCGCTCGCGCAGTTCGACGGCCAGCCGCTCTACGAGCACACGGATCCGCGCCGCGGCGAGCAGCAGGACTGGGGCACGCTCGTCTTCGACTTCGGCCACTCGCAGGTCCGCGACTTCCTCGTCGCTAACGCGCTGTACTGGTTCGAGGAGTTCCACATCGACGGCCTCCGGGTCGACGCCGTGGCCTCGATGCTGTACCTCGACTACTCGCGCGAGGAGGGCCAGTGGCTCCCCAACGTGCACGGCGGCCGCGAGAACCTGGAGGCGATCAGCTTCCTGCAGGAGGTCAACGCCACCGCGTACCGCACGCACCCCGGCATCGTGATGATCGCCGAGGAGTCCACGAGCTTCCCCGGCGTCACGCGCCCCACGAGCGACGGCGGCCTCGGCTTCGGGCTCAAGTGGAACATGGGCTGGATGCACGACACCCTCGACTACGCGGCCGAGGACCCGATGTACCGCTCGTACCACCACGGGCAGATCACGTTCTCGATGGTCTACGCGTACACGGAGAACTTCCTCCTCCCCATCAGCCACGACGAGGTCGTGCACGGGAAAGGCTCGCTCGTCGGCAAGATGCCGGGCGACCATTGGCAGAAGCTCGCCAACGTGCGCGCCTACCTCAGCTTCATGTGGTCGCACCCCGGCAAGCAGCTGCTGTTCATGGGCCAGGAGTTCGGGCAGGTGTCCGAGTGGAGCGAGGAGCGCGGACTCGACTGGTGGATCCTCGACCAGCCCCTCCACCGCGCCCTGTTCGACCTCGTCGGGTCGCTCAACCGCACGTACGTCGACACGCCCGCGCTCTGGGCGCTCGACAACGACCCGGCCGGCTTCGAATGGATCGACGCGGGCGACGCCGGGCGCAACGTGCTCGCGTTCCTCCGTCGCGACCGCGAGGGGAACCAGGTCGCCGTCGTGCACAACTTCTCCGGTGCGCCGATCTCGGGCTACCGGCTGGGGCTGCCGCAGGCGGGCGTGTGGGAGGAGATCCTCAACACGGACGCCGAGCAGTTCGGCGGATCCGGCGTGGGCAACCTCGGCGCCGTGCACGCGGGCGAGGAGGGCTGGCACGGTCGACCCGCGTCGGCCGAGCTGACGCTGCCGCCGCTCGCGGGCCTGTGGCTCCGGCTGAAGCAGGATCCGGCCGATCTCCGCCCCGTCGAGGCCCCGGCGCAGGCGGCACCCGACGCGGACGAGACGCGCGCCGATGGCACGCCGTTCGCCGAGGCCACGGCCGCGCCCGTGCTCCCGCAGTCGCCCGACGCGCAGCCGCCCGTCGAGGGCCTGTCCGCGACGGATGACGCTCCCGGCTCCGACGACGGCGCCCCGCGGGTGCCCACCGTCTGATCCCGTCCGACCCGACGACGACGGCGCCGCATCCCCGAGGGGGTGCGGCGCCGTCGTCGTCCGTGGGGACGCGCGTCAGTAGAGGAGGCGCGTGAGCTGGCGGCGGGCTACCCCGACCCGCGGGTCCTCGAGGCCGACGACCTCGAAGTGCTCGAGGAGGCGCTGGCGGATGGCGTCGCGACCGGCGGCGTCCGCCGACGGGAACAGCTCGAGGAGGCGCGTGAACGCGTCCTCCACGTGCCCGCCGGAGAGGTCGAGGTCGGCGACGAGCAGCTGCGCGTCCACGTCGTCGGGCCCGGACGCGGCACCGGCGCGGATCTCGTCCGCCGCCTTCCCGTCGAGACGCTCGAGGAGGCTCACCTGGGCCAGGCCGGCCACGGCGAGGGCGTCGCGGGGGTTCTGCGCGATGGCCGTGCGGTACTCGGCGGCGGCGGACGCGTAGTCGCCCTGCTCGATGAAGGCGTACGCCTCCGCGTGGTGCGGCGGCAGCGGCTCCTCCACCGGGGCGGCGGGAGCGGCAGTTGCGTCGGGCGCCACGGCCTGGCCGGTCACGCCGTTCTGCTGCGCCAGCTCCAGCACCTGCTGGATGACGTCGCGCACCTGGTCCTCTGGGATCACGCCCGCGAACAGGCCGACGGGGCGTCCGCCGATGAGCGCCGCGACCGTGGGGACGGTCTGCGCCTGGAAGGCCTGGCCGAGCTGCGGGCTCTGGTCCACGTCGATGCGCACGAGGAGCACGCGCCCGCCCTGCTCGGTCACCACGCGCTCGAGCACGGGCGACAGCTCGCGGCTGGAGGCGAGGCCCGTCGAGACGAGCTCGACGATGACGGGCACCACGGACGAGATGTCGAGGAACTGCGTGAAGGACGCGTCGTCGGCCGCGAGCACGAGGCCAGGGACGTCGACCGTCTGCGGGGCACCGGCCGCGCTACCCGGTGCGGCGGGCGCACCCGGCGCACCCGAGGCGGCCGGCGCTCCTGCGGGCGCGGCCGGGGACTGCGCCCGGTTCACGAGCGAGGACAGGTCGACCGCGCCACGGAGGCTGGCGGCGGAGGGGGGCACGTTCGTCATGGGAGCTCCTTGGCCGAGGTGATGTGGGTGCTGGAGGCGTACAGGCGGATCTTCTCGCCCGAGTTCACGGGCGGCACGTACATGAGCATCTGCGCCGTGCGGACGGTGTCGAAGCCCTTCGCCGAGTCGGTGAGCCCGGTGATCGCCTGGACCTCCGGGTTCGCGTTGATCTTCGCGCCCTCCGCGGTGGGCTTCGCGACGATGCCGAGCTGCACGGTGACGCTCACGAGCGCACCCGACTCGACCGTCGACATCGCGACGGGCGTGGCGGAGTCGGCAGCGGCCGTGAACTCGACGGAGCCGGTCTCGCCGATCGACGCCGTGAAGTCGACCTTGCGCTTGGCGTCCTGCGCCCGCACGCCGTCGTCCGCCGGGTCGAACAGGTCGGCGTACTGGCTGGCGTCGCCCTTGTTGAGCACGTCCGCGTAGGCCGCGGAGAGCTGATCCGGCTGCACGGCCAGGAGCTTCACGTCCGCAGCGAGCCGCGCCGCGCCGATGGCGGCAGGCGCGACGTCGGGCAGCGCCGCGGTGGTGGAGATGGGCATCGCGTACAGCACCCGGTAGTTCTCGCGCGGGCTGTCCTGCACGAGCGTCAGGGAGAGCGTGGGCGCGTCCTCCGTGTCGGGGTCCTTGACGACCGCCGCGACGGTGCGCGGCCAGGTCAGCGTCGCCTGCGGCAGCGTCAGCTGCAGGTCGCCCGCGGGGATCGCGGGGACGGCGGCGATGTCGGGCTTGGCCTTGCGCACCTGGTAGTCCGAGGTGCGCTCCTGCAGCGCCGGGCCGGCGAACCGGGGCGCCAGGGTCGCGGCGTCGAGGGACTGGTCCGCGGCGGTCGCGACCTCGGAGACGCGGGACACGATGCGCTCGGCCTGGTCCTGGGTGACGACAGGCGGATCCGCGTCCTCCGCCTCCCGGGCCGCGTCGAGCGATGAGGTGGGGGTGGGCGTCGCGGTGGATCCCACGCCCGCGGCGAGGTCGGCCGGCGCGCCCTGCGCGGTGCACCCGCTGAGCGCGAGGCCGGTGACGACGAGGACGGGCAGCGCGATGCGGCTGCGACGCCCGCGTCCCCGGGGCGCCACGGGTGCGGCCCCCGTGCCTGCGGTGAGCGCCGCACGACGGGCGGCCGGGCCGATGCGCGGGATGCGCGGGCCGCCGCGCGGCGGGAGGTTGCGGCGGGGCCCCCGGCTGCGGCGCAGGTGGCGGAGCGCCAGGAGGTAGAGGACGAGCCCGACGACGAGCAGGACGATGCCGCCGATCACGAGCGGGACGACCCAGGGAGACTCGCCCTCGGACGGCCACGAGAGCTCGACGTCAGCCGGTGCCGCCGCCTGGCCGTCGGTGGCGAGGATGAGGCTCACGTCGTCCGGGAGCCGGGTGCTGAGCGACACCTCGCCCTGTCCGGTCTGCTCGGAGAGCCAGAGGTCGGATCCGCGCGGATCGGTGACCGTCGGCGTCGCCGCGGCGGTGCCCGACGCGTCGGTGCCGGAGGACCCGGCGGTGGGGCTCGGCGTCGTCGCCTCGGGCTCGACGACCTGGCTCGTCAGCGCGCCCTCGTCGTCCATCGCGATGCGCGTGTACGGGCTGCTGCCCACCCACGCCTCGACGTCGGACGTGGGGCCGTAGGCCGCGAAGACCTCGCCGTCGCCGCGGACCACCGTGTCCTGCAGGCCGGGGTGCGCGTTGAGCGTCTTCCCGTCGACGACCGTGTACGCGGCGCCGTCGGCGGAGGACGTGGCCGCGGTGATGCGGTCGGGCCCTGCCAGGAAGGTGTGCTGGGCGATCCCCAGCCCGATCATGAGGGCGGCGACCACGAAGGTCGCGATCGCCAGGACGAATCGCACGGGTGTCTCCTCTCGTGTCGTCGCGGGCGGCGGCCGCATGCGCGGCGGTCGGGATGCCGACCGAGGCGGCCGATGAGCACGTGTGCTCTCGCGACGGACCCGCCGTGCTCCGGCGGACCGGCGGCGGACGACGACATCGAAGGATACCGGACGACCCTGGGAGCGCCTGCCCGGGCGGCCGCGCACCCCGGGAGACGGGCCGGGTCGCCGGATGCCGACTCGGTAGGATCGGCACCTGCTGCGCCCCGCCCGGCGTGCGCGAGCCGCCCGCGAAGGAGTCTCCCCGTGCCCCACGACGACACGCCGTTCAGCCCTGCCATGCGCGGCTACAACCGCGACGAGGTCGACCGGGCCGTCGCCGACCTGCGCCGCGAGCTCATCCGCTCGAACCAGCAGGGCGCGGAGCTCCGTGCCGAGGCCGACCGCCTCCGCCGCAGCGAGCAGGAGCTGCGCGACGAGCTGGAGGAGGTGGGCAGCCCCACCTTCGCCGGGCTCGGCAGTCGCCTGGAGGCGACCCTCCGCGTCGCCGAGGAGCAGTCGACGCGCCTGGTCGCGCAGGCGGACGTGGACGCCGCACGGCTCCGCCGCGCCACGCAGGAGGAGACGGACGCGCAGCGCGCCGAGGCCGAGGCGACCGCCCGCCACCTGGTGGACTCCGCGCGGGCGCAGGCCGCGCAGATCCTCGACGCCGCGCGCCGCGAGGCGGACGACCTGCACGAGCGCGCGGACGACCGCGCGGAGGGACTCCGCAGCGACGCCGAGCGCGAGGCGGCGGCTCTCCTCCTCCGCACGCGCACCGAGGTGGCCGACCTCCGTTCCACCGCGGAGCGCGAGACCGACGCCCAGCGCGCGGAGGCGGCGCGCGAGGTCGCGGAGCTCCGCGCCCGCGTCGACCGCGAGACCGACGAGGCCCGTCGCGACGCCGCCGACCTCGCCCGCGAGACCGTCCTGGCCCGCGGCGCGCTCGAGCGCGAGCTCGCCGACGCGCGCGCGCGGCACGACGAGACCGTCGCGGAGGAGCGCGCCGACCTCGACCGCGACGCGCGGGAGACCGAGGAGCGCCTGCGGCTCGACGAGGAGACGCGGCGCATCGCCCTCGCCCAGCTCGAGGAGCAGACGCGCGCCGACCTCGACCGCGAGATCGAGCAGGCGCGCACCGACTGGGACCGTGAGCTGCAGGCGTCGCGCGACGACTTCGATCGCCGGATCCACGCGGAGCGCACCGCGTTCGACCGCGACGTGGAGGAGACCCGCGCCGCTCTCGAGCGGGAGATCGCCGAGACGCGCGAGGCGCTGGAGCTCGAGGTGGCGAGCGCACGGGCCGACCTCGCGCGCGACGTCGACGAGGCCCGCACCGACCTCGCCCGCGACATCGCCCAGGGCACCGAGCGCCTGGAGCGCGAGACCCGGGCGACGCGCGAGCAGCTCGAGCTCGAGGCCGTCACCGCCCGCGCCGCCCTCGAGCGGGAGATCGCCCAGGCCGAGGCCCTGGAGGCCGACCGTCGGGAGGCCGAGCGCCTCCGCCTCGAGCGGGAGGCCGCCGAGGCCCGGCGCGAGATCCAGGCCGAGGCCGACGAGGCGCGCCTGATGCTCAGCCGCGAGATCGAGCAGGGCCACCTCGACCTCGACGCCGAGATCACCGCGCGCCGCGACCACGACGCCCGCGACGCCGCCGAGCGCCAGCGCGAGGCCGCCGAGCGCACCGCCGAATACCTCGGCGAGGCGGAGGCGCGGCTGCAGGAGGTGACGGCGCTGCTCTCCTCCACGCGCGAGGAGGCGGAGACGCTCGCGAAGGAGAGCCGCGACGCCGCCCGCACGGTGCGGGACGACGCCGACCACGACGCGCGCGCCGCCATCGCCGACGCGGAGCGCCGCGCGCGCGCGACCGTGGCCGACGCGGAGCGCCGTGCGCGCGAGACCGTGGCCGACGCGGAGGAGCGGCTCGACCGCATTAGGATCGAGCGCGAGGCGGTGGCCGCGTACCTCGAGAACGTCCGCGGCGTGCTGACCCAGGCGGACGACGCCTCCTCCGACGACGACGAATCCCGCACCGCGCGCTGATCGCGCGCCGACTCGGAGCACACGACGTGAAGATCCAGAACCCCTACCGCCTCGGCCTCCTGGCGGGCCTCGGCGTGCTCACCGCGCTCGTCATCGGCGGGGCGCTCGTGTCGCTCGGCACCGTCCTCACCTACGTGGGCACGGCCATCTTCCTGGCCCTCGGCATCGACCCGCTCGTCACGTTCCTCGAGCGCAAGGGCGTGCCCCGCCCGGTCGCGATCCTCGTGATCTTCCTGGCGCTGCTCGGCTCGCTCGCCGGCGTGCTGCTGGCGGTCATCCCCGTCGTCGTGAACCAGGCGAGCGCCCTCGTCACGCAGATCGTGCAGTACGCGCAGAGCGTCAGCGGCGACCAGTTCATCGAGAACCTGCAGTCGTTCGTGCCGCGCGAGGTCTTCGACGTGCAGACCGGGGCGGACCAGCTGGTCCAGTACCTCTCCAACGCCTCGAACGTCGCGACCATCACGGGCAACGTCCTCACGGTCGCCTTCACGATCGGCAACTTCCTCTTCGGCCTGGTCATCGTCGTGATCCTGACGATGTACTTCACGGCCTCGCTCAACTCGTTCAAGAGCGGCCTCTACAAGCTGGTGCCGGCCACGCGCCGCGCCCGCTTCGCCGACATCGCCGAGCAGATCACGCAGTCCGTCGGCCGCTACGTCATGGGCCAGGTCGGCCTCGCGCTCTGCAACGGCGTTCTCAGCTTCGTCTACCTCAGCATCGTCGGAGCGGCCCTGCCCGCGGTGTGGGCGTTCATCGCGTTCCTGTTCTCGCTGCTGCCCCTCGTAGGCACGATCACCGGCTCGGCGCTCATCGTGCTCGGCCAGATCGTGCTGCTGCCGGAGTCGATGAACACGTGGATCGCCGTGGCCGTCTACTACCTCGTCTACATGCAGATCGAGGCGTACGTGCTGAGCCCCAACATCATGAACCGCGCGGTCAAGGTGCCGGGCGTCGTGGTGGTGATCGCGGCGCTCACGGGCGGCACCCTCCTCGGCGTGCTCGGGGCGCTCATCGCGGTGCCGGTGGCTGCCGCGGTGCTGCTGATCATCCGCCAGGTCGCGGTCCCGCTGCAGAACGAGCGCTGACCGCGTCGCGCGGGTTCAGCGCGCGGCCGGCCACTCGGTCGGCAGCGGCAGCGCCTCAGGGGCGACCGTCCGCACGATCTCGGTGAGCACGCGCGACACCTGCGACTCCCCCACCCACAGGTGCTTGGCGCCGTCCACGGCGATCAGCTCCGCCTCCGGCACCGACGCGAAGCGCTCGCGCGCCTCGGCGGGCCGCAGGAAGTCGTCGTGCTCGGGCACGAGGATCACGAGGCGGCGGGGATCCCCGTGCCACGCGGCCACCTCGTCGGCGCTCGCGCGGTGCAGCGGGGGCGACAGCAGGATGGCGCCCTCGACGGGGTGCTCGCGGCCGTGCTTCAGCGCGATCTCCGTGCCGAACGACCAGCCGACGATCCACGGGGCGGGGAGGCCCCGCGCCGCGACGAGGTCCATGGCTGCCGCCAGGTCGAGCCGCTCCGCGTCCCCGCCGTCGAAGGCGCCCTCGCTCGTGCCCCGGGCCGACGTCGTGCCGCGCGTGTTGAAGCGCAGCACCGCCAGCCCGGCCATCGCGGGCAGGCGCAGCGCGGCCTTGCGGAGCACGTGCGAGTCCATGAAGCCGCCCGCCGTGGGCAGCGGGTGCAGCGTCACGAGCGTCGCCACAGGATCCCGGTCGGCGGGCAGCGCCAGCTCCCCCACGAGCCGCAGGCCGTCGGCGGTGACGAGCTCGACGTCCTCGCGACGCGCGGGCAGCTCGGTGGAGCTCGTGATCGGGCGGGGGGCGGTGTCCGTCATGAGACCTTCCAGCAGTGGGTGTGCCAGTGGCGACGGGCGGCGAGGTCGCTCTGCTCGCCCATCATGCCGTCGGCGCGCCAGGCCACCACGTGCGCGTGGCCGGGCTCGATGTCGAGGGTGCAACCCGGGCAGCGGTAGAGCTTGAGGGCCCGCGCGGCGGACACGGGCTGCACGTTCCAGACGCGGCCCCGTCGGGTCTCGGTGTGCTGGGAGCCGCTGAGGAGGCGCGTGAGCACGTCCTCGTCCTCCTCCTCCCGCGCGCGTCTCCCCCGGGGTCGATTGCTGCGCGGCATGATCCGATCCTAGGCGGCCGCGCTCGCGGGTCCGCTCAGCCGGCGTCCGCCTGGCGGCCGAGGCGCGCCTCCTCCTGGTCGAGCATGCGCTGGGCGCGAGCGAGCACGCGCGACGGATGCTCCCCCGTGCCGCGCGCCTCGAGCAGCGCGGCGCGCTCGGCGTCGAGGACGTGACGCCGCAGCAGCAGGTACGCGGCGCGCGGGCTGAGGGGCGCGTCGTCGTCCGCCGCCATGGCGTCCGCGCGCTCGGTCACCCACTCGGCCTTCAGCGCCGTGTCGCGGCGCACGCGCTCGACGACGTCGTCGTCCACGAGGGTCCCCTCGGGCAGCTGGCGGACGCCCTCGTCGACGGCGCGGATCCCCGCCTCGGCCAGCTCGGAGACGAGCCCCGCGAGCTGGCGCTGGTCCTCGACGGCGTCGCTGCCGCGGATCCCGCTCAGCCGGATCACGGCGGGGAGCGTGCCGCCGTTGACCAGCAGCGAGACGATCGCGACCGTGAAGGCGATCAGCACGAGCTGCGCGCGGTACGGCGTCCCCGACGGCAGCGACTGCGCGGCCGCGAGCGTCACCACGCCCCGCATGCCCGCCCAGCCGAGCACGAGGCCGCCGCGCCATCCGAGCCCGTGCGAGCGGAGGGCCTGCAGGTCGGCGCGACGACGGCGGAGGATCCGCGTGGCCGCCCGCTCCCGACGCGAGGGCCGGTCGTCGCCCCGTTCCCGCCGGAGTCGCTCGAGGCCGCGCCGCACCCGGCGCGTGCGCGCCGCGACGTGCTCCTCGTGGCGCCGGAGTCCGAGCAGCAGCGGCACCAGGAACCCGAAGCGGATGAGGGTCAGGACGACCAGCGTGAGGACCCCGTACGCCACCGCCCTGCCGACCCCGAGGTCGGCCTCCTGCACCTCGTCGAGGATGTCGCGGAGCTCCAGCCCCATCACGAGGAAGACGCCGTTCTCCAGGAGGAACAGCACGGTCCGCCAGTTGAGCCGCTCGTTGATGCGCGACTGCGCCGACAGCGTCGACGCGCTCCGGTGGCCCGACCAGATCCCGGCGGCCACCACCGCGAGCACGCCGGAGGCCCCGACCTCCTCCGCGGGGATGAAGGCGACGAACGGCACGGCGAAGGAGATCGCGGTGTCGAGGACCGGGTCGTCGAGCCGTCGCCGCACCTCGGTGGTGATGATGCCGACGGCGATCCCGATGGCCAGGGCGCCCACCGCGGAGAGCACGAAGCCGCCGGCGGCCTGCCACAGGTCGACGGATGCGCCGACCGCGGCGATCGAGGTGCGCAGCAGCACGAGGGCCGTCGCGTCGTTGACGAGGCCCTCCCCCTCGAGCACGGTCACGAGCCGGGGCGGGAGGCCGAGCCGACGGGCGATGCTCGTGGCGGCCACCGCGTCGGGCGGGCTGACCACGGCGCCGAGGGCCAGGGCGCTGGCGAAGGAGAGGTCGGGGAAGAGCGCGTAGAGCAGCAGGCCGATCCCGAAGGCGGACACGAGCACCAGGACGACCGAGAGGCTGACGATCGTGCGGAGGTTGCGCCGGAAGTCCACGAGCGGCACCGTCACCGCCGCGCCGTAGAGCAGCGGCGGGAGGACGCCGGCGAGGATCAGCTCAGGCGGCACCTCCACAGGGGGCACGCCCGGCAGGTACGAGATGCCGACGCCCACGAGCACGAGCACCAGCGGGGTGGCCACGCCGATGCGACGCGCCACGAGCGTGACGGCCACCAGGATCGCGATCCCGACGACACCGAGAGCCGCGTAGTCCATGACCCGAGGCTAGCCGGGCGACGTGTCCGCGCCGCGCGCCTCAGCGCGGGGTCGCGGACGCGGCGTCGTCAATACCAGTTCTTGAGGACGCTGTGCGCCTTCGCACCGCACGGCGAGCCGTAGCGCGAGTCGATGTAGCCGAGGCCCCACGTGATCTGCGTGGCCGGGTTCGTCTGCCAGTCGGCGCCCGCGGACGCCATCTTGCTGCCGGGCAGGGCCTGCGGGATGCCGTACGCACCGCTGGGGTTGTAGGCGCTCACCCGCCACCCGGACTCCTTGGTCCAGAGGTAGTCGAGGCACGCGTACTGGTCGTCGCCCATGCCCTGCGAGGCGAGGATGCTGCGGGCGATGCCCTTGGCGCTGCCAGGGTCGGGGATCGCGATGGCACCTCCACCGGCGGAGCCGGACGACTTCGCACCGGAACCGGAGCCGACACCGGATCCGGTCGACGGGGCGGGGGTCTCGACGGGCGGCGGGGGCGGCGGGGCGGCCACGGACTCGAAGCCGGGCTCGATCTCCACCGCCGTGTCGGCCGAGGGCACCGCGAGCGTCTGTGCGTCCGCACGGGCCAGCTGCGCGACGGTCGCCTGGTACTCCTGGTACTGGGGGTTCGCGACCGCGCCGGACGTGGGATCCACGACGTTGACAAGCATGAACGCCGCAGCTGCGCCGAAGGCGATGGTGGGGGCGGCCACGCGCGAGAACGCGGAGCGCCGTCGCGGAACGGGCCTCGGCGCGGTGGTGAGCGGCTGGCGAGGTGCGAGATCGTTCGTGTGTCTACCCATGGCTCCGCATGACTTTACCCAACCGTTACCCGGATGGCGACTCCCGGACCGGATCGGGGGCGTCCTGCCAGGCGGATCGGATGAGGAGGAGCTCCCGGTTCCTCAGCGGACGGCGTTCATGACGTCGATGACCGCGTCCAGCAGCAGGTCGACCTGCGCCTCCCGGTACCCGCCGCGGCGCGGGTGGAACGCCACCGTCCGGACGTCGTCCACGCTCATGGGCTTGGTGCCGCGGAAGTACTTCGCGATGCGGTCCGCGAAGCGGTCGACCTCGCGCCGGTCGTACCCGGTGGTCAGGAACCCCGCCCGGTCGAACCGCTCCCCCGTCGGCCGGCTGACCCGGTCGAGGATCTCCTGGGCCGCGCGACGCGCCTCCGCGTTCCACGCGTCGGCACCCACCCGGGCGATGGTGCGGTCGCGCTCCCGGACGGCGAAGGCGTCCTCCAGGCGCTCGAGCACGCGGTCGACGGCGGCGGCCGAGTAGCCCCCGCGGCGCATGTCGAAGGACACCCGCCGGATCGTCTCGGACGTCAGCGACCGGTCGGCCTCGTCGTCGTAGCAGCGGCGCGCGTCGCGCAGGAAGGCATTGACCTGGTCCGGGTCGTAGCCGCGCTCGCGGCGCCCGGCGCTCGGGAAGGTGGTGGTCATCCGGGACATCCTACGAGGAAGCGCCCGTGACGATGAGGAACAGCGCATAGGCCACCGCGGCGGAGGGCAGGACCGAGTCGAGGCGGTCGAGGAACCCTCCGTGGCCCGGCAGCCAGGAGCTGATGTCCTTCACGCCGAGGTCGCGCTTGATGAGCGACTCGGCCAGGTCGCCCAGGGTCGCGGTCACCACGATCACGAGGCCGAGCACCACGCCGAACCACCACTCCTGCTGGATCATGAACAGCGAGAGCAAGATCCCGGCGAGCACCGCGGCGACGACCGCGCCGGCGAATCCCTCCCATGTCTTCTTCGGGCTGATCGTCGGCGCCATGGGGTGCTTGCCGAAGTTGAGCCCGGCGACGTAGGCGCCCGTGTCGCAGCACACCACGAGGATGAGGAACGCCAGGGTCCACCACTCGCCACCGTCGCCCGCGGTGAGCAGCACGGCGAACGAGCCGAGGAGCCCCACGTAGGCGAGCAGGAAGACGCTCGAGCCGATGTCGCCCACGACGGCGCGCGCGGACGTCCGCCGGGCGGGCACCGCCTGCTCCACCACACGCCAGAGCGCGACGAAGGCCATGGCCCCGACGAGCCCCAGCCACTGCCCGTCCGGCCTGCCGTAGTAGGTGATCGGCACGAGCGCGACGACGGCGATCACCGAGCCGACGCGCGGCACGCGACGACCCGCCTGGCGCAGCGCCGTGGCGAGCTCGTACGCGGTGAAGGCCACGAGCGCAATGCCGATGAGCAGGAACAGCTGCTTCTCGACGACGAGGCTCGCCAGGACGACCCCGCCGAGGAGGAGGCCCACGCTCACCGCGAATAGCAGGTTGCGACCCGTGCGGGCGTTGATGCGGGCGTTCGTCGCCTCGATGGACGCGCGCGTCGCGCGCACCTGGGCCGTCAGGTCGGCGCGGGTCGCCTGCACCTGCGCCTCGAACTCGGCGCGCGTCACGCGGCCGCGGTGCCGACGGATCCGCGGAGCGCCGTCGGGGCCCGAGGCGGGCGGCACGATGGGCGCCCGCTCGACGGGATCCTCGGGGCTGGCCACCTAGACCTCGAGGAGTTCGGTCTCTTTGCGCTTCAGCGCGTCGTCGACCTGGTCGGTGTGCGTCTTGGTGAGGGCCTCGAGCTCCTTCTCGACGCGCGCGACCTCGTCGTCGCCGACCTCGCCCTTGAGCGCGTCCAGCTCGTCCTTGGACCGGCGGCGGATGTTGCGGACGCTCACGCGCCCCTCCTCCGCCTTGCCGCGGACGATCTTGACGAACTCCTTGCGGCGGTCCTCGGTGAGCTCGGGGAGAGTGAAGCGCACCATCTCGCCGTCGTTGCCGACCGTCGCGCTGAGGTTGGGGACGTTGACGAGGGCCTTCTCGATCTCCTTGAGGGCCGTCTTGTCGTAGGGCGTGACGATGAGCGTGCGCGCCTCGGGGTTGTTCATGCTCGCGAGCTGGCCGAGGGGCGTGGGGCTGCCGTAGTACTCGACCATGACCTTCTGGAAGAGGGCGGGGTTGGCGCGGCCCGTGCGCACGCTCCCGAAGTCCTCCTTCACGGCCTCGACGGCCTTGCCCATCCGGTCTCGGGCATCTGCGAGGACTTCGGCGACGGTCACGGGATCTCCTTCGGTAGTGCGGGCGCGGCAGGCGCCCGGTCGATCTTAACGCGGATGGAGAGGCGCTCCGACCGCGACGCGGCCCGACGGGGGCGTCGGCGGAGCGCCGGTCGTCAGTTGGAGACGATGGTGCCGATGCGCTCGCCCCGGATGGCCCGGGTGACGTTGCCGCCGGGCTCCATGCCGAAGACGACCATCTTCATGTCGTTGTCCATGCAGAGGCTGAACGCGGTCGAGTCGACGACCTTGAGGCCGCGCTGGAGGGCGTCCTGGTAGGTGACGGTGTCGAGGAGCGTGGCGGTCGAGTCCGTGCGGGGATCCCCCGTGTAGACGCCGTCGACGCCGTTCTTGGCGACGAGGACCTCGGTGGCCGAGATCTCGAGGGCGCGCTGCGCGGCCACCGTGTCGGTGGAGAAGTACGGCAGCCCGGCGCCGGCGCCGAAGATCACGATGCGGCCCTTCTCGAGGTGGCGCACGGCACGGCGCGGGATGTACGGCTCGGCGACCTGGGTCATGGAGATGGCCGACTGGACGCGTGTGGCGGCGCCGGCCTGCTCGAGGAAGTCCTGCAGCGCGAGGGCGTTCATCACGGTGCCGAGCATGCCCATGTAGTCCGCGCGACCGCGGTCCATGCCGCGCTGCGAGAGCTGCGCGCCGCGGAAGAAGTTGCCTCCGCCGACGACGATGGCGACCTCGACGGTCTTCGCCGCTTCGGCGATCTCGCGGGCCAGCGCGCTGACGACGTCCGGGTCGACGCCCATCTGGCCGCCGCCGAAGGACTCCCCGGAGAGCTTGAGGAGGACGCGGCGGGTGGTGGTCTGATCGGTCATAGGTGCTGTTCCCGTCCTCGCGTTCCGGTCGCCGGATCCGGCCCCGGTCCAATGTACTGTGCCGCCCGGCGGGGGCGGGGGCGCCTCGCGGCCGCTCTCCCCGGACATGGAGAAGGGAGCCCGGGTCGCATGCGACCCGGGCTCCCCGTGGTGGTGGTGCTAGGCGCCGACCTTGAAGCGGGCGAAGCCCGTGACCGTGAGGCCCGCGGCCTCGACGACCTTCTTGACCGACTGCTTGTTGTCCTTCGCGTAGTCCTGCTCGAGGAGCGCGACCTGCTTGAAGAACCCGGTGAGGCGACCCTCGATGATCTTCGGCAGGGCGGCCTCGGGCTTGCCCTCGTTGCGGGAGATCTCGGTGACGATCGCGCGCTCGGCCTCGACCTTGTCCGCCGGGACGTCCTCGCGGGCGAGGTACTCCGGGTTGGCGAACGCGATGTGCTGGGCGATGCTGCGCGCGGTCTCCGCGTCGGTGCCGCTGTAGTCGACGACGACGCCGACCTGGGGCGGGAGGTCCTTCGACGTGCGGTGGAGGTAGATCTCCTGGTGCTCGCCGGCGAGGCGGGCGACGCGACGGAGCGCGATCTTCTCGCCGAGGATCGCGGCCCGGTCGCTGATCAGCTGGTCTACGGTCTGCTCGCCGGCGGGGGCCTGGAGGGCCTCCTCGACGGTGGACGCGCCGGCCGCGACGACGGCGGCCAGGACGGACTCGGACAGCGCGATGAACTTGTCGTTCTTCGCGACGAAGTCGGTCTCGCACGCGAGCTCGATGAGGGTGGCGGCGCCGTCCTGCTCGGACGCGGCGACGAGGCCCTCGGCGGTGGAGCGGTCGCCGCGCTTGGCATTGCCCTTCTGGCCCTTGAGGCGGAGGATCTCGATGGCCTTCTCGATGTCGCCGTCGGCCTCGACCAGCGCGTTCTTGCTGTCCATCATGCCGGCGCCGAGGCGGTCGCGCAGCTCCTTGACGTCAGCGGCAGTGAAGTTCGCCATGCTCATGGACTCCTTCTGTAGGTGATGATCCGGGGGTCTCCCGGAGGTGAGTGCCCGACGGGCGGGCGCGGAACCCGCGCCCGCCCGACGGGATGGTGCGTGTGGTCGGACTACTCGGAGACCGGACCGGTCGTAGCAGGCGCTGCCTCGGCCTCGGTCGCCTCGGCCTCGATCTTCGCCTCGGTGGCGTCGTCGGACTCGGGAGCGTGCACGGGGGCGGGGACCTCGTCATCGGACTTCGCCTCGTTCTTGGCGGAGACCTCGGCGTCGACGTCGTTCTCCTCGACGGGCAGCGCGGCCTTGGCCGCATCGCCCTGCTCGAGCAGCTCGCGCTCCCAGTCGGCCAGCGGCTCGGCGGGGGCGGAGCCCTCGGCGTCGGGCTTCTGGTGGCGCTGGATGAGGCCCTCGGCGGCGGCGTCGGCGATGATGCGCGTCAGCAGCGCGACGGAGCGGATCGCGTCGTCGTTGCCCGGGATCGGGTACTGGACCTCGTCCGGGTCGCAGTTGGTGTCGAGGATGCCGATGACGGGGATGCCGAGCTTGCGCGCCTCGTCGATGGCGAGGTGCTCCTTCTTGGTGTCCACGACCCACATCGCCGACGGCGTCTTGGTGAGGTTGCGGATGCCGCCGAGGCTCTTCTCCAGCTTGTCGCGCTCGCGACGCTGGATGAGCAGCTCCTTCTTCGTGAAGCCGCGCGTCGTGTCGTCGAAGTCGACGAGGTCGAGCTCCTTGAGGCGGTTGAGGCGCTTGTGCACGGTCTGGAAGTTGGTCAGCAGACCACCCAGCCAGCGCTGGTTGACGTAGGGCTGGCCGACGCGCTGCGCCTGCTCGGCGATGGACTCCTGCGCCTGCTTCTTCGTGCCGACGAAGAGGATGGTGCCGCCGTGGGCGACCGTCTCCTTGACGAAGTCGTACGCCTTGTCGATGAGGGCCAGCGACTGCTGGAGGTCGATGATGTAGATGCCGGAGCGCTCGGTGAAGATGAAGCGCTTCATCTTCGGGTTCCAGCGCGTCTTCGGGTGACCGAAGTGGACGCCGCAGTCGAGCAGCTGGCGGATGGTGACGACGGCCATGGCCGTACTCCTGTTCCGGCGCGCGCTGTCGCGGCACGCCTCGTCGGTTCGCTCGGCGGTCGGGACGACCGCTGATCCTGGTGCCCAGCGCGCATCCGCTCCTTCGGCGACAGGGATCATCGCCATGAGGAGACCGAGTGGATGCGGCGGCCTGATGGGCACGCGTAGTCACCCGACCTGAATCGGGTGCTCGTCGATGCTACCACCCGCGGGGCGACCGACGGGGCGGTGCCTCGGGTCAGGAGCGCGCGGCGGCCTTGCGCTTCTTGGGCTTGTCGACGAAGAGCGTCTCCGCTTCCTCGAGCGACATGCCGTTCGTCTCCGGGATCTTCATGAGGACGAAGACGAAGGAGAGCGCGGCGAACGCCGCGTACATGCCGTACGTGAAGGGCAGCGAGAAGGCCGACAGCGCTGGGAACGACACGGTGATGGCGAAGTTCGCGATCCACTGGGCCATCGCGGCGACGCCGAGGGCCTTGGCGCGGATCCGGTTCGGGAAGATCTCGCCGAGCAGCACCCAGACGAGCGGGCCCCAGGAGGCGCCGAAGCCGATGACGAAGACGTTGGCCGCGATGATCGCGATGACGCCGAAGGGCTGCGGCAGAGCGACCTCGCCGTCGACGGTCGAGGACTGGCTGAAGCAGATCGCCATCACGGCGAGGGAGACGGCCATGGCGAGCGAGCCGGACAGGAGGATGGGGCGGCGGCCGATGCGGTCGACGAGCGCGATGGCGATGAACGTGACGGCGACGTTCGTGACCGCCGTGATGACCGAGGTGGTGAGCGACTGCGACTCGTCGAAGCCGACGGCCTGCCAGAGGGTCGTGGAGTAGTAGAAGATCACGTTGATGCCGACGAACTGCTGGAACACGGACAGGATGATGCCGATCCAGACGATGCCCTGCAGGCCCAGCTTGCTGCCGCGGAGTGTGCCCGTGCGCTTCGCGACGCGATCCTCCTCGATCTGGCGCTCGAGGTCCCGGCTCGCGCGGTCGATGTCCTCCTGCTTCCACACGCTCGCGAGGATCGCCTGGGCCTCGTCCTTGCGGCCCTTCTCGACCAGGAAGCGCGGGGACTCGGGCAGGCGGTAGGCGAGGAAGCCGTAGATCACGGCCGGGATGGCGCAGACGAGGAGCATCCAGCGCCAGGCCTCGAGCCCGAGCCAGAAGTCCTCCGACGCGCCGCCCGCGGCTCCCGCGAAGACGGCGTCCGAGAGGAGCGCGGTGAAGATGCCGAGCGTGATGGCGAGCTGCTGCAGCGACGCGAGGCGGCCGCGGAGGAGCTTGGGCGAGATCTCCGCGATGTACGCGGGGGCGACGACGGAGGCGATGCCGAGGCCGCCGACGATGCGCCAGATGGTGAGGTCCCAGACGCTGAACGCGTACCCGGATCCGAAGGCGCTGATGAAGAAGAAGCCGGCGCCGATGATCATCGTCCAGCGGCGGCCGATGCGGTCGGCGATGCGGCCCGCGAGGTAGGCGCCGAGCGCGCAGCCGAGGAGCGCGCTGGCGACCGCGAAGCCGATGAGCGTCTCGCTGAGCTGGAAGCGGCCCTGGATGGCGGAGACCGCGCCGTTGATCACGGAGGAGTCGAACCCGAAGAGGAAGCCCCCCACCGCGGCCGAGACGGCCAGGCCTATCGCGCGTCGCTGGAGCTTCTTGTCATCCCGGGGGGTCGTCGTCTCGTTCACAGGGGACCACTCTGCCACTTCTCCGACGGGGCGGTCACCCGGCGGGCAACCGACGCCGCAGGGGGCATGATTCCGCCGACCGGGGGCCGGGACGCGTCCGCCGGGGAGGGAGGGCGCATGCGCGGCAGGGGCGGACAGCGGACGGCGGCTGGGGTGGCGCTCGCGGTGGGGGTCACGGTCGGGCTGCTCTTCGGCGTCGCGACGCCGGGGGTCCCGGAACGGGCGTCGGCGGATGCGTCGTCCGCCTCGGCGTCCGTGCCCGCGACCCCGCGGTGGCGATGGCCGGTGGATCCGCCCCACACGGTCACGCGGCCGTTCCAGGCGCCGACCACGACGTACGGACCCGGTCACCGCGGCATCGACATCGCGGTCGACCCCGGCGCCGAGGTCCGCGCTCCGGCGGACGGGACCGTCTCCTTCGCCGGCGTGGTCGTCGACCGCCCGGTCGTGAGCATCCGGCACGCGGACGGGCTCGTGTCCTCCGTCGAGCCGGTCGTGCCGCTGGTCGCCGCGGGCGACTCCGTCGTCGCCGGGCAGGTCATCGGCACGCTCGCGGAGTCACCCCGCCACGAGCGGGACGGCGGGCTGCACCTCGGGGCGCGCCTGCACGGCGAGTACGTGGATCCGGCCCTGCTGCTGGCCGCCCTGCAGCACGCGGTGCTGCTGCCGCTGGATCCGTGACGACCGGTCGAGGCCCGAGCGCAGCCGTGACGACGGACGTGAGCTCTGGCCGGCTCGCCCCCTCCTCCGACGCGCGGGGTCAGGCGCGCGGGTGGGCGCCCTCGTAGCTGCGCCGCAGCCGCTCGATCGAGACGTGCGTGTAGATCTGCGTCGTCCCGAGGCTCGCGTGGCCGAGCATCTCCTGCACAGTGCGGAGGTCCGCTCCCCCGTCGAGGAGGTGCGTCGCCGCCGTGTGCCGGAGGGCGTGCGGCCCCTGCGGTCCTGACCCGGGGATGTCCGCCAGCAGCGAGGCGACGAGGCCGTAGACCGCGCGGGATCCCAGCCGCCCTCCGCGCGCGCCGAGGAACAGCGCCGTCCCGGTCCGCGGGGTGACGAGCGCCGGACGACCGCGAGTGACGTAGGCGTCGAGCGCCTCCGCGGCGGGGACGCCGAACGGCACGACCCGCTCGCGATCGCCCTTGCCGACCACGCGGACGGTGAGGCGGGACGCGTCGACGTCGCCGAGGTCGAGGCCCGTCAGCTCGGAGACCCGGAGGGCGGACGCGTAGAGCAGCTCGATGGCGGCGAGGTCCCGCAGCGCGGCGGGGTCGTCGTCCGCCGCCTGTGCGGCGAGATCGGCGAGCAGGGCCGACATCTGCTCGCGCGCCAGCACCCGCGGGAGGTGCGATCCCGCCCGCGGCGCCTTGAGCCGGACGGCGGGGTCGGCGTCGACGCGGCCCGTGCGCAGCAGCCACGCTCCGAATCCGCGCACGGCGGCCGAGCGCCTCGCCAGCGTCGCGGGGGCGAGCCGGGCCTGGGATCCCCGCCACAGCCAGTCGCGCAGCACGTCCAGATCGAGGCCGGCTGACGTCGTGACGCCCTGCCTCGCGGCATGCGCAGCGAGGTCGCGCAGGTCGGCGGAGTACGCCCGCACCGTGTGGGCCGCGCTCCCCCGCTCCCGGTCCATGGAGGTCGCGAACTCCGAGATGTCGGCCTCGAGCGGAGTCGCGGCAGGAGCACCGCGCTGAGGCTGTCCATGGTCGACCACGCCATCGACGTGTCCGCCGCCGACCTGATCCGTCTCCATCCCCGAAGGCTACGTCGACCCGCCGGCTGGGTGCGCCGGCACGCGGACGGGCGGGAAGAGGACGGTTCTCATCGTGGCCACCGACCGGCGCATCCGATCGCGCCGGTCGGCCGCGCCCCTCCGATGCGCACGCATCCCACCTCGCGCGCGAGGCCGGATCTCCACGCCCGGGGCCCGTCAGCGAGATCCGGGGCGCCGTACCCATCCGCCGTCCGGCCGGGCCACCGTCCCCTCGAGCTCGAGCATGCCGAGCACGGACGAGGTCTCGGCGACTCCGAGACCGGCTCGTGCCGCGACGTCCGCGGTCCCTCGTCCGCGTCGGACCGCGAGGGCGTCGAGCACGCGCACGACGCGCGAGTCGCCACGATCCTCCGCGGCACGCGCACCGACGCGGTCGTCGGCGGCGCCGCTCGGCGTGTCCCGAGAGGACGCATGCGCGGATCCCGGCTCCTGCACCTGCGTACCCGCTCCGCTCCAGCCCGGCACGAGGTCCATCACGTCATCGGCTGACGTGATGCAGACCGCCTGGGACTCGCGGAGGAGACGATGGCACCCGGATGACGACGCGCTCGTCACCGGGCCGGGGACCGCCCCGAGAGGCCTCTCCAGCGCGATCGCGTGGTTAGCGGTGTTCAGCGACCCGCTGCGCGCACCTGCCTCCACGACGACGGTGGCTGCGCTCGCCGCCGCTATGAGGCGGTTGCGCAAGAGGAACCGCCAGCGTGTCGGCGACGCGCCGCATGGCAGCTCCGACACCACGGCCCCGTCGCGTCGCATCCGCGCGAAGAGCTCCGCATGACCGGAGGGGTAGAGACGGTCCACGCCGCCCGCGAGGAACGCCACCGTGCGCCCCGCCGATCCGATGGCCGCGCGGTGCGCCGCGCCGTCGATGCCGTACGCACCGCCGGAGACCACCGCCACGTCGCGGTCGACGAGCCCGGCGGCCAGCTCGGCGGTGACGTGCTCGCCGTACCCGGTGGCGGCACGCGCTCCCACGATGGCCACGGACCTCGAGAGCGCGGCCATCGCGTCCGGCGCGCCCGTGCACCAGAGGACGAGCGGCGAGTGCGGCCCCAGGTCGTCCGCGCCGACCGGCCAATGCGGATCACCCGGCACGAGCACCCGGGCGCCCACCGCACGCGCGGCGTGCAGCCGGGCCAGGGCCTCACTCCGCACGACGCGGGGCCGCCAGCGCTCCAGCGCTCCGGCGACCTCGCCGACGAGGGCAGCCCGCCCGTCCGGCTCCAGGTCGAGCCCCGCCTCGAGCATCGCGCCGACCACGGTGTCGGCCGGGCAGCCGTCGACCAAGGAGGCCAGGGCCGCGCAGGCGCCGAGCACGCCGATGACCGCCCCGGCCACGCGATCGCCCGGCTCGGCGATGCCGGACCACGTGGCACGAGCCGCCACCTCCGCCGAGTCCGTGTCGGCTGCCCCATCGCCCGGCCATCCGGGATCGGGGCGGAGCGAAGCCATCAGCTCGTCGAGTTCGCGCGCGGGCAGGCCGAGCCGGGCGACGGAACGGGCTCGTGCCGAGTCCGGTGCGCGGACGCGGCTCCGCTCGGCGTCCCCGGATGAGCGAGGCACCTCCTCGCCGACCCCGTCCTGCGCGATCACGACGCGCCTCGTAGCAGGAGCGCGCGGCCCAGGTGATCCGCGTCGGGGCTCGACGCGCCCTCCAGGTCCGCGAGCGTCCACCCGATCCGGAGGACCCGGTCGTAGCCGCGCATGGTCAGGAGCCCCCGGTCCAGCGCGCGGTCGAGGGCCGCCGTCGCCCCGCGGGCGATGCGGGCCTCCCGCCGGAGCCAGGTGCCCGAGACGTGGGCGTTCGTGCGCCACGGCGTCGCGGCCCATCGCTCCGCCGCGGCCGCTCGGGCGGCGGCGACGCGGACGCGCGCCGTGGGCGTCGTAACGCGAGGGGCATCACCCGCCGCCAGGTGCACGGCCGTCGTGACCCGTCGGACGCCCAGCCGGATGTCCATGCGGTCCATGAGGGGGCCGGAGAGTCGCGCGAGATAGCGCCGCCGCGCCTGGGGCGGGCACGAGCAGTCGGAGCCCGCGACGCCGTACGAACCGCACGGGCACGGGTTCGCCGCCATCACCAGCTGGAAGCGCCCCGGGAAGTGGGCGACGCCGTTTGCCCGGTGGATGCTGATGACGCCGGACTCGAGCGGCTGACGCAGGCAGTCGAGCACCGCGCCCGCGAACTCCGGTGCCTCGTCGAGGAAGAGCACTCCCCCGCTGGCCCGCACAGCCGCCCCCGGACGGATGCGGCCACTGCCGCCACCGACGATGCCCGCGGCGCTCGCCGTGTGGTGCGGTGCCTCCAATGGAGGCCGCACGGGCAGCTCGGGGCCCAGCCGTTCCCCGCACAGCGAGCGGATGCAGCCGACCTCCAGCGCGGCCTCCTCGTCGAGGTCGGGCAGGAGACCGGGCAGCCGCTGCGCGAGCATCGTCTTCCCCGCGCCCGGTGGCCCGAGGAGGAACATGTGGTGCCCGCCCGCCGCGGCGACCACGAGCGCCTCGACGGCCTCCTCGTTGCCGACCACGTCACCCAGGCAGGGCTCCGCGGGCTCCGCACCGCCGAGGATCCGCGTCGGGTCGGTCCCCGTCGCCGCCCGCGACCCTGCGTCGTCGTCCTCCGGCTCCGGCTCGAGCTCGGCGCCGTGGTGGATCGCCGCGTCCCGCAGCCCCGCCACCGCGATGACGCGCATGTCGGGCACGAGGGAGGCCTCATCCGCATGGCAGCGCGGCACCATCACCCGCCGGACGCCGGCGCGGCGCGCCGCGAGGACGGCCGGCAGGATGCCGTGCGTCGGACGCAGCCTCCCGTCGAGGCCGAGCTCGCCCAGGTGCACCGTGCCGGCCACCGACTCGGCCGACACCGACCCGCCCGCGGCGAGGACCGCCAGGGCGATCGCGAGATCGAAGCCGGAGCCGTGCTTGGGAAGGACGGCCGGCGAGAGGTTGACGGTCACCCGGCGCACGGGGAACTCGCACCCCGCGTTGCCGGTCGCGGCACGGACGCGTTCCCGGGCCTGGCTGAGCGCGGCGTCCGGCAGGCCGATGAGGACGAACCCGGGGAGCTGGCTCGTGATGTCCGCCTCCACGTCGACGAGCGCTCCGTCGAGGCCCGAGAGGGCGACGGCGAGCGTGCGGCCGACGGCCATCAGCAGGCGCTCCGCACGACCTCGACCGACGGCTGTCCGCCCCGGGGCCAGACGACCCCGACCACGTCGATCCGCACCGGCCCGCGCCGCTCAGGATGCGCCTGGCGCCAGAGGCCGGCGAGGACCCGGAGCCGTGCGGCCTTCGCGCGCGTGACCGCCTCGAGCGGATGCCCGTAGCGGAGCCCCGCCCGCGTCTTGACCTCCACGAGCACGGTCGTGCCCCCGTGGGTCATCACGAGGTCGACCTCGCCCTCGCGGCACCGCCAGTTGCGCTCGACGAGCGCGTAGCCGCGTTCGATCAGATGCTGTGCGGCGAGATCCTCGCCGCGTCGTCCCAGGTCCTGCTCGCGTGTCATGCGCACCTCCGCGAGGAGGATGCGTCGTCGCGGCGGCGACGCCCGCCCTCGGACGCGAGGCCGTGCGGTGCGGATGGGGCGAGCGCCTGGGGAGGGATCCCGTGAGGAGCCCTACTCGTCGATGGCGAGCTCCTTGGGGAGCTCGAACTCCTTCGCCGACAGCTCCTCGACGTTCACGTCCTTGAAGGTGAGCACGCGCACGGACTTCACGAAGCGGTCGGAGCGGTACACGTCCCAGACCCACACGTCGGTCATGCTCAGCTCGAAGTAGAAGTCGTGCTCCGTGTCGCGGCGCACCAGCTCGACCTCGTTGGCGAGGTAGAAGCGCCGCTCGGTCTCGACCACGTACTTGAACTGGGACACGATGTCCCGGTACTCCCGGTAGAGCGCGAGCTCCACCTCGCGGTCGTAGTCCTCGAACTCGTCGTCATCCATGGTCCGTCGATCCTAACCGCCCGCGCAGCCGCCTCCGTCCGGCCGGGGCCGCCGCCCGACCCCCCGCCCACGGGATGCCGCGCCCGGGCCCGAATGAGGAAGGGCCTCAGGCACCCGGGGAAGCCAGGACGCCGGTGAGCCACGTGCGCCGGTGGATCCGCGACGCCCCGTTCGCGCGGATCACGTCGAGGTGGGCCGGGCTCCCGTAGCCCTTGTTGCCTGCCCAGCCGTACTCGGGCGACTCCTCGTGCCACGCGGCCATCAGGCGGTCGCGGTGCACCTTGGCGAGCACCGACGCCGCGGCCACCGACGCGCAGTCGCGGTCGGCCTTGACGCGGAGCCGCACCGGCACCGGATGCACGAGCGCGGGCGTGAGCCAGTCGTGGGACCCGTCGAGGAGCACCACGCTGTCGAGGAGCGGCACGCCGAGGTGGTGCAGCTCGACGAGCGCACGCCGCCCGGCGAGGCCGAGGCAGGCCGTGATCCCGAGCGCATCCACCTCCTCGGCTGACGCCATGCCGACCGCGGAGTGCCCCGCCCACGCGGACACCAGCGGGTGCAGGGCCTCTCGGCGCTTCTCGCTGAGCATCTTCGAGTCCCGCAGGCCCACCGGGAACGCATCCGCGTCGGGGCCGACAGCCGCCATGCCCACCGCGACCGGGCCGGCGAGGGCACCGCGCCCGACCTCGTCGCAGCCGATGACGAGGGCGGCGCCGGCGCCGAGCAGCTCGTGCTCGATCTCGAACGTCGGATCGGCGACCGGCATCAGCCGGCGGGGACCGCGTCGGGCACGTCGCCGAACGTCTCGGGGTGGTCGCTGAGGATCGACCAGCGGTCGATGGGCCAGGTGATGACGAACGCGCGGCCGACCACGTGGTCGATGGGCACGAAGCCCTTCGTGGGACCGTCGACGTTGTAGCGCGAGTCCGCGGAGTTGCCGCGGTTGTCGCCCATCACCCAGAGGGAGTCCGCAGGGACGGTGACGTCGAAGTCGACGTCGGACGCGCGCGTGTCGCCGGGGACGAGCTTCAGGTACGGCTCGTCGAGGGGCACGTCGTTGACGCTCATCTGGCCGAGGGAGTTGCAGCAGACGACATGGTCGCCCGGCAGCCCGATGAGGCGCTTGATGAGGTGGTCGTTGCTGTCGGACGCGGAGAGGCCCACCGTGGTGAGCGCCCAGTCGACGGCGGCCGCGAGAGGCGGCTTGTCGACCTCAGGCGACGGCGTCAGCCAACCGCCCGGATCACGGAACACCACGACGTCGCCGTGCTGGAGCGGCATCAGCCGCGGAGTCAGCTGATTGACGACGATGCGGTCGTTGATCTGGAGGGTGTCCTCCATCGACGCCGAGGGGATGTAGAAGGACCGGATCAGGAACGCCTTGATCAGGATGGATACCAGGAGGGCCACCACGAAGATGACGATGACGTCCCGGAGGAACGTCTTCCATCCACGCGACCCGCTGCCGCTGTGCCTGCCCGAGGATCTCGTCCCCACGGGTGCCGTGCTGTCTGTCATTTAACCGCCTGAGCTCCCGGCAAGCATATGCGCCGGGAGCCCAGTGGGATGACAGGTGGGGATGCGCTAGGAGCGCTTCTCCTTGATCTTCGCCTTCTTGCCGCGCAGGTCGCGCAGGAAGTAGAGCTTGGCGCGGCGCACGTCGCCGCGCGTCACGACCTCGATGTGGTCGATGACCGGGGAGTGCACCGGGAAGGTGCGCTCGACGCCGACCTGGAAGCTGACCTTGCGGACGCAGAACGTCTCGCGGACGCCCTCGCCCTGACGGCCGATGACGATGCCCTGGAACACCTGGATGCGCGAGCGGCTGCCCTCGACGATGTTGACGTGGACCTTGACCGTGTCGCCGGCGCGGAAGTCGGGGATGTCCGACCGCAGCGACGCCTTGTCGACGGAATCGAGGATGTGCATGGTGTACCGCTCTCTGCAACCGCCACGGGTCGACTGCGCATCAATGTCTGGAAGGGGAACGGCCCGCATGAGTGGCCGACTCCCCCGTGGCAGGGTCGACGGCAGGCACGATCGCCCATTGTGTCACCTCGGGCGCGTCGAGCGCAAAGCGCAGGTCCTCGCGCGGCCGGTCACTCCAGCCGGATGGTGCGTCCGGCGTCGGGCCCCTCGGCGGCCTTCCACTCGGGCGGTCGCGGCTGGGCGTCCCGCTCGATGACGGCGATGACCTCCTGCATCCGCGCTCTCGTCTCCACGAGCAGCTGCCGGATGGCGAGCGCGACGAGCGCGACGACGGCGAGGGCCGCGATGACCGCGCACCAGGTGCTGACGACGGAGTAGGTGCCCGTGCCGATGACGGCGAGGGTCACGACGCCCATGGCCAGCGCGTCCGCCGGGGAGACGGCCCGCGCGGTGCGGACGGACCGCCGGGCCAGCACGAGGCCGAGGGCGGCGAGCAGGGCGATCCCGAGGGCGCCGACCGCGAGCATCACGAGGAGGAGCTCCCATCCGCCGGAGCCGGCGGCCGCCCAGCCGACGAGGAGCCAGGCGGGGAGCACGACGACCGCGGCGAACTGCCAGCGGTAGAGCGCGCGACGGAGACCGAGGGCCGGGGAGTGCTGCATCGCCCCATGCTAGGAGCGGATCCTGGGCATCGCAGGAGGGTCGGGATCCCCGCTCCCGTAGGATCCTTCGCGTGATGGAACTGCGAACGCCCGCCGAGATGGACCAGATGCGACCCGCCGGGGAGTTCGTGGCCTCCGTGCTCACGGCCCTGGCCGCGAAGGCCGACGTCGGAGTCAACCTGCTCGACCTCGACCGCGAGGCGCACCGCATGATCCGCGCGCGCGGCGCCGAGTCCTGCTACATCGACTACCACCCGTCCTTCGGCGCCATGCCCTTCGGCAAGGTGCTCTGCACGTCCGTCAACGACGGCGTGCTGCACGGGCTCCCCCACGACTACCGGCTGCAGGACGGCGACCTCCTGAGCCTCGACTTCGCGGCGTCCGTCGACGGCTGGGTCAGCGACTCGGCTGTCAGCGTCATCGTCGGCACGCCCCGCGCGGAGGACGTCCGCCTCATCGAGGTGACGACCGCCGCCCTCGAGGCGGGCATCCGCGCCGCGCAGCCGGGCGGGCGCACGGGCGACATCTCGGCGGCGATCGGCGCGGTCGCGACCGAGGCCGGCTACTCGGTCAACACGGACTTCGGCGGACACGGCGTCGGTCGCACCATGCACAGCGATCCGCACATCGCGAACCAGGGTCGGCCGAACCGCGGCGTCCCGCTGCGTCCCGGACTGGTCATCGCGATCGAGCCGTGGTTCCTGCAGAGCACCGACGAGATATACACGGACAAGGACGGCTGGACCCTCCGCAGCGCCGACGGCTCGCGCGGCGCGCACATGGAGCACACGGTCGCGATCACCGAGTCCGGCCCGCTGATCCTCACCGCCCGCTCCTGACGCCGGGACGCCTGCGGGCCCGCGCCGCGCCGGCCTAGTCGGGCAGGAGGTCCGGGCGGACGCGGCGGGTGCGCTCGAGCTGCTGCTCGCGTCGCCATGCGGCGATGGCGCCGTGGTTGCCGCTGCGCAGCACGTCGGGCACGGCGAGACCGCGCCACTCGGGCGGCTTCGTGTAGCTGGGGTGCTCGAGCAGGCCGTCGGAGTGGCTCTCCTCCACGAGGCTCGCGGGGTTGCCGACGACGCCGGGCACGAGCCGGCCGATCGCCTCGATCATGGCCATGACCGCGACCTCGCCGCCGTTCAGCACGTAGTCGCCGAGGCTCACCAGGCGCACCCGGGCGCGGGTGGCGGTGTGGTCGACGACGCGCTGGTCGATGCCCTCGTATCGACCGCAGCCGAACGCCAGGTGCGGCTCGGCGGAGAGCTCCTGGGCCATGGCCTGCGTGAACACCTCGCCGGCGGGCGACGGGAAGATCACGACGGGATCCGTGTCGTCGGCGAGCACCTCGTCCATCGCCTCGCCCCACGGCTCCGGGCGCATCACCATGCCGGCTCCGCCCCCGTAGGGCGTGTCGTCCACGGTGCGGTGGCGGTCGTGGGTGAAGGCGCGCAGATCGTGCAGGCGGAGGTCGATGAGGCCGGACTGGCGCGCGCGACCGAGCAGGGAGATGTCGAGCACCCCGAAGAACTCGGGGAAGATCGAGACGATGTCGATCCGCATGTCAGCGGGCGTCGTCGCCCTCGGGGGCGGACCCGGGCTCGGCATCCGACGTCGCGGAGGGCGTCGGCTGCTCGTCCGGGATCTCCTCGAACAGGCCGAGCGGCGGCGTGATGACGAGCGTGCCGGCCTCCACGTCCACCGATGGCACGATGGCCTGCACGAACGGGACGAGCACCGTGCCGGACGGGGTGTCGACATGCAGCAGGTCCTGAGCCGGGAAGTGGTCGACCAGCGAGACGGTGCCGACCTCGACGCCGTCGCGGAGGACCTTCAGGCCCACCAGCTGGTGGTCGTACCAGGCATCGGGCTCGGCGGGCTCGTCGGCCGGCGGCGTCATCCAGAGGATGGCCTTCGCGAGCGACTCGGCGGCCGTGCGGTCGGCGACGCCCTCGAAGAACCCGACCGGGTGGCTGTTGTACCAGCGCAGCTCGGTGAGCGTGAGGGTGCGTCCGTGCCAGGGGGACGAGTCGGGGACCTGGAGCGAGAACTCGGCTCCGGGGACGAACCGCTTGTCGGGGTCGTCCGTGAACAGCTCGAGCTTGACCGCTCCCTTGAGCCCGTGCGCCTTGGTCAGCCGGCCCACGCGGAACGCCGCGGGGTCACGGACGATGTCCTCAGGAATCGGTGTCCACCACATCGACGCGGACGCGCTGGCCGTCGGCGAGAGCCGAGACGAGCGTCCGGAGGGCCTTCGCGGTGCGACCCGCTCGGCCGATGACCCGGCCGAGGTCCTCGGGGTGCACGCGCACCTCGAGGACCTCGCCGCGGGGGGATCCCTTGCTCGTCACGGAGACGTCGTCCGGGTGCTCGACGATGCCCTTGACCAGATGAGCGAGCGCGGGAGCGAGCATGGGCTAGGCCTGCTCCTCGGTCGCCTCGGCCTCGGGCGCAGCGGCCTCGGGCGCGGCCTTCTCGGTCTTCGGCTTGAGGACCGGCTTCTTCTTCTCGTCCGCGACGTAGGCGGGCTTCGCCTCGCGGGTGCGGACGGTGGAGACGGCGTCCTTGTCGCCCTTGAAGCGACCCCAGTCGCCCGTGAGCTTGAGGAGGGCCTCGACCTGCTCGGTGGGCTGGGCGCCCACGGAGAGCCAGTACTGCGCCCGCTCCGACTGGACCTCGATGAACGAGGGCTCCTCGGTGGGGTGGTACTTGCCGATCTCCTCGATGACGCGGCCGTCGCGCTTGGCGCGCGAGTCGGCGACGACGATGCGGTAGTACGGCGCGCGGATCTTGCCCAGGCGCTTCAGACGGATCTTGACAGCCACAATTCTCCTGAATTTCTTTTGTGTGGGGTGAACTGACGGCCGTGAGCGTGGGGGCACACTCGGCATTGGTTCGATGGGGTCTCGCGGCGCCTGATTAGAGGGTCGGACGATCGCGGACTCGACAGATCATTATGGCAGACGCCGGGCCCGGCCGGGACCCCCGGTGTCGGCGCGCCGCACGGCGTCATCGCCCGGCCCTCCCGAGGGGTGCGTGGCATGATCGGACGACACCCGGCGCATGCGCCCCGAGACCCCGTGGACGGCAGGACCCGCATGCAGATCGACTTCGCCCGCCAGCCCCCGTCCCGCGTCGGGATCGAGTGGGAGCTCGCGTGCGTCGACCGCGGCTCGGGGGAGCTCGCCGGCGTCGCGCCGCAGATCCTCCGCTCCTTCCCCCACGACGACGCGCACCCGCACGTGACCGGGGAGTTCCTCACCAACACGGTCGAGGTCGTCAGCGCGCCGCACTCCCGTGTCGGGCACGCCGTGGACGACCTCGCGCGGCTCATCGAGCGGGTGGTGGACGTCGCGGACCCGCTCGGCATTGACCTCATGTGCGCGGGGACCCACCCCTTCAGCGCCTGGCCCGACCAGGACGTCACCCCCGACAACGAGCGGTACGCCACGCTGCTCGACCGCACCAGGTGGTGGGGGCGGCAAATGATGATCTGGGGCGTGCACGTGCACGTCGGGATCGAGGACGGATCGAAGGCGCTCCCGATCCTCAACGCGCTCCTCGTGCACCTCCCCCGGTTCCAGGCGCTCAGCGCGTCGAGCCCGTTCTGGTCCGGACAGGAGACGGGGTACGCGTCAAACCGGGCGCTCATGTTCCAGCAGCTGCCGACCGCGGGGCTGCCGCCCGACCTCACGACGTGGGCCGACTACGAGCGGCTCATCGGCGACATGACGCACGTCGGCGTCATCGACCACCACAGCGAGCTGCGCTGGGACATCCGGCCGGCGCCCAAGTGGGGCACCCTCGAGACGCGCGTGTTCGACGGCGTCTCGACGCTCGGGGAGATCGCGTCGCTCGCGGCCCTGGTCCAGTGCCTCGTGCACGACTTGTCAGCCGCGCTCGACCGCGGCGAGGAGCTCCCGCGGATGCAGCCGTGGTTCGTGCGCGAGAACAAGTGGCGCGCGGCCCGGTACGGGATGGACGCCATCATCATCCAGGACGCCGCCGGCGAGGAGGCCCTCGTCGGCGACGACACCCGGGCGCTCGTGGAGCGCCTCTCCCCCACCGCGGACGCGCTCGGCTGCGAGGCGGAGCTGCGGGGGATCCTCGACATCGTCGACCGCGGCGCGAGCTACCAGCGGCAGCTGCGGGTCGCCGAGGAGAACGACGGCGCGCTCGCCCCCGTGGTGACGCACCTCGTCGAGGAGCTGCGCTCAGGATTGGGCCGGTGACGCGGGGCAGACTGTGCAGGTGAGCCCCGCCGTCGACATCGTGATCCTCGTCGTCGCCGTGCTCGCGGCCCTCGCCGGCTGGCGCCGCGGGGCCATCGTGACTATCGCCGGGCTCGCCGGCATCGTGGTCGGGGTGCTGCTGGCGCTGTGGATCACGCCGGCCTTCCTGGCGCTGCTCGACCAGTTCGGCGTGGCCACCGGGATCAGCCGCACCTTCGCGGCCGCGATCCTCATGCTCGTCACGACCTCGCTCGTGAGCGGCATCCTCGCGCAGGTCGCCAGCGTCCTCACGCGCCTCCTCCGCCCGCGGGGCGCCGCGCGCGGCCTCGACCGCGGCATCGGCGCCGTCGCGGGTCTCGCGGCCTGGGCGGTCTCGGTCTGGTTCATCGGCGGCTTCCTCGGCTCCAGCGGTGTGATCCCCGCGGTGCAGCTCGCGTCGTCGTCCCGCATCGTCCAGGCGCTCGACCGGGTCTCGCCGATCTCCAGCGGCACCGCCCTCTCGGCGCTCGACGACGCGCTCCACGACGTCGGCTACCCGCGGGTGTTCGCGAACGGCGAGGAGGCGATCGCCGACACGGCCGCACCCGACGCGGACGTGCCCGAGGCCGTGCAGCGGTCCGCGGCGAGCGTGGTGAAGATCCTCTCGTCGGCGCCGGCGTGCGGCACGTCCTCGTCCGGCAGCGGCTGGGTCGTCCAGGGGGACCGCGTCGTGACGAACGCGCATGTGGTGACGGGATCCGACGAGGTCTACGTGCAGCAGGGCGGCACGGGCGAGCTGCTCCGCGCGGACCTCGTGGTGTTCGACCCCGCGCGCGACGTCGCCGTCCTCGCGGTCCCCGGCCTCACCGCCGCGCCCCTCGCGCTCGGCGACGAGCTCGCCGCGTCCGACGAGGCCGTCGTGGCCGGCTATCCGGGCGGCGGGCCGTACCAGGCCACGGGCGCGCGGATCCGCGAGGTGGTCGAGGCCATCGGCACCGACATCCAGCACGAGCAGCCCGTGACGCGCGAGGTCTACTCCGTGCGCGGCACGGTGCGCCCCGGGGACTCGGGCGGCGCGCTGTTCGACGCGCAGGGCCGCGTGGTCGGCCTCGTGTTCGCGACATCGACCGTCGACGCGCAGACGGGATACGCGATGACGCTCGACGAGATCGCGCCCGTGCTGCAGCAGGCCGGGGCCAGCGCCCCGGTCGACTCCGGCCGCTGCTCGGTCTGATCCGCGGAGCCGGACGCGCACCCCGTGCCGGATGCGCGTCCGGCCGCGGACGCGCTTCCGATCGAAGGGGCTCGCGGGCCGCCGGGGCTCAGTCGGCCGCGATGACCGAGAGCACGTTCCCCGCCGGGTCGCGGAACCACGCGATGTCCGGGCCGTGGCCGCGCATGATGCCGCGCGCGTCCGTGGGCAGGTCCGCGTAGATCGCCGTCTCGACGCCGCGGGCGTTGAGCTCGACCACCGCCGCCTCCACGTCGTCGACCGCGAGGTTCAGGACCGTGAAGGTCGCCGGCTCATGGCCGGGCTTCGGATAGACGAGCACGCGGGCGCCGGATCCGGGGAGCATGAGCCGCAGCATGCCCATCTCGGGGACCTCCTCGACCTCGAGACCGAGGGTCCCGCGGTAGAAGGCGAGGGCAGCGGGGACGTCGTCCACGCTGAAGCCGCTGAAGGCGGTGACGGGTGCGAACACGGGGGCTCCTGACGCGCGGACCGCGACGGGGTGCCACGATGCACGACCCACGCTGGCATGTCGCGCGGCCCACGTCCAGGCATGCGACGAGGGCCCTCCCGCTCGCGCGGGAGGGCCCTCGGGTCGTGCGCCGGGTCAGCGCCCGAGGAACTTCTGCAGCGAGGCGAGCTCCTCCTCGCTCGGGGCGCTGTTGGCGCCGCCCTTGGCCGCCCCGGCGAGTCCGAAGCCGGATCCCGCGGGAGCCGGGGGCCCGCCGATGCGCTGGCCCGACGCGAGCGCGGCGTTCTCCTGCGCGCGCTTGGCCGGGTTGCCCGACTTCGAGCCCTTCTTCTTCTGCTGCACGGGCTTGCGGCTCGAGTGCGCGCCGGGCATCGGTCCCATGCCGGGGATCTGCGGCATGCCGCCGCGGGCGACCGTGCGCATCATCTTCGAGGCCTGCTCGAAGCGCTGCACGAGGCCGTTGACGTCGGTGACGGTCATGCCGGATCCGCGGGCGATGCGGAGCCGGCGCGAGCCGTTGAGGAGCTTCGGGTTCTGGCGCTCGGCCTTCGTCATCGACTGGATGATCGCCTCGGTGCGGACGATCTCCTTCTCGTCGAAGTTCTCCAGCTGCTCCTTCATGGCGCTCATGCCGGGGAGCATGCCCATCATCTTCTTCAGCGAGCCCTTGCCCCGCAGCTGCTGCATCTGCTTGAGGAAGTCGTCGAGCGTGAAGGTGTCGCTCGCGAGCTTCTGGGCGACCTCCATCGCCTCCTCCTCGTCGAAGGCCTGCTGGGCCTGCTCGATGAGGGTGAGGATGTCGCCGAGGTCGAGGATGCGGCTCGCCATGCGGTCGGGGTGGAACGGCTCGAAGTCGTCGAGGCCCTCGCCCGTGGACGCGAACATGATGGGGCGGCCCGTGACGGAGGCGACCGAGAGGGCCGCTCCTCCGCGCGCGTCGCCGTCGAGCTTGGAGAGCACGACGCCCGTGAAGTCGACGCCGTCCTGGAACGCCTTCGCGGTCGCGACCGCGTCCTGGCCGATCATGGCGTCGATGACGAAGAGGACCTCGTCCGGGTCGGTGGCCTTCCGGATGTCCGCGGCCTGCTTCATCAGCTCGGCGTCCACGCCCAGGCGGCCGGCGGTGTCGATGATGACGACGCTGTACTGCTTGCCGACCGCGTGCTTCATCGCGTCCTTGGCGACGCGCACCGGGTTGCCCGTGCCGTTGCCGGGCTCGGGCGCGAAGACGGGGACGCCCGCCTGCTCGCCGACGACCTGCAGCTGCTGCACCGCGTTGGGGCGCTGAAGGTCGGCCGCAACGAGCATGGGCGTGTGCCCGTCCTTCGCGAGCCACTTGCCGAGCTTGCCCGCGAGCGTGGTCTTGCCCGCGCCCTGCAGGCCGGCGAGCATGATCACGGTCGGCGGCCTCTTCGCGAACTGGATGCGGCGCTGCTGGCCGCCGAGGATCGCGACGAGCTCCTCGTTGACGATCTGCACGACCTGCTGGGCGGGGTTCAGCGCCTGGCTGACCTCGCCGCCGAGGGCGCGCTCGCGGACGGACGCGGTGAACGCCTTGACGACGTCGAGCGCGACGTCGGCCTCGAGCAGCGCGCGACGGATCTCGCGGACGGTGCCGTCGACGTCCGCGGCGCTGAGCTTGCCCTTGCCGCGCAGGTTCTTGAAGGTCTCGGCGAGGCGGTCCGAGAGTGTTCCGAAGGTAGCCATGGTGCGTCCAGCTTAACCGGCGCCGGCCCGACGTCGGACCGGGTGGGATCAGCCGACCAGGTTCTGCGCGAACACGTGCGGGGTGAATCCGGTGAGGTCGCCGATGCCCTCGCCCTGGCCGATGAGCTTGATGGGGATGCCCGTGCGCTCCTGCACGTTGAGGATGAAGCCGCCCTTGGCGGATCCGTCGAGCTTGGTGATGACGAGCCCCGTGACGCCGCCGTGCTCGATGAACGCCTGCGCCTGCGCGAGCCCGTTCTGGCCGGTCGTCGCGTCGAGCACGAGCAGCACCTCGGCGATGGGCGACTGCTTCTCGACGACGCGGCGGATCTTCGACAGCTCGTCCATGAGGCCGCCCTTGGTGTGCAGGCGGCCGGCCGTGTCGATGATCACCATCTCGGTGCCCGTGCGCATCGCGTGCTCGACGGTCTGGAAGGCGACGCTGGCGGGGTCCTGGCCGGGCTGCTGCGGGCGCACGATCTCGGCGCCGGCGCGGTCGGCCCATGTGGCGAGCTGGTCGACGGCGGCCGCGCGGAACGTGTCCGCCGCGCCGACGACGGCCGTGCGGCCGTAGTTGCGCAGGAACTTCGCGAACTTGCCGATGGTGGTGGTCTTGCCGACGCCGTTGACGCCGACCACGAGGATCACGGCGGGCCGGGCGCTCAGCTTCAGCGTCGGGTCGTGCTTCGCGAGCCGCTCCTCGATGCTCTCCCGGAGCATGCGCTGGAGGTCGCGCGGGTCGGTCGTGCGGTAGCGCTCGACCTTCTCGCGGAGGTCGTCGATGGTGGCCTCGGTGACGTCGGGGCCGAAGTCCGCCGTGATGAGGGCGGTCTCGAGGTCGTCCCACGTGGTCTCGTCGATCGTGGGTTTCGCGAACATGCCGCGGAGCGCGCCAGAGAGGGACCAGGGGGTGCGGGCTGCCATGTGCCCAGCGTAGCCGCGGGTCAGGAGGCGGCCTGCTCCTCGCGGGCGGGCTCGGGCGCGGCCTCGCCCGCGGCGCCGGGTGCCGTCTCGGTGCGGGCGTCGCGGCTCACGCGCTGGCCGACGACCGCGCTCACGCCGTCCTGCCGCATCGAGACGCCGTAGAGCGCGTCGGCGATCTCCATCGTGCGCTTCTGGTGCGTGATGACGATGAGCTGCGAGGTGTCGCGGAGCTGCTCGAGGATCGTGAGCAGGCGGCCGAGGTTGGCGTCGTCGAGGGCCGCCTCCACCTCGTCCATGATGTAGAACGGGCTCGGCCGGGCGGTGAAGATGGCGATGAGCAGGGCCACGGCCGCGAGCGAGCGCTCCCCGCCGGAGAGAAGCGACAGCCGCTCGATGCGCTTGCCGGCCGGCCGCACGCTCACCTCGATGCCCGTCGTGAGCAGCTGCTCCGGATCCGTGAGGTGGATGCTGCCCGTCCCGCCCGGGAAGAGGATCGGGAAGACGCGGTCGAACGCCTGCCGAGTGTCCTCGAACGCGGCCGCGAAGACCCCCTGCATGGTGCGGTCGATGTCGTCGATGATCGTGAGCAGGTCCTTGCGCGTCGCGGTCAGGTCGGCGAGCTGCTCGGTGAGGAACAGGTGGCGCTGCTCGAGGGCCGCGAACTCCTCGAGCGCGAGCGGGTTGACGCGGCCGAGCTGGGCGAGCTTGCGCTCCGCGACCTGGAGGCGCGCCTTCTGCTCCTCGCGGTCGAAGGGGCGGGTGGGGCCGGGCTCGTCGTCGTCGTCCACGGCGGGATCGGCGGAGCGGTCCGCATCGGGGGTGGCGTCGTCCGCGGTGTCGGCGGACTGGCCGTCCTCCTCCTGATCCGCGTCGGCGTCGTCTCGAGCGTCGGTGGCGGCGGGCTGCCGCTGCCGCGGCGGGAGGGGTGCCTCCTCGGGGACCGGGACGTCGGGTCCGTACTCCGCGACGAGCACCTCCTCCCCCAGCCCGAGCTCGCTGGCGGCGCGCTCGAGCAGCTGCGACACCTGGAGGCGCTTCTCGTAGATCTGCAGCTCGAGGCCGTGCACGTCCTCGGTGATCCCGTGCAGGCGCTCCCGCAGCTCGGCCTCCTCGCGGCGGAGGGCGGCGAGCTCGGCGTTGCGGCCGGCGCGCGACTCCTCGGCGCGCGCGAGCACGAGCCGCGCCTCGGCTGTGCTGCGATCGGCGGCGCGCACCACGGCGGGCAGCGCGTCGGCGACGGAGGCGGCGCGCGCGATCTGGCGGCGGCGGATCACCTGGCGGCGGGCGGCCTCCTCGGCGGCGGCGCGCTCCGCCGCGAGACGGCGCTCGAGCGAGACCGTGCGCTCCTGCTCGGCCCGGACGCGCTCGCGGGCGGTCTCGACCTGGAGGCGCGCCTCGATCTCGGCCTCGCGCGCGGCTTCCCACTCGGCCACGAGGGCGTCGCGGCCGCTCGCGTCGAGGACAGGACGCGGGCGGGATCGCGCCTCGTCGAGCGCGCGACGGGCGGCGTCGTTCGCGGCGACGGCCTCCTCCACGGACGCGCTCGCGAGGTCGAGGCCGCGCTGCACGCGCGCGAGCTCCGCCGCGGCGGACTCGGCCTGCGCGCGCGATCGGCTGAGGCGCTCGGCGTGCGCGGCCAGCCGCGCGTCCGCCTCGCGCAGGCCGCCGAGCGCGGCCGACGCGCGCTCCCGGGCGGCGCGGAGGCGCTCCCGGCCGGCCGCGAGGTCCACCTGCAGGTCGTCGATGCGCGCGCGGACGCCCGTCAGCGTGGCGGCGGCGGCCTCGCGCGCGGCGACGAGCTCGAGCTTGGAGCGAGTGGCGCCGGATCCGCCGCGCAGCACGTGCGCCGACACGACGTCGCCGCCGCGGGTGATCACGGTGGCCGGGCTCCCGGGGGACCGCGCCAGCTCGACCGCCTGCGCGAGGTCGTCGACCACGACGACGCCCGCGAGGATGCGTCGGACGCCGTCGGGCGCGTCGACCACGGAGGAGACGGGGACGGGACCGGGGGCGCCCCCAGTGGGTTCCGCGACCCGTCCGTCGGCGGATCCGGCGACGACCACCTCGACGCGCCCCAGGTCGTCATCGACCGCGCGCCGGAGGGCCGCGACGGCGTCGTCGTGCGTCTCGGCGAGCACCGCGTCGGCGAGCGATCCGAGCGCGGCGGCGACCGCGGCCTCGTAGCCGGGCTGCACGTGGACGTGCTCGGCGAGGAGGCCGCGGACGCCCGGCATGCCCGCGGCGACGAGGTCGCTGGATCCGTCGCGCTGGTCGAGCGCGCTCGCGAGGGCCTGCTCGCGCGCGGCCAGGGCGTCGCGCTCCCGCTCCTTGGCGTGCAGCTCCTCGCGCACGGCCTCGATCGCGGACTCCTCGCTGGCGACGTCGGCCTGCGCGTCCTCGTAGGCGCGCGTCAGCTCGGATCCGCCCTGCTCGTCGGCCTCGCCCTCCGCCTCGCCGCGCTCCCGCTCCGCCTCGGCGGCGGCCAGCCGGGCACGTGCGGCGTCGAGCGCGTTCTGCTGCCGGAGGACCTCGCCGCGGACGGCCGCCAGCCGCGATCCCGCGGTCTCCGCGCGACCCGTCAGCCCGGCGATCTCGAGGTCGTGCCGGGAGACGAGCGCGCTCTGGGCCTGGATCTCCTCGTCGAGCGCGTCGAGCGCCTGCCGCGCCGCCGCGGTCGCCTGGCGCGCGGACGCCCAGCCCGCCTCGGCCTCGGCGATGAGCGCGACCAGGCGCTCGGCCTCGTCGCGGGACTCCTGCACCTGCCCGGGCGTGGTGCCGGCGGCCGTCTCGGGGGCGTCGTCCGCGGATCCGAGGAGCGCGAGCCGCTGCTGCGCGAGCGAGAGCAGGTTGCGCAGGCGCTCCTGCACCTGCTCGAGCGCGAAGGCCGTGCGGCGGGCGCCGTCGACCTCGTCGCCCTCCTGCTCCTCGACGATGCGCTCGGAGCGGAGGACGGCGCGGTCGAGCTTCTCCTGCAGCACCATGCGCTCGGTCGTGCGCTCCTCCTCGGTGCGCGTGTGCTCCGCGAGCGCACGCCGCAGCGTCACGACCTCGTCGGCCACCAGCCGCGCGCGGGCATCGCGCACGACGGCCGCGACGGTCTGCGCCTGGCGCGCCACCTCCGCCTGCCGTCCGAGGGGCTTCAGCTGGCGGCGGATCTCCCCCGCCAGGTCGTTGAGTCGCGTGAGGTTGGCCTGCATGCCCTCGAGCTTGCGGAGGGTGCGCTCCTTGCGGCGGCGGTGCTTGAGGATCCCCGCGGCCTCCTCGATGAAGCCGCGCCGTTCCTCGGGCGTCGCGCGCAGGACGTTGTCGAGGCGCCCCTGGCCGACGATGACGTGCATCTCGCGGCCGAGCCCCGAGTCGCTCAGCAGCTCCTGCACGTCGAGCAGCCGGCAGGACGTCCCGTTGATCGCGTACTCGCTGCCGCCGTTGCGGAAGAGCGTGCGCCGGATCGCGACCTCGGTGTAGTCGATGGGCAGCGCGCCGTCGGCGTTGTCGATCGTGAGCGTGACCTCGGCGCGGCCGAGCGGCCCGCGGGTGGACGTGCCGGCGAAGATGACGTCCTCCATCTTGCCGCCGCGGAGGGTCTTGGCGCCCTGCTCGCCCATGACCCAGGCGAGGGCGTCGACGACGTTCGACTTGCCGGATCCGTTCGGCCCGACGACGCAGGTGACCCCGGTCTCGAACTGGAACGTGGTCGGCTGCGCGAACGACTTGAACCCCTTGAGGGTCAGGCTCTTCAGGTGCACGCCCGTCGCCCTCCTCGCGTGATGGTCGGGATCACGGTACCGGACCCGCGGGCCGCGGCCGGGAGCCGCGCGCGGGCGGGCCCGCGCAGCCCGCCGCCGATAGCGTGGGTCGCGCCGCCCGCCCCGCCCGCGCGACCCCGAGGGAGACCACCATGCCGCACTCCGACGACGACCTCGCCTTCGACGTCGTGGAGGTCCGCCCGCCCGTCGTGGTCGGCTCCGCGGGGTGGGACGACTTCGTCGCCCTGACCGACGTCGTCAACCGCGCGCAGTCCCATGACCTCGGGCACGACGCGTTCGTCTGGCTGCCCGAGGAGCTCATCGCCGACTACGCCGACGTCGAGCACGTGCGGAAGCGCCTGTTCGCGGCGCGCGTCGACAGCCGCGTCGTCGGCCGCGGCCTGCTCACGACGTGGCTCCACGACCCGACGACCTCCGACGTCGCGGTCTCCGTGCTGCCGGAGCACCGCCGCCGCGGGATCGGCCGGGCGCTGCGCGAGCGCGTGGAGCGGATCGCCGTCGACGAGGGCTGCCGGACGCTCACCGGCTTCACGATGCACCGTCCGGAGGCGACCGGCGCGCCGATCCCGTCGCCCGCGGGCATCGGCGCGGTCGGGGCCGACGACCCCTCCTCGCGCTTCGTCGTCGACGCCGGCTACCGGCTCGGACAGACGGCGCGGACCAGCTCGCTCGACACGGCGTCAGCCGCGCCGACGCTCGACGCCCACCTGGCCGACGCGCGCCTTGCCGCGGGCGACGCCTACCGCGTGATCTCGTGGGTGGACGCGACGCCGGAGCGCCTCCTCGACGACCTCGCCGTCCTGCACACCCGCATGTCGACGGACGCCCCGCAGGGTGACCTCCCGCAGACCGAGGACCCGTGGGACTCCGACCGGATCCGCGCGGCCGAGGCCCGCCGCGCCTCCTCGGGCCGGGTCGGGCTGACGACCGCGGCCGAGCACGTGGCCACGGGCCAGCTCGTGGGCTTCACGGAGATCGCCGTCTCCCCCAGCGGGCGCCGCTCCGACGGGCACGCCTACTCGTACCAGCAGGACACCCTGGTGCTCGCCGAGCACCGCGGCCATCGCCTCGGCATGCTCCTCAAGGCCGAGAACCTGCGGCACCTGGCCCGCCAGGCGCCCGAGGTCGACCGTGTCGTCACATGGAACGCCGACGAGAACCGGCCGATGCTCCGGGTGAACGAGGCGCTCGGCTTCGCGCACGTGGGCACGAGCGGCAGCTGGCTGCGCGAGGTCGGACCGGCGCGCTGACCGGCAGGTGGCTCAGGCCGCCGCGGCGTCCGGATCCGGCAGCGCCTGGCAGCGCGGGCAGAAGTGCGAGCCGCGGTTCATGAAGGCCTCGCGCACGATGGGCGTGCCGCAGCGCGGGCAGGGCTTGCCCTGCTGCCCGTAGGCGTTCAGCGAGTGCGAGAAGTAGCCGGACGCGCCGTTGACGTTGACGTACTGCGCGTCGAAGCTCGTGCCGCCCTCGGCCAGCGCCCGCGCGAGCACATGGCGCACCTCGGCGAGGAGCCGCAGCGCGCGACCGCGACCCAGCTGGTCGGTGGGGTGCGCGTAGTGGATTCGCGCGGCCCACAGCGCCTCGTCGGCGTAGATGTTGCCGATGCCGCTGACGAGCGTCTGGTCGAGGAGCGCGCGCTTGATCCCCGTGCGCCGCCGGGCGAGGCGCGACAGCAGCTGCTCGTCGTCGAAGGCCGGGTCGAGGGGGTCGCGCGCGATGTGGGCGACCTGCGTCGGCACCAGCGCGGCGGTCGATCCCCGTCCGCCCGCGTGCCCGTCGGGTGTCGCGACGAGGCGGTCGACGGCCATCGAGCCGAAGATCCGCTGGTCGACGAACGCGACGACGAGCTCGCCGTGCGCGGGGTGCTCGATGCCCATGCGGATCCGCAGCAGGCCGTCGGGGTCGGAGCCGGGCTCGCGGAGCAGCACCTGCCCGCTCATGCCGAGGTGGGTGACGAGGGCGCGCGGGCCGGTGCGGTCACCCGTCGGTTCGGGCTCGAGCGGCAGCCACATGAACTTGCCGCGGCGGACGGCCGAGGTGATCACGCGGCCGACGAGCAGGTCGACGAACGCGCCCTCGAGCGGGTCGTGCCGCTTGAGGGAGCGCGCGTCGAGGATCTCGACGCCCGTGATGCGCGCACCAGCAACCGCGGGCTCGAGGCCGGCGCGGACGACCTCGACCTCGGGGAGCTCGGGCACCGCGGGTCAGGCCGTGGTGCGCGCCTCGAGGCGCGTCCACGCCTCGAGCGCGGCCGTCATCTCGGCCTGCTTCTTGCTGGATCCCTCGCCCGTGGTGCGCACGGCGTCGCCGACGGTGACGACGGCGTGGAAGCGCTTGCTGTGGTCGGGGCCGCTGTCGCTCACGTCGTAGGCCGGCGCGGGCAGGCCCTGGCGCGCGGCGCTCTCCTGGAGCGCGGTCTTCGGGTCCATGGCGGCGCCGAAGCGGGCGGGGTCCTCGAGGAGGGGCGCGATGAGGCGGAGCACGAGACCGGTCGCGGCCTCTCCCCCGGCGTCGAGGTACGAGGCGCCGATGATGGCCTCGACCGTGTCGGCGAGGATCGACGACTTGGCCCGGCCGCCCGTGAGCTCCTCGCCGCGGCCGAGCAGCAGGTGCTCGCCCAGGCCGATGCGCGTGGCGACCTCCGCCAGTGCGACGCTCGAGACGAGGCTGGCGCGCCGCTTGGCGAGCTCGCCCTCGTCGAGGTCGGGGTTCTCGAGGTAGAGCATGACCGTGACGGCCTGCCCGAGGATGGAGTCGCCGAGGAACTCGAGGCGCTCGTTGTGCGGGATGCCGCCGTGCTCGTACGCGTATGAGCGGTGGGTGAGCGCGAGCTCGAGGAGCTCGGGGCTCACGTCCACGGCGAGGAGGCGCCGGAGCGCGTCGCGGTCGCCGTGGACGCGGGATCCCTGGGTGTCGGTCATGTCCGACGTGCTGTGCGGGTCGCGACTAGACGTCGGCGACCTTGCGGCCCTTGTACTCCATGTACAGGGGCGTGCCGGCGGCGTCCTCGATCACGCGCGCACGGTGCGGCATGGAATAGACGACCTTGCCGTTCTCGATGGTCTTGACGAGCGTGGGAGCCTCGGCCTTCCACTGCGAGCGACGCGCACGCGTGTTGGATCGGGACATCTTTCTCTTGGGAACAGCCATGGGTCAACTCTCATCTCTCTGCGTTTCGGTGTCGGCGTCTTCACGCGCCGCACCGCTGTCTTCGGAAGCTCGGAAGCCGGACAGGGCTGCCCAGCGCTGATCGATCACGGGCTCCGGTTCGGAGTCCGCCAGGACCAGGCTGATGCCGGGACCCAGATCGAGATCGAGGTCCTCGCCCGGCACTTCGGGCTGGAACGGCAGTGAAAGCACCACCGCATCCCGGATGACCGGCTCCAGGTCCACGTGCTCGTCCTGGACCTGGTAGTCGAAAGCTTCATCAAGACCATACGCGAATAGCTCGGCGAAATCGACTTGGACACGCTCCTGCATGTCGGCGAGCGTGCGCGCGGACTGGCCGTCGGCCACCGTGTCGACCTCGCCCGTGACCAGGATCCCGTCGTGCAGGGACTCGAGGCGCACGGTGACGCGCATCTCGCGGCCGGCGGGAACGGCGATGAGGCCCTCCCCCATGCGCTCGGGGGTGACGATGGTCAGGTCGAGCTCGCGCATCTCCCCGGGGCGGTGCACGATGTCGTGCACGTGGACCGTGAATGGGGTCTTCTGGAACCTGGACACCCGTAGATCCTACGGGGCGTCAGCCGGCGCGCCGGACGGCCAGCGCCTCCGCGACCGCCGCCGGCACGTAGGGCGCGACGTCGCCGCCGAGCGCCTCGACCTGCCGCACGAGCGAGCTGGAGACGTGGGCGTGCGCGGGATCCGGCAGCAGCATGACCGTCTCGACGTCGGCCAGGTCGCGGTTGACGAGCGCCATGGGCGTCTCGTACGCCACGTCGAGCTGGGAGCGCACGCCCTTGACGAGCACGGTCGCGCCGACCTGCCGGCAGTAGTCGACTAGGAGTCCGGCGCCCCAGGAGTCGACGCGGACGGTGGCGGGGAGGCCGGCGTCGCGGATCACGCGCTCGATGAGGTCCACGCGGTCCTCGAGCGGCAGCATCGGCGTCTTGCCGGGGTTGTGCACGACCAGGACGACGAGCTGGTCGTAGAGGCGGGCGGCGCGGCGGATCACGTCGAGGTGGCCGAGCGTGACGGGGTCGAACGATCCGGGGACGACGGCGATCCGCTGCATCCCGCCAGCCTAGGGCGGGCGCGGGTCAGTTCTTGTCGAGGAAGGCGCGCTCCTCGTCGTCGAGGCGGCGGGCGAGCGCGCGCCCGAGGGCCGGCTGGTCCGCGAGGTCGGGCGACGCCTCGAGCACGTCGTGGGCGTGCTCGCGCGCGGACTCGATGAGGTCGCCGTCCTGGGCGACCCGCAGCAGCCGGAGCGAGGAGCGGCCGCCCGACTGGTTCGTGCCGAGGACGTTGCCCTCGCGACGCAGCTCGAGGTCGACGCGCGCGAGCTCGAAGCCGTCCAGCGTCGCGGCGACGGCGTCCACGCGCTCGCGGGCGACGGTCTCGGGCTCCGCGTGGGTGACCATGAGGCAGAGGCCCGGCACGCCGCCGCGGCCCACGCGGCCGCGCAGCTGGTGCAGCTGGGAGACGCCGAAGCGGTCGGCGTCGAGGATCACCATGGTCGAGGCGTTCGGCACGTCGACGCCCACCTCGATGACGGTGGTGGCGACGATGAGGTCGATGTCGCCCGCGGAGAACGCCCGCATGACGCGGTCCTTCTCCTCGCCCGTCATGCGGCCGTGCAGCACGGCGCGGCGGACGGATCCGAGCCGCGGGTGCGCGCCGAGCAGCGCGTCGACCTCGGTGACGGTCGCGAGCGACGGCCGGGTGGGCGCGTCCTCCGCGCCCTCGCCGGCGTCCTCGTCCTCGGCGTCCGGATCCTGCGGGTCGATCGCCGGGCAGACGACGAACGCCTGCCTCCCCTTCTGGATCTCCTCCGCCGTGCGCTCCCAGACCCGCTCGATCCATCCCGGGTGCTCGTGCAGCGGGACGACGAACGACTCGATGGGCTGGCGGCCGCTCGGCAGCTCCGCGATGGTCGAGACGTCGAGGTCGCCGAACACCGTCATCGCGACCGTGCGCGGGATGGGCGTGGCCGTGAGCACGAGCACGTGCGGCGGGGTGCCGCCCTTCCGCCGGAGCGCCTCGCGCTGGTCGACCCCGAAGCGGTGCTGCTCGTCGACCACCACGAGCCCGAGGTCGAGGAACCCGACGCGGTCGCCGAGGAGCGCGTGCGTGCCCACGACGATGCGCGCCTGGCCGCTGACGATGCGCAGCAGCGCGCGCTTGCGCTCCGCCGTCGAGAGCTGGCCGGTGAGGAGCGTGGGCATGAGCTCGGCCGCGAGGTCCGGCCCGAGCGAGGCGGTGAGGGAGCGGAGGTGCTGGCTCGCGAGCACCTCGGTGGGCGCGAGGAGCGCGGACTGGCCGCCGGAGTCCGCGACCGCGAGCATCGCCCGGAGGGCCACGAGCGTCTTGCCGGAGCCGACCTCGCCCTGCACGAGCCGGTTCATGGGCCACGTGCGCGCCATGTCGGTCGCGATCTCCTCGCCGACGAGCCGCTGGTCACCCGTCAGCTCGAAGGGCAGCTGCGCGTCGAGGCGGTCGAGGTGGCCGCCCGGGGTCGGGATCCGCGGGGTGGCCGGGAGCGCCCGCGCCGCCTGCCGCCGCTGCAGCAGCGCGGTCTGGAGCACGAACGCCTCCTGGAAGCGCAGGGCGTCGCGGCCGCGCTTCCAGTCGACGTCCTTCTCGGGGCGGTGCACGCCCTCGAGCGCCTCGCGGTACGGGAGGAGGCCGCGCTCGGCGCGCACGTCGGCGGGGACGGGATCCTCGAGGTCGTCGACCGCGTCGAGCGCGAGCTCCACCGACTTCGCGACCTGCCAGCTCGCCATGGATGCGCTGGCCGGGTAGATCGGGATCGGCATCTCGGCCCAGCGGCGCGCGGCCGCGTCGGGCTCGCCGCCGGAGAGCTCGGGGCCCTCATGCGCGTCGAAGAGCTCGTAGTCGGGGTGGGCGAGCTGGAGCGCGCCGCGGTAGTCGCTCACCTTGCCCGCGAAGATCCCTCGCACGCCCGGCACGAGGTCCTTGGCGCGCCACGCCTGGTTGAAGAAGGTGAGGGTGAGGAAGCCGCGGCCGTCGGTGATCCGCACCTCGAGGATGCTGCCGCGCCGCGCCCGCATGGGCCGCTCCCGCACCTCGCGCACCTCGGCGACGATGGTGGCCTGCTGGTCGACAGGCAGCTCGGCGAGGGCCGTGAGCTCGCCCCGGCGGGCGTAGCGGCGCGGCAGGTGCTCGAGGAGGTCGGCGACCGTGCGGAGGCCGAAGGCCTTCTGCAGCACGCCCGCGGTGCGGCCGCCCACGACGCCCGCGAGCGCGGCGCCGGATCCGGTCATCCCCCGAGTGTACGAGGGACGTCCGACGCGGGAGCGCCGGACGGCGGTGCGCCCGCGGTCCCGTCGTCGGGCCCCTCGTCGGACCGGGGTCGGCGGCGCACCAGCGAGCGCGGGGCGACGAGCGCGAGGATGCGGTCGACGCGTCCCGCGCGGGCGCGCAGGGCGTCACCCAGCGCGACGAGCGCGGCGGCCTGGGCGGCGCCCGCGGCAGCGTCCACCGGCACGTCGGCGCGGGCGAAGCGCTCCCGCTCGCGGGCGGTGACCAGGAGGGCGACCGGGTCGGCGAGCGACGGGTCGTCGCCCTGGAGGCGCCGGCCGAGCTCGCGCGGCGACTCGGTGTCCGGCGTGCGGATCCCGAGGTCGACGGCGCGGTCCTCGACCTCGTGCCAGGCCGTGCCCGCCGCGGCGTCCCCCGCCTCGAGCGCGCGGAGCCGCCCGGCGCGTCGGGCCCGGCGCAGGAGCGCCGGGGTCGCGAGGAGCGCCAGCACGAGGAGCACGAGGGCGGCGGTGCCGAGCCCCGCCCAGGGGATCCGGACGGCCGTGGCGCCGCTCGTGCCGGGTGCGGCCGACGTGGTGGGCGCCGGCGTCGCCGTCGGCGTCGCCTCGGCCGTGGCGCTCGGCGTCGCGGACGGTGTGGGCGCGGTGGTCGGCGCGGCCGACGGCTGGGCGTAGGGGGCCGCCTGGCCGCGGCCCGGGGTCGGCTCGAACGCGATCCAGCCGATGCCCGAGAAGTACAGCTCGGGCCAGGAGTGCAGGTCGTGGGATCCGACGCGGTAGGTGATGAGGTCGCCGTCGCGGCCGACCTGGTCGCCCGGGAGGTAGCCGACGGCAACGCGCGACGGGATGCCCGCCTCGCGCGCCATGATCGCCATGGCCGAGGCGAAGTGCACGCAGTAGCCGGAGCGCACGCGGAGGAACTCCCCCACGACGTCGACGCCGCTGCCGTCGTAGCCCTGCTGCACCGGTGCGTCCTCCGAGTAGCGGAACTGCCCGCCGGTGAAGAACTCCTGGAGCGCGAGCGCCTGGTCGTAGGGCGTGTCGATGCCGGCGAGCACGTCGGCCGTGGTCGAGGCGACGATGGCCGGGGTGCCCGAGGGGATCTGCAGGTACGGCGCGAGGTCGTCGTCGGTCGCGGGGGCGACGGCCTCCAGCTGGTCGCGCTCGGGTCGCGGCAGCTCGCTCGTCACGGTGTAGCTCTGGTCGCGGCTGTCGGAATCGGAGGAGCGGATCGCGAGTCCCTGCTCCGACCAGCGCCAGGATCCCTCGAGCCCCGTGACGCTGCGGGGCGCGTAGGGCGCGGGCAGCCAGGCGCTCGAGGAGCCCTCGACCTGCACGCGCGCCTCGACCTCCTCGGCCGGCACGTCGGATCCGGATCCGAGGTCCGGCCCGATCGCGTCGACGGTGTTACCGTCCGGCGGGCGCAGCGGCGACGGCGCCCACTCGTCGCCCTCGAAGCGCGAGAGCGTCGTGACCTTGAAGTAGAGGGGCGTCTTCGACGCCGTCGAGTAGCGCAGCGCCTCGACGTCGACGGGACGGCGGAGGTCGTCGCCGAGGTCGAGGATCGGGTTGACGACGCGCGAGCCGCCCTGTCCGGACGCGGACGACGTGGGGAAGGTCGCCGACGTGAGGCCGGGGACGATCGCGGGCGCGACGAGGGACAGGACGACCGCGACGCCCGCGAGCGCACCGGCGGAGACGAGCGTCGTGCGCGCGGATCCCGCGGGGCGCCCCGAGGAGGACCGGTGCGGCGCGGACGGCGGCGCGAGCCGCGATCCGCCGAGGAGGCCGGATCCGCGCCACCCGTCGTCCCGGTCGGTCTCGCGGGCGTCGGCCGCGAGCACCGCGAACCAGGCGAGCGCCGTGACGGCGAAGGACCAGACGGAGAACTCGCCCACGAGCACGGCGCCGGGGACGGACACGAGCACCAGGAGCGGCAGGCCCGTGACCGCCGGCATGCGGAGCGCGTGCGCGAGCACGTCGAGCACGACCGCGAGCGCGCCGATCGAGGCGACGATGACGAAGACGATGGAGGCGAGCGGGGGCACGGGCGCCGAACGCCGGTAGATCTCGTCGCCCGCCTGCTCGCCCACGGCGAGGAGCGTGCGCAGGGTCTCGGGGGTGGGGATCAGGCCGAGCACGGCCGTGCGCCCCGCGAACACGAGGGTCACCAGGAGCACGAGCAGGACGAGCCCGCCGACCGACGCGAGCAGGCGCGGCACGCCCGCGGCCCGCAGCAGGGCGGCGGATCCGAGCACGGCGGCGACGACCAGGACGCAGAGCAGGAACCAGGCCCCCGGCTCGACGAGCAGGTGGAGGCTGGCGGATCCCGCGAGGAGGGCCACGCCCAGCGCGGCGGTGAGCGGCCAGCGTGCGGACGACGCGACCGGCGCGCGTGCCCCGGCCGGGCCGACCGGGACCGGCTCCGTCGTCGCGGCCGCGGCTGCGACCGCCCGGTCCGCCCGCGCGCTCCCCCGGCAGCGGACGCGGTTCCACGGTCCAGTGCTCGCGGCCGCCGAGCCCGACGGCGTCGAGGTCGGTCATCGCGCCATCTCCTCGGTGCGGGCCGCGCTCCAGGCATCGGCGGGGCGCGTGTCGTCGTCGAGGACGACGGTGCGCCAGCCGGCCTCGCGGAGGATCCGGAGGGCCTCGCGGTCGTCGCGGCCGTCGACGCGGCCCGCGTGCGCGAGGAACGCGACCGCGGGGCGGCAGGCGGCGCCGAAGCCCGCGAGCCGCCGGGCCTCCTGCTCGTCGAGGTGGCCGAGCACGGCGTGCATGGGGACGGCGCGGCGGCTGCGGCGCAGATCCGCGAGGGCCTCCTGCACGCCGTCGCGGTCGGGGTCGACGGCGGCCGGCTGCACCTCGGCGAGGTGGAGGAGCAGGTCGCCCTCGGCGGCGGCGTCGCCGGGTCGGGCGGACACGAGCGCCTGGCGGTCGGATCCCGCCGCCGTCTCCACGAGGTGCACCGCGTACCCGCCGCGCTGCAGGTGCACGCTCACCGACGCGGCGAACGCGACCGCGCGCTCGAACGCCCGGTCGCCGTCCCCGTCGTCGTCGGCGTGCAGCGGGAAGCCCGCCGCGCGCGTGTCGAGCAGCACGAGCGACCGCGGGCTCGACCGCTGCTCCTCCTGCCGCACCATGAGCTCGCCGTGCCGGGCGGTGGCGCGCCAGTGCACGCGGCGGAGCGGATCCCCCGCCCGGTACTCGCGCGTGCCGAGGTCGTCCTCGCCGCCGTCCGCGCGGCGCTGCACGCGCTCGGACTCGCCCTCGGACGAGACCTGCCCGCCGGGCTCGGCCTCGAGGTCGGTCAGTCGCGGCGTCACGACGAGGCGCGAGGTGCCGCCCGCGACGTGCCGCAGCCCCATCAGTCGGAACGGGTCGTGCTCCTCGACGGCCAGCGGGCCCACCTCGTGGATCCCGCGCCGCTCGGGCGTGAGGTCGTAGCGGAGGACGGCGCGGGCGGACGAGCGGCGGGATCCGCGCGCGAGCCCCCGCATCGACGGCAGCTCGACCGGCGGCGTCGCGCCGTCGGATCCGGGCACGAGGTCGAGCACCCACGAGCGCGGCGTGGGCATGCTCCCCGAGTTGGCGACCGACACCGTGACGGTGGTCGCGGTGCCGGACTCGACGACCTCCGACGTGAAGGTACGCTCGACGTGCAGCCGCACCCGCGCGATCACGAGCCAGGCGGCGGCGAGCAGCGGGAGCGCGAGGAGCGCGACGCCGATGAAGAGGAACTCGCGTCGCCCCGCGATGAAGGCGCCCGCGAAGGCGGCGACGCCGGCGGCGAGCAGGGCGATGCCGCGGAGGGTCGGGTGCGGGACGGCCTCGATGCCGATCCGGCGCATCAGGCGCGCGAGGGACCGCACGGGGTCAGCGCGTCCGTCCCGCGGCGCTCAACGGCACGGCGGTCGAGGAGACGATGCGCTCGAGGATCTCCACCACGGCGGCCTGCCCGCGTCCGCGCTGGCCGAGCGCGCGGCCGGTCGCGACGAGCCGGTGCGCGAGCACGGGCGCGGCGAGGGCGTCGATGTCGTCGGGCAGCACGAAGTCGCGTCCGTCGAGCGCCGCCCGGGTCTTGGCGGCGCGGATGAGCTGGAGCGTCGCCCGCGGGCTCGCGCCGAGGCGGATGTCCTCGTGGCCGCGCGTGGCCTGCACGATCGCGACCGCGTAGCGCGACACGGGGTCGGACACGTACACGCCGCGGGCCGCGTGCATCATCGCGTCGAGCTCCTCGGCGTCGACGACGGGCCGCAGCTCGTCGAGCGGGCTGACGGTGTCGCGCGAGCGGAGCATGGCGAGCTCGGCGGCGGCGTCGGGGTAGCCCATCGAGATGCGGGCCATGAAGCGGTCGCGCTGGGCCTCGGGGAGCGCGTACGTGCCCTCCATCTCGACCGGGTTCTGCGTGGCAACCACGGTGAACGGCTGCTGCAGCGGATGCGTGACGCCGTCGACCGTGACCTGCCCCTCCTCCATGCACTCCAGGAGCGCCGACTGGGTCTTGGGGCTCGCGCGGTTGATCTCGTCGCCGATGACGATGTTCGCGAACACGGCGCCCGGCTGGAACTCGAAGCGGTGGTCGGCCTGGCTGTAGACCGAGACGCCCGTGACGTCGGACGGCAGGAGGTCGGGCGTGAACTGGATCCGGTTCACGGTGCAGTCGACGCTGCGCGCGAGCGCCTTCGCGAGCATGGTCTTGCCGACGCCGGGGACGTCCTCGATGAGGAGGTGGCCGCCGGAGAGGAACACGGTGAGCGCCATGCGGGTGGCCTCGTGCTTGCCGGACATGACCGAGTCGATGTTGCCGAGGATCAGCTCCGCGAGCCGGCGCACCTCCTCCAGCGGCATGGCGGGCGCGCCGCGGCCGTGCTGCGCCTGACGCGCGGCGGCGCGGATGCGGGCGGGCGGCTGACCCGACCCGGCGTGCAGGGGGACGGACTCGGACTCGGGACTCGTCACGGAGTTCCTCCAGCGTCGTGGGCGTCTTGGCAGCATACGTCAGGGATCCGGGAGCGTCCGGCCCGCCTCCGGGGGCGGACAGGCCGGGTAGCGTGGTCGCCCGTGCACCCCGCTCCTGACGCCTCCGGCCCGCGCCCCGCCCGGCGCCCGTCGTGACCCGCATCGTCGCCGGGTTCGCCGGATCCCTGGTCCTCCGCGTGCCGAGGACCGGGACGCGCCCCACGAGCGACCGCGTGCGCGAGGCCCTGTTCTCCGGGCTCGAGGCCCGGGACGCGCTCGACGGCGCGCGCGTCCTCGACCTGTACGCCGGATCCGGGGCGCTCGGCCTCGAGGCCGCCAGCCGCGGCGCGCGCGAGGTCGTCCTCGTGGAGCGCGCGGTGCCGGCGGCCGCCGTCTGCCGGTCGAACGCGGGGATCGTCGAGCGCGCGGCACCGCGCGGCACCGAGCTCCGGATCCGCGTGGCCGCCCAGAGCGTGCACGCGTTCCTCGCGGGCGACCGCGGCTCCTACGACGTCGCGTTCCTGGATCCGCCGTACGAGGTCGGCGACGCCGAGCTGGCGGACGAGCTGGCCGCTCTCGTGCCGCGGCTCGTCGACGGCGCGGTGGTCATGGTCGAGCGCAGCGCCCGCTCCGCCGAGCCGACGTGGCCCGCGGGGCTGGAGCTCGATCGCCGGAAGGCGTACGGCGACACGGTCGTGTGGTGGGCGGTGGCCGGGTCCCCCGACGACGACCCGGAGCCCGACGACGCGGGAGAGCCCGCGTCCTAGCTGTACTGGGTCATGACGTTGGTGACACTCGGGCCGCGGGCGTCAGCCCGTGGCTTGAGTGGATTCGTTCAGTGTTGTAGTGCTCGATGAAGGGGTCAAGCGCGTCGGCCCGGTGTTGGTTGCTGGTGAAGGGTTGCCGGTAGGCCCACTCGGTCGCGAGGGTCCGGTTGAAGCGCTCGACCTTGCCGTTCTGCCAGGGGCAGTGCGGGCGGATGAACTTCTGCCGCGCGCCCAGGTCCTGGACGGCGTTCTTGAACGCGGTCGAGTGCCGGTAGGCGAACGCGTTGTCCGTGATGACCCGCTCGATCCGGGTGATCCCGCGCCCGGCGAAGTACGCCGCTGCGCGGGTCAGGAACCCGGCCGCGGTCGCGCCTTTCTCATCGGGATGGATCTCCGCGTAGGCGAGACGGGTGTGGTCATCGACCGCGGCATGGACGTAATCGAACCCGATCCCGCGGCCGCGGACCTGCTCGCTGCGCCCGTGGACCCGCCAGCCGCCTCCGTCCGGGATCCTCCCGAGCTTCTTCACGTCCACGTGGATCAGATCACCCGGATGCTCGTGCTCATACCGGTGCGCCGTTGACCGGGATGCCCGGATCACGGCCCCGGTGACGGGGTCCAACCACGCCAACGGCGGCACCCCGTGCCGGCGCAGGATCCGGGAGATCGTACGGGCCGGAACGCTCGTCACCGGCGCCAGCCGGGCGGGCCCGAACCGAAGTTCCGCGCGCGCAGCCAGCACGGCGCCTTCCTGTTCCGGACTCGTCCTCGCCGGCATCGACCGTGGTCTCGAGGACCGATCCGCGAGCCCCGCGACACCCTCCTGACGGAACCGGGCCACCCACCGATGCGCGCACTGACGCGACACCCCGAGCTCGCGAGCCACATGCGACACCGGACGACGATCCTCGACTACCCGCCGCACGAGGAGAACCCTCCCGTGAACCGTCAGACGAGCATTACCGTGGGACATCGAGGCCTCCTGGCGATGGTTGAACTGAACAGCTCCATCAAGCCAGGAGGCCTCTTCACACGCCCCGAAGTGTCACCAACGTCATGGCCGAGTACACCTAGGGCGGGTCAGCCGACGCTCTGGCCGCCGTCCGAGCGGATGCGCTGGCCGTTGATCCAGCCGCCCTCGGCCGACAGCAGGAAGCTCACGAGGGCCGCCGCGTCGCGCGGCTCGGCGAGGCGTCCGCGCGGCGTCGTCTCCTCCAGGTGCGCGCGGATCTCCGGCGTGAACCAGCCGGTGTCGGTGGGGCCGGGATCCACGAGGTTGGCGGTGATGCGCACGTCCTCGAGCTCGCGCGCCGAGGCGATCACGATGCGGTCGAGCGCGGCCTTCGACGCGCCGTACGGCACGTTGCCCACGACGTGATCGCTCGTGAGGGCCACGATCCGCCCGGCTCCGGGCACTGCGCGGTAGCGGCGCGCGAAGCCCTGGATGAGCTGCAGCGACGCGCGCACGTTCACCGCGAGGTGCCGGTCGAGGACCTCCACGGTGGTGTCCAGCAGCGGGCTGTCGACGGACTCGCAGTGCGCGAGCACGAGAGCGGTGATCGGGCCGAGCTCCCGCTCGGCGCCCTCGAGGAGCCTCTCGGCGGCGTCCGTGTCCAGCAGGTCGGCCTCCATCGCCTGCACGCGGCCGCCCGCGCGCACCACGGCCTCGGCGACCCGGGCGGGATCCTCGGGCTGGCGGCCCCACGGCATCCGCTCGTCGTAGCCGGACCAGTAGGCGAACGCCACGTCCCAGCCGTCGAGCGCCAGGCTCTCCGCGACGGCCGCCCCGATGCCCGAGACGCCGCCGACGCCCGTGACGAGCGCGACCGGACGCGGATCCGCGGCAGGTCCGGACGCGGGATCGCTCACGAGCCGATCTCCTGGTATGCCGCGAACAGCAGCGCCTCCTCGGGCCCGTTGAGCACGCTCGCACGGCCGACGCCGTCGAGCACGATGAAGCGCATCATGTCGCCGCGGGCCTTCTTGTCGCGCTTCATGCTCGCGACGAGCGTGGGCCAGCGGCCGACGGGGTAGCTGGTCGGCAGGTCGAGCGAGTCGAGGATCCGCCGGTGCCGGTCGACGGCCTCGTCGGACAGCGAGCGGGTGAGGCGCGAGAGCTCGGCCGCGAAGACCATGCCCACCGCGACGGCCGCGCCGTGCCGCCAGCGGTAGCGCTCGGCGTGCTCGATGGCGTGGCCGAGCGTGTGCCCGTAGTTGAGGATCTCGCGACGGCCCTTCTCCGTGAAGTCCTCCCCCACGACCTCGGCCTTCATCGCGATGGACAGCTCGACGACCCGGCGGAACTCCGGGCTGGTGGGGTCCGTGACGCGCGCGACGTCGCGCTCGATGATGTCGAGGATCTCGGGCACCGCGATGAAGCCGGCCTTCACGATCTCGGCGAAGCCCGTGACGATCTCGTTCCGCGGCAGGGTCGCGAGCAGGTCGAGGTCGACGATCACGGCGGTCGGCGCGTAGAAGGCGCCGACGAGGTTCTTGCCCTCGGACGTGTTGATGCCGGTCTTGCCGCCCACGGCGGCGTCGACCATGGCGAGCACCGTCGTCGGGATCTGGATGAGCATGACGCCGCGCAGCCACGTCGCCGCGACGAATCCGCCGAGGTCGGTCGTGGCGCCGCCACCGAGCGTGATGACGGCGTCCGAGCGCGTGAAGTCGGTGGTGCCCATGATCTTCCAGCAGAACGCGGCGACCTCGACGCGCTTGGCACCCTCCGCGTCGGGCACCTCCGCGAGGTACACCTCCACGTCGCCCTGCAGCCGCTCGCGCAGCCGCGATGCCTCCTCTGCGAGGGCGGGCGCGTGCACGATGAGCACCTTGCGCACGCGCGGGCCGAGCAGCGCGCCCACGCCCTGGACGAGGCCGCGACCCACGGTGACGTCGTAGCCGGGCGTGCCGGAGACGCGGATCACGGTGGGCGCGTCGGGCTCGGCGGCGGCACGGTCCACGGAGTCGGGTGCGGGGGCGTTCTGGTCGGTCATGGCTGCCTCTCCCGGGCGAAGCGCTCGATCTCGCCGGCGATGCGCGGGAGCGGGCGGTCGGAGGTGTCGATGGTCAGGTCGGCGAGCGAGCGGTAGAGCTCCTCGCGGTCGGCGACGATGCGCCGCCAGCTGTCGAGGCCGTCGACGAGCGGGCGGTCGTCACCGCGGATCCGCGCGCGCACGGCGTGCTCGCTCACGGTGAGGAGCACGACGCGGCAGGCCTCCAGGTCGGCGCGCGTCGCGGGGTCGAGGACGGCTCCCCCGCCAAGCGAGACGACGCCGTCGTCCGCGAGGGCGGTCGCGACCGCGGCGCGCTCGAGCTCCCGGAACCTCGGCTCGCCGTGCTCGCGGAAGATGTCGGCGATGGATCCGTGCGCCTGGACGATCACGCGGTCCGTGTCGGTGAACGGCAGTCCCAGCGCCTTCGCCACGCGGCGGCCGACCGTGGTCTTGCCCGCGCCGGGCGGGCCGATCAGGACGACCGGCACGCTCAGGCCTCGGGCGGTGCGGGCGGCGCGGCGTCCGCCTCGTCCACGAGGTCGGCGCCCGTGCGGCGTCCCTCGGGGATCGCGTCGAGGTAGCCGCGGAGGTTCCGCAGGGTCTCGCCCACGGAGTCGCCGCCGAACTTCTCCAGCACGGCGTCGGCGAGCGTCAGCGCGACCATGGCCTCGGCGACGACGCCCGCGGCGGGCACGGCGCACACGTCGGAGCGCTGGTGGTTCGCGGGGGCCGCGCCGCCGGTGGCGGTGTCGATGGTGCGGAGGGCGCGCGGCACCGTGGCGATGGGCTTCATGCCCGCCCGGACGCGGAGGACCGAGCCCGTCGACATGCCGCCCTCGGTGCCGCCGGCGCGGTCGGTGGACCGGCCGATGCCGGCGGCCGTGGAGAACAGCTCGTCGTGCGCCTCGGATCCGCGGCGCGTGGTGGTCAGGAAGCCGTCGCCGACCTCCACGCCCTTGATCGCCTGGATGCCCATGAGCGCGCCCGCGAGCTTCGAGTCGAGCCGGCGGTCCCAGTGCACGTGCGAGCCGAGGCCCGGCGGCAGGTCGTAGGCGAGGACCTCGACGACGCCGCCCACCGTGTCGCCGCTGGACTTCGTGTCGTCGACCTCGGCGACCATGCGGGCGCTGGTCTCGGGGTGGAAGCAGCGCAGCGGATCCGCGTCCAGCGCGTCGACGTCGGCGGGCGTCGGCAGGGGCGCGCCCTCGGGCACGCGGACGGGGCCGATGGCGAGCGTGTGGCTGACGAGCGTGATCCCGAGCTCGGCGAGGAACGCGCGCGCGACGGCGCCGAGGGCGACGCGGGCCGCGGTCTCGCGGGCGCTCGCGCGCTCGAGCACGGGACGGGCCTCGTCGAAGTCGTACTTCTGCATGCCCACGAGGTCGGCGTGGCCGGGGCGGGGACGCGTGAGGGCGGCGGCGCGCGCGCCCTGCAGCTTCTCCGCATCCACCGGCTCGGGGCTCATGATGTCGACCCACTTGGGCCACTCCGTGTTGCCGATGCGCACCGCGATGGGGCTGCCGAGCGTCCGCCCGTGGACGACGCCGGTGGAGAGGCTCAGCTCGTCCTGCTCGAACGCCATGCGCGCGCCGCGGCCGTAGCCGAGCTTGCGACGGGCGAGGTCGGCGCGGATGCCGTCGAGGCTGACGGGCACGCCCGCGGGCAGGCCCTCCAGGACGGCGATGAGTTCGGGGCCGTGGGATTCCCCGGCGGTGAGCCAACGCAGCATGCCCCCATCCTCCCACAGCGGCAGGGACGGACCCACGGCCGGGCCCAGGTCCACGGCCTCCCGCAGCTGCCGGGACGGACCCACGGGTCAGGCGCCGGTCCAGGCCCGATCCGGATCGCGGCCGACGCTCGAGAGCATCGCCGCCAGCACGCGCTCCTCGTCGGGCAGCGGCAGGTCCGCGTCCCCGGCGACGAACAGGCGCACCTGGTCGAGAGCCTGGTGCACGAGCATGTCGATCCCCGGCACGACCCAGCCGCCCGCGTGCTCCCACCCGGCGGCAATGCCGGTCGGCCACGGGGCGTAGGTGACGTCGAGAAGCACGGTCGCCTCGGGCAGGCCGCCGGGCAGCGGCACGGCGGCGGCCGCGTCGCCGGGCAGGGTGCTGATCACGGTGTCGGCCTCGCGGAGCGCGGCGTCCGCGTCGTCGAGCGGCGCGGTGCGGAGCGCGACGCCCAGCTCGTCGGCCAGCGGCGCGAGCTCCCGTCCCTGCTCCGGCCGACGGGCGGCGACGACGACCTCGCGCGCGCCCATGCGGGCGAGCGCGACGACCGCCGAACGTGCGGTGGATCCGGCGCCGAGCACCACGGCCCGCTGCGACCGCTCGACGCCGGCCACGTCGAGAGCGCGGACGATCCCGGCGACGTCCGTGTTCGCGCCGCGTCGCACGATCGCGCCCGCGGGCTCGCGCTCGAGCAGCAGCGTGTTGGCCGCGCCGGCGAGGCGAGCCGTGTCGTCCAGCCGGTCGAGGAGCGGCACCACGTCGCGCTTGAGCGGCATCGTGAGCGACAGGCCGCGCCAGCCGGATCCGAGACCGTCGACGAACGCGGGGAGCTGGGCTCCCGTGCACTCGACGGCCTCGTACGACCAGCCGAGACCGAGCACGCCGTACGCCGCGGCGTGCAGACGCGGCGACAGCGAGTGCGCGATGGGGCTGCCGAGGACCGCCAGCCGCACGGCCGGCGTCCGCGGATCAGCCATTGCCCGGGTTGTCCTTCATGAACTGCTGCCACTGCGCGACGGCCTTCTGGTGCTCCTCGTACGTCTCGGAGAAGACGGTGTCGCCCGTGATCGTGTTGACGGTGACGAAGTAGAGCCACGGGCCGTCCGCGGGCGCGAGGGCCGCCTTGATCGCGAGGTCGCCCGGGTTCGAGATGGGCCCGACCGGGAGCCCCGGGTGCACGTAGGTGTTCCAGGGGTTGTCGTCGGCGCGCTCCGCGTCGGTCGTCGTGACGCGTCCCACCGACTGCGCCCCGTAGGCGACGGTCGCGTCCGACTGCAGCGGCATGCCGATCGCGATGCGGTTCTGGAACACCCGCGACACCTTGTAGAAGTCGCCCTCGAAGCGCGCCTCCTTCTGGATGAGCGCGGCGAGCGTGAGCACGCGGTGCCGGTCCGCGACGGGCACGCCGGCCTGGTCGAGCGCCTCGAAGGTGCGGCTCACCATCGCCTTGACCATGTCGGTCGCGGAGGTGCCGGGCGGGAAGTCGTAGGTGGCCGGAAAGAGGTAGCCCTCGATGTTCGGCGCCTCGGAGGGGATGCCGAGCGCGGCGCGATCCGCGGCCGCGGCCTCGAGGTCGGCGACGGGCGTGCCGGTGCCCTCCGCGATGAGCTCGAACGCCTGCGCGGCGGTCTGGCCCTCGGGGATGGTGACCTTGGCCTGGCTCTGGCTCGAGGGATCCTGCAGCATCGCGAGCGCGGACGCCGCGCTCATCTGCTTCCGCAGGATGTAGGTCCCCGGCTGGAACACGACCTCGCCGCCCGAGGCGACGACGGCCTGGTAGAACGCCTTCGACGTCTTCACGACGTCCTGCGACGCGAGCGTGTCGCCGATGGTGCTGCCCGTGTCGCCCGTCTTGACGACCACCTGCACCTCGCCGGACCCGTCGCCGTCATAGTCGGTGGGCTCGGCGGGCGTGAGCAGCGCCGACACCACCGGGCCGAACAGCGACGTGGCGATGACCGCGGCACCGCCGAACAGCACGACGAGGAGGACCAGGACGTACGGCCACTTGGGGTGGCGCCGCTTCGGCTTCGGGGCGACGGGCGCCGCCGCTCGGGGCGGTGCGCCGCGTCCGCCGCCCGCCGTCTCGCGGGTCGGGCTCAGCGGGGTCGCGGTGGTGCGCGCGGTGCCCGCGGACGATCCGGCGGATGCCCAGCCGGAGGTGGAGGCGGCGGCGGAGGCGGGAGATGCGGCGGCGGCCGCGGCGACGCGCGGTCGCTCCTCATCCGCGGGACGCGGGGCGTCGGCGGTCGGCCGGCGGGCGTCGTCCGCGGCGGGAGCGGGCGAACCGGCCTGTGCCTCCGCCGCCTCCCGCAGGGCCCGGAGCTCGCGACGCGTCATGGGAGCGCCGGTGCCGATGCCCGGCACGTCGCCTCGGGGAGCAGGTGCGGGCGTGGAGACCGGATCCGCGGAGGCCGCGGCCTGGTCCCCGAACAGGCTCTCGAAGGGGTCGCCGCCTCCACCCGCGGCCGCCGTGGCGCGTCGGGTGGGATCGGTCTCAGGCGTGTCGGTCAGGATCGACTCGGTTCCTCGGGACGAGAGCACCGGGTGGGGAGCCGGCGGCGCGCTCGGTCTCGAGCGCGTGTTGAAGGATTATAACGGCCGCTACCTGGTCGATCACCGGCTTCTGCTTACGGGAGCCTCTGCCGGAGGCGCGCAGGGCGCCCTGCGCGGAGACGGTCGAGAGGCGTTCGTCCACCAGCCGCACGCGGATCTCCGTCGCGTCCGCGAGGCGCCGGGCGAAGCCCTCCGCGTCATCCGTGGACGCGGTGGCGCGGCCGGAGAGCGCCAGCGGCAGGCCGACGACGAGCTCCGTGCAGTCGATCTCGGCGGCCACCTCGAGGATCCGCCGCACGTCCGCCGAGCCGGCCGCGTCACGCGGCACGGTCTCGACGGGCGTCGCGATCAGGCCGTGCGGATCCGACCGGGCGAGGCCGATGCGGGCCTTCCCCACGTCGACCGCCAGCCGGGATCCGACCCGCATCAGGAGTCGAGCGCCTGGCGGACCGCGGCCAGGGCCTCCCCGATGGCCGACACGTCGGATCCGCCGCCCTGGGCGAGGTCGTCCTTCCCGCCTCCGCCGCCGCCGAGCACGGCCGCCGCCGCACGGGCGAGCTGCCCGGCCTTGGCGCCCGCGTCGCGCGCGGCCTGGTTCGTGGCCACGATGACGGTCGGCTTCCCGCCCGCGTCGCCCGCGAGGGCGACGACGACGGGGTCGGATCCGGCGCGCTCCCGCACGAGCGTCACGAGCTGGCGCACCTCGTCGGCCGAGCGGACGCTGCCGAGCGACTCCTGGATCAGGGTCACGGATCCGACGCGCGAGCCCTGCGCGAGGAGCGTCGGCACGCGCTGCTGCAGCGCCTGCGCCTCGAAGTCGGCGATGCGCCGCTCCGCGGTCTTCAGGTTCTGCAGGAGGTCGGCGATGCGGTCAGGCAGCTGCTCGCGCGGCGTCTTGAGGCTCGACGTGAGCTGCGAGACGATGGCGCGCTCGACGGCGAGGTCCTGGAACGCCTCGCGGCCGACCAGCGACTCGATGCGGCGGTTGGTGGATCCGACGGACGACTCCCCCACCACGTTGATGAGCCCGATCTGGGCGCTCGACGACACGTGGGTGCCGGCGCACAGCTCGCGCGACCACGGGCCGCCGATGTCGACGACGCGCACGGTGTCGCCGTACTTCTCCCCGAACAGCGCCATGGCACCGAGCTGCTTGGCCTCGTCGATGGGCATCACGCGCGTCACGACCTGCAGGTCGTCGCGCACGGCGCCGTTCGCGATGTCCTCGATCTCGCTGCGCGTCGCCGGGCTCAGCGCCTGGTTCCACGCGAAGTCGAGGCGCATGTAGCCGGCCCGGTTGTAGGAGCCGGACTGGTGCGCGTCCTGGCCGAGCACCTGGCGGAGCGCGGCGTGGACGAGGTGCGTGCCCGAGTGCGCCTGCGTGGCCCCGCGGCGCCAGTCGGCGTCGACGATGGTGGTGGCGGCGTCGCCGACACCCACCTCGCCCGAGCGCACCTGCACGCGGTGGCTGATGAGGCCCTTCACGGGCTTCTGCACGTCGAGCACCTCGAGGTCGAAGCCCTGGCCGACGATGCTGCCCGCGTCGGCCTCCTGGCCCCCGGACTCGGCGTAGAGGCTCGTCTCTGGGAGGATGACCTCCGCGATGTCGCCCGCCACCGCGTGGTCGACGCTGTGGCCGCCCACGATGAGGCCGAGGATCGTCGTCCCCGTCTCCAGCTCGTCGTACCCGGTGAAGCGCGTCTCGCCGGCCGCGCGGAACTCGCTGTAGACGGTGAGATCGGCCAGCGCCGTCTTCTTGCTCTTGGCGTCGGCCTTGGCCCTGGTCCGCTGCTCCAGCATGAGGCGGTCGAACGCCTCGCGGTCGACCGTGAGGCCGTTCTCCTCCGCCATCTCGAGCGTGAGGTCGATGGGGAAGCCGAAGGTGTCGTGCAGGAGGAACGCGGTGTCGCCCGCGATCCGCTCGCCGCCCTTCGCCTTCGTCTCGCCGACCGCGACGTCGAGGATCGTCGTGCCGCCGGAGAGCGTGCGGAGGAAGGTCTCCTCCTCCGCGTACGCGAGGCGGGAGATGCGGTCGAAGTCGTCGGAGACCTCGGGGTAGGCGGCCTTCATCGCATCGCGCGACGCGGGGAACAGCTCGCCGAAGGTCGCGGCGTCCACGCCCATGAGGCGCATCGCGCGCACCGTGCGGCGCATGAGGCGGCGGAGGATGTAGCCGCGCCCCTCGTTCGACGGCCGCACGCCGTCGGACATGAGCATGACCGACGAGCGCACGTGGTCGGCGACGATGCGCATGCGCACGTCGTCCTCGTGGTCGGCCCCGTAGCGGCGGCCGCTGAGCTCGGCCGCGCGGTCGAGCACGGGACGCACCTGGTCGGTCTCGTACATGTTCTCGACGCCCTGCTTGATGAACGCGACGCGCTCGAGCCCCATGCCGGTGTCGATGTTCCTCGTGGGCAGGTCGCCGAGGATTTCGAAGTCGCTCTTGCCCGTGCCGGCCCCACGCAGGTACTGCATGAAGACGAGGTTCCAGATCTCCACGTACCGGTCGTCGTCCGTGGCCGGGCCGCCGTCGGCGCCGTAGGCCGGGCCGCGGTCGAAGAAGATCTCCGAGCAGGGGCCGGCGGGGCCGGGCTGGCCGGTGTGCCAGTAGTTCGTGTCGCGGCCGAGGCCCTGGATCCGCTCGTCCGGCAGGCCCGCGATGCGCTTCCACGCCTGCCTGGCCTCGTCGTCCTCGTGGTAGACGGTGACCCACAGGTCGTCGGGCGAGAAGCCGAGGCCGCCGTCGGCCTCGCTCGTCGTGAGCAGCTCCCACGCGTACGCGATGGCCTGCTCCTTGAAGTAGTCGCCGAAGGAGAAGTTGCCGTTCATCTGGAAGAAGGTGCCGTGCCGGGGCGTCCGGCCGACCTCCTCGATGTCGAGCGTGCGGATGCACTTCTGGACGCTCGTGGCGCGCGCGAACGGCGCGGGCACGACGCCCGTGAGGTACGGCACGAACGGCACCATGCCGGCCACCGTGAACAGGAGCGTCGGGTCGTCGCTCACGAGCGACGCCGACGGCACGACGGTGTGCCCCCGGTCGCCGAAGTACGTCAGCCAGGCGTTGCGGATGTCTGCGGTCTGCATCAGGCCTACTGCTTTCCCAGCTCGGTGATGGTGTCCTCGGCCTCGCCCACGACGGAGCGGAGCTCGGCCTCGCGGCTGCGGTAGCCGTGCTCGACGGCCTCCCCGAAGCGGCGGGCCCGGGCCTCGACGTCCTGGAACAGGCGGTGCCCGGCCGGCGTGCGGTCGACCACGTGGGCGACGGCGAAGCCGATGGCGACCCCCACGGCGATGAGGACGAGGTTCTTCATGCTGCTCCCCTTCCGGGAGGTGACGCGACGGGCTGGGGCCTTCGGGGCCGAGGGCGATCCTACCGGCCGGGCCTCGCGCCTCCCCGGCCGAGGGGCCCGGCGACGGCCGGATACGCCGCGAGGCGGGTCGCCCCGGGAAGGGACGACCCGCCTCGCGGGATGGTGCGGTGGGGCTAGCGGGCCGCGTAGTACTCGACGACCAGCTGGACCTCGCAGGTCACGGGTACCTCAGCGCGCTTCGGCAGGCGCACGAGGCGGGCCTGCAGCTTGTCGAGCTCGACCTCGAGGTACGGGGGGAGCTTCGGCAGCACGTCGGCGTGACCGCCGGCGGCGGCGACCTGGAAGGGCTCGGTGCCCTCGGAGCGCGGCTTGACGTGGATCATCTGGCCGGCCTTCACGCGGAAGGAGGGGCGGTCGACGATCTTGCCGTCGACCATGATGTGGCGGTGCACGACGAGCTGGCGGGCCTGCGCCGTGGTGCGCGCGAGGCCGGAGCGGACGACGAGCGCGTCGAGGCGCTGCTCGAGGATCTCGACGAGGTTCTCACCGGTCAGGCCCTGCGTGCGACGCGCCTCCTGGAAGGCGATCTTGAGCTGGGCCTCGCGGATGCCGTACTGGGCGCGCAGACGCTGCTTCTCGCGGAGGCGGACGGCGTAGTCGCTGTCCTGCTTGCGCTTGGACCGGCCGTGCTCGCCCGGTGCGTAGGGGCGCTTCTCGAGGTACTTGGCCGCCTTCGGCGTGAGCGGGATGCCCAGCGCGCGGGAGAGGCGGGTCTTACTGCGGGTGCGTGACTTGGTGGACACGTTTTCCTTCCAGGGAGAAAGTCTCTGACTACGGATGATGCAGGGCGTCCGCGCACACGCATGGGCGCGCGACGAGAATCACCGCTGATGCGGTTCCTGCGGAAGTAGAGGGATTCGCCACGGGCCGTCCGGCTACACGACGTGTCCCTTGGATCTGGATGTCGACGCAGCCGCACACGACACCCCATCTAGGCGTCAGCAAGCGTAGCACGCGATCGGCGCGTACCCGGGGATGCGCCGCGCCGGGATCAGCCCCCGCGGACGATGCGACGCAGCTTCTCCAGCCGCGCCGAGAGGTCGCGCTCGTGCCCGTGCTGCGTGGGCGAGTAGTAGGTGCGGCCGACGAGCTCGTCCGGCAGGTACTGCTGGGTGACGACGCCGATGTCCGCGTCGTGCGGGTAGCGGTATCCCTTGCCGTGGCCGAGACGCTTCGCGCCCGGGTAGTGCGCGTCGCGGAGGTGCAGGGGCACCCGGCCGAACGCGCCGGCGCGCACGTCCGCGATGGCCTGGTCGATGCCGAGGTAGGAGGCGTTGGACTTGGGCGCGGTCGCGAGGTGCACGACCGCCTGCGCCAGCGGGATCCGCCCCTCGGGCATGCCGATGAGCTGCACCGCGTCGGCCGCCGCCACCGCGACCACGAGCGCCTCCGGGTCGGCGAGGCCGATGTCCTCGGAGGCCGAGACGATGATCCGCCGGGCGATGAAGCGCGGGTCCTCCCCCGCCTCGATCATGCGGGCGAGGTAGTGCAGGGCAGCGTCGACGTCGGATCCGCGGATCGACTTGATGAACGCGCTGATGACGTCGTAGTGCTCGTCGCCGTTGCGGTCGTAGCGGAGCAGCGCGCGGTCGACGGCCAGGGCGACCTGCTCGGTGGAGATGGGGATGGGGATGGGGATGGACGCGGGATCCTCGGCGGCGGCCGCGTCCGCGTCCTCCCGCTCGTCGTCCTCGTCGTCGTCCTCGCCGTCGTCGTCGTCGTCCTCATCGGGCTCCTGCCCCTCGGCCGCGGCGCGTGCCCTGCCCGACGCGTCCGCCTGCGCCGACACCGCCGCCGCCTCGAGCGCCGTCAGCGCGCGCCGGGCGTCGCCGGAGGCGAGCCGGATGATCATCGCCCGCGCGTCGTCCTCGAGCGCGAACCGCCCGCCGAGCCCCCGGGCGTCCGCGACGGCGCGGTCCACGAGCACGCCGAGGTCGTCGTCGTCGAGCTGCTCGAGCGTCAGCAGGAGGCTGCGGGAGAGCAACGGCGAGATCACGGAGAAGGACGGGTTCTCCGTGGTGGCCGCGATGAGGATCACCCACCCGTTCTCGACACCCGGCAGCAGCGCGTCCTGCTGGGCCTTGGTGAAGCGGTGGATCTCGTCGAGGAAGAGCACGGTGGAGACGCCGAAGAGGTCGCGGTCGCTGAGCGCCTTCTCCATCACCTGCCGCACGTCGCGGACGCCGGCCGTGACGGCCGAGAGCTCGACGAAGCGGCGGCTGGATCCGTGCGCGATGGCCTGCGCGAGGGTCGTCTTCCCGGTCCCGGGCGGGCCCCACAGGATGATCGAGACCGAACCCTGCTCCCCCGCCACGTCGGACGCCAGGCTCACGAGGGGCGAGCCGGGCGTCAGGAGGTGCCGCTGGCCGGTGACCTCGTCGAGGCTCCGGGGACGCATCCGGACGGCCAGGGGCGTCGCCCCCGAACGGAGGCCCGGTCGCGTGTCGGTCATGACCTCGATGGTAGGCGCGACCGGCTATGGTTCCCGTACCGCCGCCTCGGGCGGGACCGACCGGAGGACGCCGTGGCCCCCAAGAACGACCGCGCAGCCCGCGAGGCGCAGGCCCGGCTTCGCCGATACGCGGCCCGCCAGGAGCTCCACGCCCGCGCCCTCCGACGCCGCCGCCGCGACGACGTCGCCGCGGTCGTCGCCGTGATCCTCGTCGCGGCGCTCGCGGTCGGGGCCCAGCTCGCGTACGAGTCCGGGCCCGGCGCGCCGGCCCCCGCTCCCTCGTCCTCGCCGTCGTCCCCCGCTCCCGCGACGCCGCACGTCACGCCGACCCCCTGACCCGCTGACCCCCTGTCCCGCCGACCCGACTCCGCGGTCTCCACGGGGCGCGGGACCGGAGGGTCGGCCCCCGCACGGTCCTCACGGGCCCCTGCGAGGCGGGTCGGATCGGCGTCGACCCGCGCATCGGCGGCCCGCCCTCGGGCATGATCGACAGGTCAGCCGGCGCCCGTCGCGGGACGATCCCGTCCGGGAGGCGTGCTCTAGGCTGACGTGCACGTCTCCGCACCGGTCCGGCCGGTCCTACGAACAAGGTGAGCATCCGTGGCTGACAACGATCAGACCCCCTGGGGCCGCGTCGACGAGACGGGCACCGTCTTCCTCCGCGAGGGCGACGGCGAACGAGCCGTCGGCCAGTACCCCGACGGCACCCCCGAGGAGGCGCTGGCCTACTTCCAGCGCAAGTTCACCGACCTCGCGAGGCAGGTCACGCTCCTGGAGCAGCGCGCCAAGCGCGGCGCCCCGGCCACCGACGTCGCCAAGGCCGTCGCGCACCTCATCCAGGCCGTGGACGGAGCGAACGCCGTCGGCGACCTCGCCGCCCTCCGCGCCCGGCTCGACGTCCTCGCCGCCACCGTCGGCGAGCTCACCGAGAAGCAGGGCGAGGAGCAGCGGCAGGTGGTGCAGGGCGCCATCGCCGAGCGCACCGCCATCGTGGAGGAGACCGAGCGCCTCGCGAGCCAGGACTTCTCGAAGGTGCAGTGGAAGCAGCTGACCGCCGAGGTCGACGCCCTGTTCGCCCGCTGGCAGCAGCACCAGCAGACGGGGCCCCGTCTGCCCAAGAACGACGCCAACGAGCTCTGGAAGCGGTTCCGCACGGCGCGTTCCACCATCGACACCGAGCGCAAGGCCTTCTTCGCCGAGCTCGACAACGCGCACAAGGACGCCCGCTCGAAGAAGCAGGCCATCGTCGAGCAGGCACGTGCTCTCGAGCCGCAGGGCGTCGCCGGGATTCCCGCGTACCGCCGTCTCCTCGACGAGTGGAAGCTGGCCGGCCGCGCCGGCAAGCGCTACGACGACGCGCTCTGGGCGCAGTTCAAGGCCGCGGGCGACGTGCTCTACGGCGCCAAGGCCGAGGTCGATGCCGCGGACGACGAGGAGCAGCAGGCCAATCTCCAGGCCAAGCTCGCCCTCCTCGACGAGGCCGAGCCCATCCTCCAGATCACGGAGCGCACCGCCGCGCGCGACAAGCTCACCGCCGTCCAGCTCCGCTGGGACGCGATCGGCCGCGTGCCGAGGGACAGCGTCAAGACCGTCGAGGACCGCCTGCGCAAGGTCGAGACCCATGTGCGGACCCTGGACGAGGAGTTCTGGCGCAAGAACAACCCAGAGACGAAGGCCCGCTCCGAGGGGCTCGCCTCGCAGCTCGGCGCCGCCATCGACAAGCTGCAGCGCGAGCTCGACGCGGCCAGGGCCGATGGCGACGCGCGACGCATCAAGGACGCCGAGGAGGCCCTCGCCGCCCGCCGCGTCTGGCTGGACGCGCTCGGCTCGTAGCCCGCCCCCTCCGCACCACGACGACGGCCCGGGATCCTCCACAGGATCCCGGGCCGTCGCCCGTCCGGCGGCGCGCGATGGCATGGTGCGCGCATGTCACCCCGCCTCGCGCCCGTCCTGTCCGTGCTCGACCTCCCCCTCGCCGAGCTCTGCTCCGCCCGCCTCGACGGCGAGGTATACGAGGTGGATGCCTGCTACTCCCCCGTCGACGAGCTGGCCTCGCCCTGGCTCCGCGCCGCGGCGCTCGCCGCGTGGGTGCACGGCGCCGTCCGCACCCCGCCCCGCACCCACGAGTACTGCGTCGACAGCGTCGCGCGCTGCCACCCGCCGGCGCTGCGCAACGTGCGCATCCGCGAGGTCGTGCTCGACGAGCGCGACACGATCGTGCTGGCCGGCCTCCGGATCACGACGCCGCTGCGGACGCTGTGCGACATCGCGCGCACGGTCGCCGACTTCTCCCCGTTCCACGAGGACGCGTGCCTCGGCCTGCTGACGCTGCCCGGGGTGACGGACGCAGCCGCGCGGGAGCACCTCGCCGCCTCCGGCGCGCTTCCCGACAAGCGCCGTGCGCTTACCCGGCTCGATGCCCTGGCCCGCCGCACCGCACCGCGGGACGACGCCGAGGGCGGGCGCGGCGCGGATGCTCGTCAGCCGCCGCTGACCCGGTAGACGTCGTACACCGCGTCGATGCGGCGCACCGCGTTGAGCACCCGGTCGAGGTGCGTTACGTCGCCCATCTCGAAGACGAAGCGGCTGATGGCGAGCCGGTTGGACGACGTCGAGACGGACGCGGAGAGGATGTTGACGTGGTGCTCCGACAGCACGCGCGTGACGTCGCTGAGGAGGCCGGACCGGTCGAGCGCCTCCACCTGGATGTGCACGAGGAACAGGCTCTTGGACGACGGCGCCCACTCCACCTCGATCATGCGGTCGGGCTCCGCGCGCAGCGAGTCCACGTTGTGGCAGTTGGCCTGGTGCACGGAGACCCCCGCGCCGCGCGTCACGAACCCGATGATCTCGTCGCCCGGCACCGGCGTGCAGCACTTGGCGAGCTTCACGAGGATGTCGGGCGCCCCGCGCACGAGAACACCGGAGTCGCTGTTCCGCGACACGCGCGAGCGCTGCGTGACGGCGAAGACCTCCTCGGCCTCCCCGCCGCTGTCGCCCTGGATGGAGGAGAGGACCTTCTCGATCACCGACTGGGTCGAGACGTGCCCCTCACCGACCGCGGCGTAGAGCGCCGCGACGTCGTCGTACTTCATGCTCTGCGCTACGTCCGAGAACGCGTCCTGGTTCATGAGCTTCTGCAGCGGGAGGTTCTGCTTGCGCATCGCGCGGGCGATGGCGTCCTTGCCCTGCTCGATCGCCTCCTCGCGCCGCTCCTTGGTGAACCACTGCTTGATCTTGTTGCGCGCGCGGGCGCTCTTCACGATCGCGAGCCAGTCCTTGCTCGGACCGCTGTCGGGGTTCTTCGACGTGAACACCTCGACCACGTCGCCCGTGGTGAGCGGGTTCTCGAGCGGCACGAGCCGCCCGTTCACCTTCGCCCCCATGGTGCGGTGACCCACGTCCGTGTGCACGGCATAGGCGAAGTCCACGGGCGTCCCGCCGGCGGGCAGGCCGATCACCTTCCCGTGCGGCGTGAAGACGTAGACCTCCTTCGCCCCGATCTCGAAGCGCAGGGAGTCGAGGAACTCCCCCGGATCCGCCGTCTCGGACTGCCAGTCGGAGATGTGCGCGAGCCAGGCGAGGTCCGTGTCGCCCTGGGGCGACACCTCGGCGGCGCGCCCGCCGTTCATGCGCTCCTTGTACTTCCAGTGCGCCGCGACGCCGAACTCGGCGCGCTGGTGCATCTCGTGCGTGCGGATCTGGATCTCCACCGGCCGGCCCTTCGGCCCGATCACGGTCGTGTGCAGCGACTGGTAGAGGTTGAACTTGGGCGTGGCGATGTAGTCCTTGAAGCGCCCGGGCACGGGCGTCCAGCGGGCATGGATCGCGCCGAGGACGGCGTAGCAGTCCCGCAGCGAGTCGACCAGCACGCGGATGCCGACGAGGTCGTAGATCTCGTCGAACTCGCGGCCGCGCACGACCATCTTCTGGTAGATCGAGTAGTACTGCTTGGGCCGGCCGGCCACCTTGCCGCGGATCTTGGCGGCCCGCAGGTCGTCGTTGACGCTGTCGATCACCTGCTGCACGAACTCCTCGCGCTGCGGCGTGCGCTGCTTCACGAGGTTCTCGATCTCGACGTAGATCTTCGGGTAGAGCACCGCGAACGAGAGGTCCTCGAGCTCCCACTTGATGGTCGAGATGCCGAGGCGGTGCGCGAGCGGCGCGTAGATCTCGAGGGTCTCCTTGGCCTTCCGCTCGGCGGAGGCGGACTCGACGAAGCCCCACGTGCGCGCGTTGTGCAGGCGGTCGGCGAGCTTGACGACGAGGACACGGATGTCCTTGGACATGGCCACGACCATCTTGCGCACCGTCTCGGCCTGCGCGCTGTCGCCGTACTTCAGCTTGTCGAGCTTCGTGACGCCGTCGACGAGCATGGCGATCTCGTCGCCGAAGTCGTGGCGCAGCATGTCGAGCGTGTACTCGGTGTCCTCGACCGTGTCGTGGAGGAGGGCGGCCGCGAGGGTCTTGGGGCCGATGCCGAGATCGGCGAGGATCTGCGCCACCGCGACCGGGTGGGTGATGTACGGCTCGCCGCTCTTGCGCTTCTGGCCCTCGTGCGCCCGCTCGGCGACGGCGTACGCCCGCTCGATGAGGCTCATGTCGGCCTTGGGGTGGTGCAGGCGCGCGGTGCGGATCAGCTGCTCGACGGCGCCGGCCGGTTGGGCCCGGGAGAACAGGCGGGGCACCAGGCGCCGGAGGGAAGCCGTGCTCGAGGTCGTCTCCGTCATCGTTCAGCCTCCCAGGCGTGTGCTGGAGACCAAATTATCACCGCACCCGAGAGCTCCCGACCACGGGGGGGCGACGGGGTCGGAGGCCTCGGAAGGCGGCGGCCACACGGCGGGGCGCCGAGGTCGCGCCTCAGGCGACGCGGCCGGGCTGCCCGTCGTCGGTGACGACGTCGCCGCCCATCTCGGACCACGCGTGCATGCCGCCGGTGACGTTCGAGGCCGCAAACCCGCCGCGCAGGAGCGCCTGGGTCGCGATGCCCGACCGGTGGCCGGAGCGGCAGACGACCGCGATGTGCCGGTCGGTCGGGATCTCGGCGACGCGCGCCTCGAGCTCGCCCATCGGGATGTGGTGGGCGACGGCGGAGTGGCCGGCCTCCCACTCGTCCGGCTCGCGCACGTCGAGGAGCCAGGAGTCCCCCGTCGCGGTGCGGGCCTTGGCGGTGGCGGCGTCGAGGTCCTCGGGGACGCCGGCGCCCTGCGAGCTCGTCACGACTCCACGGTCACGGCGGCGCGCTCGGCCTGGGCGCGGCTCGCGGCCGACGCTGCCAGGGCGTCCCCGCGCTTTACCTTGGGCTCGCCCTCGCGGAGGTGGGCGTACAACGGGGCCGCGATGAAGATCGTCGAGTAGGTGCCGACGATGATGCCGATGAACAGCGACAGCGCGATGTCGCGCAGCGTGCCCGCGCCGAGCACTACGGCGCCGATGAAGAGGATCGAGCCGACCGGCAGGATCGCGACGATCGAGGTGTTGATCGAGCGCACCAGCGTCTGGTTCACCGCGAGGTTGACCGACTGCGCGAACGTGCGCCGGGACTCCTGCCCGTCCTCCGCGGTGTTCTCGCGGATCTTGTCGAACACCACGACCGTGTCGTAGAGGGAGTACCCGAGGATCGTGAGGAATCCGATGACGGCCGCCGGGGTGACCTCGAAGCCCGTGATGCCGTAGATGCCGGCGGTGAGCACGAGGTCGTGCAGGAGGGCGATGATCGCCGCGACGGACATCTTCCACGTGCGGAAGTAGACCGACATGACGACGGCGGCCAGCGCGAGGAACACGACGAGTCCCCACAGCGCCTGACGGGTGATGTCCTGGCCCCAGGACGGCCCGATGAAGGACTCGGTGACACTGGACGTCTCGACGCCGTACGCCGTCGCGAGCGCCTGGCGCACGGCGGTGCTGTCGGCGGGCTGCAGCTGGTCGGTCTGGACGCGGACGCCGTCGGACCCGACGGACGAGACGCGGGCCGGCACCGGGGTGACGGTGGCGACGGCGTCGCTCGCGATGTCCTGCGACTGCGACTGCACCCCGCTCACCGTGTACTCGGATCCGCCCGTGAACTCGATGCCGAACGTGAAGCCGCCGCGCAGCAGCGGGCCGAGGACCGAGACGAGGATGCAGATCGCGGCGATCGAGTACCAGAGACGGCGGCGCCCGACGATGTCGAACGAGCGCTTGCCCGTGTAGAGGTCGTTGCCGAACTCGGAGAAGCCAGCCATCAGTCGTCCCTGCTCGTGTCGTCGGCCCGCGGCGCGTCGATCGTCGCGGTCTTCGTGGATCCTGTCGCCTGCTGGGCGGCCTTTCGCTCGGCGATGGTCTGCCGACGTGCCGCCTCCTTGGCCGCGGCGGCGCGGCGTCCCGTGGTGGCGGTGGGGGTGCGGAACGTGGCGCGGCCCCGGTACACCGCACCCAGCGCCCGCGGGTCGAGCCCGCTCATGCGGTGGCCCTCGGCGAAGAAGCGCCGATTCGCCAGCAGCTGCAGGATCGGGTGCGTGAACAGCGACACGACGATGAGGTCGATGATCGTCGTGAGCCCGAGCGTGAGCGCGAAGCCCTTGACGTTGCCCACCGCGAGGATGAACAGCACCGCCGCCGCGAGGAAGTTGACCGTGTCGGACGCGATGATCGTGCGCAGCGCGCGCTTCCACCCCTGCTCGACGGAGGAGACGAGCCCGCGGCCGTCCCGCAGCTCGTCCTTGATGCGTTCGAAGTACACGATGAACGAGTCCGCCGTGATGCCGATGGCCACGATGAGCCCCGCCACCCCGGCGAGAGACAGCCTGTACCCCTCCCGCCAGCTGAGCAGCGTGATGAGCAGGTACGTGATCACCGCGGCGATCACGAGCGACGCGATCGTCACCATGCCGAGCGCCCGGTACTGCACGAGCGAGTAGAGCACCACGAGCACGAGACCGATGAGTCCCGCGATGAGGCCGCTGGTGAGCTGCGACGAGCCGAGGGTGGCCGAGATGACGTCCGAGCTCTGCAAGGTGAAGCTGAGCGGGAGGGCGCCGAACTTGAGCTGGTCGGCCAGCGCCTTGGCGCTCTCCTGCGTGAAGTTGCCGGTGATGGACGGCTTGCCGTTCGTGACGACGCCCTGCGTGACCGGCGCGGAGATGACCTCGTTGTCGAGCACGAACGCGAACTGGTTGCGAGGCGATTCCAGCGTGATGAGGCGGGTGGACATGTCGCCGAATTGCTTCGTGCCGTCGCCGTCGAAGACCAGGTTGACCGACCACGTGCCGGTGCTGACGCCCTGGCTGGACTGCTGCAGGCCGCTCGTGGCGTCGGAGATCGTGCTGCCGTCCACCTCGACCGGGCCGAGGACGTACTTCGCGGCGCCGTCGTCGGAGCACGCGATGATCGCGCGGTCGGCCGGAGCCGCCTGCCCATCGCTCTCGGGTGCGGTCGCGCAGTCGTACGCGGCGAACTCGGCCTGGAGACGCGGCGTCACCCAGGAGACGTCGCTGGGGCCCGTGGGCTCCGCGGTGGGCTCGTCGGAGAGGGTGGAGGGATCGGGCGTGGCCGCCGGCGCCTCCGCCGCGGGGGTGGATCCGTCGGTCGGCGTCGTGCCGTCCGCGGGAGCCGATCCGTCGGTGGGCGTGGGCGTCGGGGCGACCGACGCCGTGCCGGCCGCGCCGATGAGCACGGGACGCAGCTCGAGCTTGGCCGAGGACTGCAGGCGCTGCATGGTGGCCGCGTCGGGCTCGCCCGGCAGGCTCACGACGATGTTGCTGCCGCCCTGCGTGGTGATCTCCGCCTCGGAGACGCCGCTCGCGTCGACCCGCTGGCGGATGATCGACACCGCCTGGGCGAGCTGCTCGCTCGTGGGTCCGGACGACGCGCCGTCGAGCTGTGGCGCGAGGATGATCTGCGTGCCGCCCTCGAGGTCGAGCGCGAGCTTCGGGGTCCAGGACCCGTTGCTGAACGCCACGCTCGCGGCGTTGCCGCCCGCGAGGATTCCGATGATGACCAGCAGCCAGATGAGCTTGCGCCTGGCCTTGCGTACCGGTGTGGGCGACTTGGCCACCTGGACACTCGACTTTCTTCGCGGTGGGCCGGCGGGATCCGCGCGGCGCTCCGGATGGAGGGGGAAGCGGGACCGGGCGGGGAGGCGCCCGGTGGGGCAGGCGGCCGGTGGCCGCCCGCCAGGGGATCAGGAGCGCGCGGTGGGGGCGTCGCCCTCGTCGAGGCGACGCGAGGCGTCGCTCGTGCCGGCCTCGTCGACCACGCCGGCTGCGGGCGCGTCGTCCACCAGCACGGACGCGTCGTCGGCCACGGTCGGCTCGACCACGCGGGCGATCGTCTGGCGGTGCAGCTTCAGCACCGTGCCGGGCGACACCTCGAGGTAGGCGAGGTTGTTCTCCTCGTCGAAGGAGACGAGCGTGCCGTAGATGCCCGACGCGGTCATGACCTCGGCACCGGGCACCATCTGCGTCTGCAGCGCCGCGAGGTCCTTCTGGCGCTTCCGGCTGTTGCGGAACATGAAGAAGATGAGCAGCGCCAGGACGGCGAACATGATCAGGGTGAACGGGTCCATGCGGGACGGGCCTTTCAGGTGCTGGGATGTGACGGACACGACGAACCGGCGACGTTCCGCGGGAGGCCAGCTTGAATCATAGTTCATCGCTGTGGAGGGCCCCGGCGGCTCCGGAAGGACCCGGTGCCCGACCGGGAGCACCCGGCGCGGCGGGGGCCTCGAGGCCGAAGTGCTCCCATGCCGCCGGTGTCGCCACGCGGCCGCGGGGCGTGCGCGTCACCAGCCCGATGCGGACGAGGAACGGCTCGACGACCGACTCGATCGTCTCCGCCTCCTCCCCCACCGATACCGCAAGGGTGTTCAGCCCCACCGGTCCGCCGCCGAAGCGCGTGAGGATGCCGCGCATGACGGCGCGGTCGAGGCGGTCGAGGCCGAGCGGGTCCACGTCGTAGAGGTCGAGCGCGGCCCGGACCGACTCGAGGCCCGCCTCCGTCCCGTGCACGAGCGCGTAGTCGCGCACACGGCGGAGCAGCCGGTTCGCGATGCGCGGCGTCCCCCGGCAGCGGCCCGCGATCTCGGCGACCGCCTCGTGCTCGATCTCGAGGTGCAGCATGCGGGCGGCCCGCTCGATCACCTGCTCGAGCTCGTGGGTCTCGTAGAACTCGAGGTGCGCGGTGAAGCCGAAGCGGTCGCGGAGCGGACTCGGCAGCATGCCCGAGCGCGTGGTGGCGCCGACCAGCGTGAACGGCGAGAGCTCCAGCGGGATGGACGTGGCGCCCGCGCCCTTGCCGACCATGATGTCGATGCGGTAGTCCTCCATGGCGAGGTACAGCATCTCCTCGGCCGAGCGCGCCATGCGGTGGATCTCGTCGACGAAGAGGATCTCGCCGGGCACCAGCGCCGACAGCACGGCCGCGAGGTCGCCCGCGTGCTGGATGGCCGGACCGCTCGTGAGGCGCAGCGGACGGCGGCTCTCCTCGGCGACGATCATCGCGAGCGTCGTCTTGCCGAGGCCGGGAGGGCCGGCGAGGAGGATGTGGTCGGGCGAGCGGTTCTGCATGGCCGCGGCGGTGAGCAGCAGCTCCAGCTGTCCGCGCACCTTGACCTGGCCGACGAACTCGGACAGCGACCGTGGGCGGAGGGCCCCCTCGAACGCGAGCTCCGCGTCGGACTCCGGGACGGGACTGGACGCGTCGCCGTGGGCGAGGCCGCTCACCGGTCGGCCGCCTGCGCCGCGGCGGGCGCGCCCGCCGGCTGCTGCGGCCCGAGCATCCCGAGCGCGACGCGCAGCAGGCGCGGCATGTCGGCGGGGAGGCCCTGCTCGGCCGCAGCGGCCGCGGCGTCGTCGACCGCGGTGCGGGCGACGCGCTCCGACCAGCCGAGTCCGATGAGGGCCGTGACGACGTCGGCCGTGACGGTGGATGCGGCGGACGACGCCGAGCGGGTGCGCGGCTGGGTCACGAAGAGCTTGCCCGCCAGCTGCAGGACGATGAGCTTGGCCGTCTTCGGGCCGATGCCGGAGACGCGGCGGAACGCGGCGTCGTCCTCGGCCGCGACGGCCTGGGCCATCGCCTCCGGATCCAGGTGCTCGAGAACCGCGAGCGCCGACTTCGGGCCGACGCCCGTGACGCCGCAGAGCAGCTCGAAGGCCCGCAGCTCGTCGGGCCCCGGGAAGCCGAAGAGGGTGAGCGAGTCCTCGCGGACGACGAGCGACGTGAGCACGGTGGCCTCGGATCCGTGCCGCAGCTCGAGCGCGTGCCGCGGCGTCACCGAGACGCCGTAGCCCACCCCGTGCACCTCCAGCAGGAGGGTCTGACCGGAGACGGACAGCACGGTGCCGCGGAGGGAGGAGATCACGCCCCCAACCCTACGAGCTAGCGCCGACCCCGCTGCGCACGCTCGGCCGCGAGCCACGCGGCCTGCGCCGCGGTCGGTCCGGCGCCCGCGGCGGCGTCCGCCGCGGACGCGACACCGGTGCGCGTCGGCGCTTGGGTCCCGGCGATGCCGGCGCGGGACATCCCCGCCCGCCACCCGGCGCAGATGGCGAGGGCGAGGGCGTCGGACGCGTCGGCGGGAGTGGGCAGCTCGTCGAGGCCGAGGATCCGCGCGACCATCGTGGCCACCTGCCTCTTGTCGGCCTGGCCGTAGCCGGTGACGGCGGCCTTGACCTCGCTCGGCGTGTGAAGCGCGACGTCGAGCCCCCGCCGGGCCGCGCCCACGAGCGCGACGCCGGTGATCTGCGCCACGCCCATGACAGTCGAGAGGTTGTCCTGCGCGAAGACGCGCTCGACGGCGACCACCGACGGCCGGTGCCGGTCCACCAGCTCCTCGATGCCGTCGCCGACCGCGAGCAGCCGGTGGTGCAGCTCGGCCGTCGGGCTCGTGCGCACGACCTGCACGTCGACGAGCCGGGCCGAACGGTCGGCGTAGACGTCGACCACGCCGACGCCGCAACGCGTCAGGCCCGGGTCGATCCCGAGGATCCGCACGGACGGGCCGCTGCCGCCCGCGCCGCTCCCCCGCGCCCCCGCGATGGGGTCCTACTCCTCGTCGTCGTCGTCCAGCGCGGCCTGCACGTCGGCGGGCACGTCGCTGTTGACGTAGATGTTCTGGACGTCGTCCAGGTCCTCCATGGCGTCGACGAGCTTGTTGACCTTGCGCGCGGTCTCGAGGTCGACCTCGACCTTGACCTGCGGCACGAACTCGACGTCGGCGGAGTCGTAGTCGATGCCCGCTTCCTGGAGCGCCTGGCGCACACCGACCATGTCGGACGGCTCGCACCGGATCTCGAACACCTCGCCGTGGTCGGTCACGTCCTCCGCACCCGCGTCGAGCACGGCCGCGAGGACGTCGTCCTCGGTCGGCGCATCCGCGTGCGGCACCGCGATGACGCCCTTGCGGTGGAAGTTGTAGGCGACGCTGCCCGGGTCGGCCATGGTGCCGCCGTTGCGGCTCATGGCCGTGCGGACCTCGGCGGCCGCGCGGTTCTTGTTGTCGGTGAGGCACTCGACGAGCATCGCGACGCCGTTGGCCGCGTAGCCCTCGTACATGATCGTCTGGTAGTCGACGACCTCGCCGAGCAGGCCGGCTCCGCGCTTGACGGCGCGGTCGATGTTGTCGTTCGGGACGGAAGTCTTCTTGGCCTTCTGCACCGCGTCGACGAGGGTCGGGTTGCCGGACATGTCGGCGCCGCCGATCTTGGCCGCGACCTCGATGTTCTTGATCAGCTTCGCGAACGACTTGGCGCGCCGCGAGTCGATGATCGCCTTCTTGTGCTTCGTGGTCGCCCACTTGGAATGTCCGGACACGGGTGGTTCTCCTTACGCGGCGTCTGCTCGCTGTCAATGATGGACCATCCGGGCACGCCGCCGGGGACCGGAGAGGTCAGAGGGTGCGGCCCGCGTCCTCGACCATGTCGAGGAAGAGGCGGTGGAAGCGGAGGTCGCCCGTGACCTCCGGGTGGAACGATGTGCCGAGGAGAGCCCCCTGGCGCACGGCGACCACGCGGCCGTCGTCGAGCGATGCGAGCGCCGATGCCGCGGGGCCGACGGAGGCGACCACGGGTGCCCGGATGAAGACGGCGTGCACGGGTGGCGCGCCCAGCGCGGGCACGTCGAGGTCCACCTCGAAGGAGGCCGTCTGCGATCCGAAGGCGTTCCGCCGCACGGACACGTCGAGCCCGCCGATGCCCCGCTGGTCGTGGATCGCGTCGACGATCTCGTCGGCCAGCATGATCAGCCCGGCGCACGTCCCGTAGACGGGCAGGCCGTCGTCGATGGCTGCGCGCAACGGCTCCGCGATCCCGAACTGGCGCGACAGCTTGTCCATCACGGTGGACTCGCCGCCGGGGATCACGAGACCGGAGATGCCGGGCAGGTCCTTCGGCTGTCGCACGAGCCTCGTCCGGGCACCGAAGCCCTCGAGCACGCGGACGTGCTCGCGGACGTCCCCCTGCAGGGCGAGGACGCCGACGAGCGGGCCGTCGCCGTGCGGAGCCGGCGTGCTACCAGCCACGCTCGGCGAGGCGGTGCGGTGCGGGCACGTCGGCGACGTTGATCCCGACCATGGCCTCGCCGAGGCCGCGCGACGCCTCGGCGATGGCGTCGGGGTCGTTGAACAGCGCGGTCGCGGTGACGACGGCCTTGGCGCGCGCCACCGGGTTGCCCGACTTGAAGATGCCGGATCCGACGAACACGCCGTCGGCGCCGAGCTGCATCATCATCGCCGCGTCCGCCGGGGTGGCCACGCCGCCCGCGGTGAAGAGGACGACGGGCAGCTGGCCGGTGCGCGCGACCTCGAGCACCAGGTCGTACGGAGCCTGCAGCTCCTTCGCGGCGACGTAGATCTCGTCGTGCGTGAGGGCGCTGAGCGCGCGGATCTCGGACTTGATGGTGCGGATGTGCTTGGTGGCCTCGGAGACGTCGCCCGTGCCGGCCTCGCCCTTGGAGCGGATCATGGCCGCGCCCTCGGTGATGCGGCGGAGCGCCTCGCCGAGGGTGGTGGCACCGCAGACGAAGGGGACGGTGAAGCCCCACTTGTCGATGTGGTTCACGTAGTCGGCCGGGCTCAGCACCTCGGACTCGTCGATGTAGTCGACCTCGAGGGACTGGAGGACCTGCGCCTCGACGAAGTGGCCGATGCGGGCCTTCGCCATGACGGGGATGGAGACCTCGGCCTTGATCTGGTCGATGAGGTCGGGGTCGCTCATGCGGGCGACGCCGCCCTGCGAGCGGATGTCGGCGGGGACGCGCTCGAGCGCCATGACGGCGACCGCTCCCGCGTCCTCCGCGATGCGCGCCTGCTCGGCGTTGACGACGTCCATGATGACGCCGCCCTTGAGCATCTCCGCGAGTCCGCGCTTGACGCGGTTCGAGCCGACCTGTCCGGTGGTGTTGGTGTCAGTCATTGTGGTCCCTATCCTATTCGCCCGCGGGGGCGGGCCAGGCTGCCGCGATGGATGCGCGCACGTCGCCCAGCAGCTGCGGCAGCGCCTTGGTCTTCGCGATGATCGGCAGGAAGTTCGCGTCCTGCCCCCACCGCGGCACGATGTGCTGGTGCAGGTGCTCGGCGATACCGGCGCCCGCCACCTGCCCCTGGTTCATGCCGATGTTGTAGCCGTCGTTCCGCGACACCTCGCGCACGACCCGCATGGCGGTCTGCGTGAGGGAGCCGATCTCGGCGACCTCCTCGGGGCTCGCGAGGTCGTAGGTCGCGATGTGACGATACGGGCAGACCAGCAGGTGGCCGCTGTTGTACGGGAAGAGATTGAGCAGGACGTAAGCGTGCTCGCCGCGCGCGACGATCAACGCGTCCTCGTCCGACATCGACGGCGCGATGCAGAACGGGCACTCGTCGCGATCCGGCTGCTGGCCCTTCTGGATGTAGACCATGCGGTGCGGGGGCCACAGGCGCTGGAACTCATCGGGCACGCCCGCGAGGTGGCCGGGGTCGTCGACCCGCACCTGTCCCCGCTCGTCCTCTCCCCCGGACTCGTGGTCCGACATCGTCAGACGGGCCACGCGGTCACCACCTGCTCCCGGCGCGCGATGGCGCCGGTGATGCGCTCGACGGCCTCGGCCACGGGCACGCCGTTGACCTGCGTGCCGTCGCGGAACCGGAAGCTCACGGATCCGGCGGCCCGGTCGTCCTCGCCCGCGATGAGCTGGTACGGCACGCGGGCCTTGGTGTGCGTGCGGATCTTCTTGGGCATGCGGTCGTCGCTGGTGTCGAGCTGGACGCGCACGCCCTCCGCCCGGAGCCGGTCGAGGACGCCGCCGAGGTACTCCTCGTAGTCCTCGGCGACGGGGATGCCGACGACCTGCACGGGCGACAGCCATACCGGGAACGCGCCCGCGTAGTGCTCGGTGAGCACGCCGAAGAACCGCTCGATGGAACCGAACAGCGCGCGGTGGATCATCACCGGCTGCTTGCGCGTGCCGTCGTTCGCCGTGTATTCGAGGCCGAAGCGCTCGGGCAGGTTGAAGTCGAGCTGGATCGTGGACATCTGCCACGTGCGGCCGATGGCGTCGCGCGCCTGCACCGAGATCTTGGGGCCGTAGAAGGCGGCGCCCGCGGGATCCGGCACGAGCTCGAGGCCCGTGTCGACCGCGACCTGACGCAGCGTCTCGGTCGCCTCCTCCCACACCTCGTCGGATCCGACGAACTTCTCCGGGTCCTTCGTCGAGAGCTCGAGGTAGAAGTCGTCGAGGCCGTAGTCGCGCAGCAGCGACAGCACGAACTCGAGCGTGCCCTTCAGCTCGTCGGCCATGCGCTCGCGCGTCGTGAAGATGTGCGCGTCGTCCTGCGTCATGCCCCGCACGCGGGTGAGCCCGTGGATCACGCCGGACTTCTCGTTGCGGTACACCGTGCCGAACTCGAACAGGCGCAGCGGCAGCTCGCGGTAGGAGCGCTGGCGCGAGCGGTAGATGAGCACGTGCATCGGGCAGTTCATGGGCTTGAGGTAGTAGTCCGCGCCCTGGCGCGTGATCTCCCCCTCGTCGTTCCGCGCCTCGTCGAGGTGCATGGCGGGGAACATGCCGTCCTTGTAGAAGTCGAGGTGGCCGCTCGTCTCGAACAGGTTGGACTTCGTGATGTGCGGCGAGTAGACGAACTCGTAGCCGGCCGTCTCGTGGCGGCGGCGCGAGTAGTCCTCCATCTCGCGGCGGATGATGCCGCCCTTGGGGTGGAAGACCGCGAGGCCGGATCCGATCTCGTCCGGGAAGGAGAAGAGGTCGAGCTCGGCGCCGAGGCGGCGGTGGTCGCGCTTGAGCGCTTCCTCGATGCGGCCCTGGTACGCGCGCAGCTCGTCCTTGGTGGGCCACGCCGTGCCGTAGATGCGCTGCAGCTGCGGGTTCTTCTCGGATCCTCGCCAGTAGGCGGCGGCGACCCGGGACAGCGCCCAGCCGTTGCCCACCATGCGCGTGCTCGGCAGGTGCGGCCCGCGGCACAGGTCGCGCCAGAAGACCTCGCCCGTCTTGCCGTCGACATTCTCGTAGACCGTGAGCTCGGCGCCGCCGACCTCGACGGACTCGCCGTCCTCGCCGAGCTCATCGCTCGAGCCGCCCTTGAGGCCGATGAGCTCCAGCTTGTAGGGCTCCGCGGCCATCAGCTCGCGCGCCTCCTCCTCGGAGACGACGCGGCGCGTGAACCGCTGGCCCTGCCGGACGATGCGCTCCATGTTCTTGGAGATGGCCTTGAGGTCCTCGGGCGTGAAGGGCTCGGCGACGTCGAAGTCGAAGTAGAAGCCGTCGGTGACGGGCGGGCCGATGCCGAGCTTCGCCTCCGGGTTGATCTGCTGCACGGCCTGCGCCATGACGTGGGCGGCGGAGTGCCGGAGGATCGCGAGGCCGTCGGGCGAGTCGATCCGCACGGGCTCGACGACGTCGCCCGGGGCGACCTCCGCCGCGAGGTCCTTGAGTTCCCCGTCGATGCGCATGGCGACGACGGCGCGGTCGCTGAACAGGGTGAACCCGGTGCCCGCCTCCGTCGCCTCGACCGGCTGCCCGGTCGTCTCCGCGGGCGCGGCCTCGTCGTGGATCTCGGGCTGGGCGGCGTCTACCACTGCGGGCTCCTTGCGGGACGGGGAGGGAACCGATCCAGACTACCGGCGCGCGGGTCGGCCTCCTCGACGGGAGGGGCGCCGATCTCGTCGGCGGCGGGGCCGCACGGCCGAGAGCGTCCGGGAAAAGCAGAAGGCCCCGGTCTCCCGGGGCCTTCTGGTGGTGAGCGATACTGGGATCGAACCAGCGACCTCTTCCGTGTCAGGGAAGCGCGCTACCGCTGCGCCAATCGCTCATGCACTTGCTGGAGGTGGGGACGGGATTTGAACCCGCGTGGACGGCTTTGCAGGCCGCTGCCTCGCCTCTCGGCCACCCCACCATGGGTGCTTCCACACCGGTGGTTCCCACCTTGTGAAAGGGACCCCTCTCAGGGCCCCTGTTCGAGCGGATGACGAGATTCGAACTCGCGACCCTCACCTTGGCAAGGTGATGCGCTACCACTGCGCCACATCCGCATTTCGCTCGCTGCTCCCGGCTTCCCGGCAACCCTGCGTGCTCGATGACTCTAGCCGATCTCCCGTCGCCGGTGCAAAACGACGCCCGGCCGATCGCTCGCGTCACCTCGCTCACGTGCCGTTCTCCCCGTGTTCACGCGGATCGGGTGGAGCGGCACCCGACGGCGACCCGGGCGTGTCGCGTGGACGCCGTCGTCCGGACCACGCGCTCGGCACCCCGTGACCGTGACCGACCTCGCGGTATGGCATCATGGACGCGCACCGTCCGCGGTGCGAGCACGGGCGATTGGCGCAGTTGGTAGCGCGCTTCCTTCACACGGAAGAGGTCATCGGTTCGAGTCCGGTATCGCCCACCGAAGCACTGCCCCTCCCGGCCCATGGCTGATTCGCTGTCGTCTACCGCGTCATGCGAGCAGCGCGCGAGCCGTCCCCTCGTCGAGCACGACGTCCGTCACGAGCCCGGCAGCCAGCGCCCCCCGGACGCTGCGCACCTTCGACGCCCCCGCGACCACGCAGACGCGGCGCGGCGCCCGGCGGATGGTCGCGAGGTCCGGCCCGCTGGCCCGCGCGTTGATGGCGATGTCGGCCGATGAGCCGTCCTCGCGGAAGAAGACGGTGGAGACGTCGCCCACCACGCCGTCGGCGTCGAGCGCCCGCTGGTCCGACCGCTCGAGGTAGCCGCCCGAGTACACGTGGCTCGGCACGAGGGCCACCGGGGAGCCGACGCCGAACAGCACCATGTCCATCCGCTCCTGCAGCTCGAGCACGCGCTTCGTGCTGCGCTCGCGCCACAGCGCCTGCTTCGTGGCCGGGTCGTCGAAGAACGCCGGCACGGGGAACTGCTGCACGGTCGCGCCGTACGCCTGCCCGAACCGGCGGAGGATCTCGCTCGCGTACATGATCCCGGTGGTGCGGACGTTGCCCGCCCCGTTGAGCTGGACCACGAGGGTGTTGTGCGTCGGCTTCGGCACGAGGTAGCGGCTGACCGTGCTGACGGTCGAGCCCCAGGCGACGCCGACGACCATGTTCGAGTCGACGTACTGGGTGAGCATCCGTGCAGCCGAGAGCGCCACCCGGTCGACGCGGTCCACGTCGCTCGTCTGGTCGGGGACGGGCACCACGTGCGCGACCACGCCGTAGCGGTCGTGGAGCTGCTCCCCCAGCACGGTGGCGAGGTCGAGCGGCGAGCGGATCTGGATGTCCACGAGCCCCGTCTCGCGGGCGAAGGAGAGGAGCCGGGACACCGACGAGCGGCTCGTGCCGAGCTCGCGGGCGATGGCCTCCATCGTCAGGTCCTGCATGTAGTAGAGGTGCGCCGCGCGCAGGGCGTCCTGGGTGCGCTCGTGCGCGATGCCGTCGACCATGACGCGAGCCTTGCACATTCGTGCACGGGCTAGGTCCAATTCGTTCGCAGGCGGAGGATGGTGGCACAGCACGCGCACCACGCACGTCTCAACAGAGAGAAGCCACCTCGTGACCACGTCGAAGAAGACCGAACTGCGGGATAACGTCGCCCGCATCCACGACCGCCCGAGCGCGAAGGTGCTCGTCATCGGCGGCGGCATCAACGGCATCGCGACCTTCCGCGACCTCGCGCTCCAGGGCGTCGACGTCGTGCTCGTCGAGCGCGCCGACTACGGCTCGGGCGCCTCGGCGGCGAGCTCGCACATGATCCACGGCGGCATCCGCTACCTCGAGAACGGCGAGTTCCGCCTCGTCCGCGAGTCCGTCGAGGAGCGCAACGGCCTCATCCGCATCGCGCCCCACTACGTGAAGCCGCTGCAGACGACGATGCCGATCTTCTCCACGTTCTCCGGCATCCTCAACGCGCCGTTGCGCATGCTGACGCACAAGCAGCGTTCCACCAAGGAGCGCGGCGCCCTCCTCATCAGCGTGGGCATGACGCTCTACGACTCCTTCTCCCGCGACGGCGGCTCGGTCCCGCGCCACCGCTTCCGCATCGGCAAGGCCGCCCGCGAGGACATGCCCGCGCTCAACAAGGACGTCAAGTTCACCGGCACCTACTACGACGCCTCCGTCCACGAGCCCGAGCGCCTCGCGCTCGACGTGCTCAAGGACGGCCTGGCCGCGGGCGACCACGCGCGGAGCGCCAACTACCTCGAGGCCGTGGGCGTCGCCGACGGCGGCGTGAAGCTGCGCGACGTGATCTCGGGCACCGAGTTCGTCGTGACGGCCGACGTCGTCGTCAACGCGTCCGGCCCCTGGACCGACCTCACCAACGAGGCCATGGGCGGTGACACGAAGTACATGGGCGGGACCAAGGGCTCGCACATCGTCGTCGACAACGCCGAGCTGCTCGAAGCCACCAAGGGCCGCGAGATCTTCTTCGAGAACAACGACGGCCGCATCGTCCTCATCTACCCGCTCAAGGGCCGCGTGCTCATCGGCACCACGGACATCGACGCCGATCCGAGGGAGCCGGCCGTCTGCACCGAGGAGGAGGTCGACTACTTCTTCGACCTCGTCAAGCACGTCTTCCCGCAGATCGAGCTGAACCGCGACCACATCGTGTACCGCTACTCGGGCATCCGTCCGCTGCCGCGCCACGAGGACACCGCGCCCGGCTTCGTGTCGCGGGACTACCGCATCGTCGAGACCGAGATCCAGGGCCTCTCCGGCAGCAAGGTGCTCAGCCTCGTCGGCGGCAAGTGGACGACGTTCCGCGCCCTGTCGGCGCACCTCTCCACGGAGGCCACCACGCGCCTCGGCGTGGAGCGCTCTGTCGACACAACCGGCATGCCCATCGGCGGCGGCAAGGACTTTCCGTCCTCCAGCACCGCCCGTGCCCGCTGGATCGCGACGCAGGCAGCCCGCGCGGAGGGCATCGGCACCGAGCAGGTCGACCGCCTGCTCAACCGCTACGGCACGCGCGCCACGAGCGTCATCGACGTCCTCTCCGGACAGCCGTCCACGCCGCTCGCGACCGACCCGCAGCTGACGCGCGCCGAGATCGCGTACTTCGCCACGCACGAGGACGCGGTGCACCTCGCCGACGTCGTCCTCCGTCGCACCAACCTCGCCTTCGTCGGCGGCGTGACGCACGAGATGCTCGCGGAGATCGCCGACGTGCTGCAGGAGGTGCTCGGCTGGACCGGCGAGGAGCGCGACGCGGAGATCCAGGACACCGTCGACACGCTGCTCACGTACCACGGCGTCGACGTGGGCGCGACGAAGGTCGCGGCCGACGCGACCGTCATGGAGTTCGCGAACTAGCGCGGAGCGCCGCGGATCCGATCCGCATCCGGGAGGCGCTGTCAGGGGACGGGACTACGGTCGGCGCATGACGCATCCCCGGCTCGACGAGATCCCGCTGACCACCCTCCAGGGCGAGGCCACCACCTTCGGCGCGTACGCCGACAAGGTCGTGCTCGTCGTCAACGTCGCCTCGCGCTGCGGCCTCGCGCCGCAGTACGAGAAGCTCGAGCAGCTGCAGCGCACCTACGGGGAGCGCGGCTTCACGGTCATCGGCTTCCCGAGCAACCAGTTCCTGCAGGAGCTCGGATCCGCGGAGGCCATCGACGAGTACTGCTCCACCACGTGGGGTGTCACCTTCCCCATGATGGAGAAGGTCAAGGTCAACGGCAGGTCCGCGCATCCCGTCTACGCGGAGCTGACGAAGACGCCCGACGCGGAGGGGAAGGCCGGCCGTGTGAAGTGGAACTTCGAGAAGTTCGTCGTCACGCCGTCGGGAGCCGTGCACCGCTTCCGGCCCACGGTCGAGCCGGACGCGCCCGAGATCGTGTCGCTCATCGAGGCCGAGCTCCCCGCCTGATCACGGCTCGGGTCGGCCGCGCGAACGCGAGCGCGCGTCCGGCGGTCAGCGACGACGGGCCACGAGTCCGGCGAGATAGGACGCCTGCCCGGCGTGCTGGAGGTCGTCAGCGAGCACGCTGACGAGGCGGGCTCCGAGGGTGACGGGCGGCGTCCAGTCCTGATCGACGACGCGGTCGAGCTCGGCGTCGTCGAGCCCCGCGAGGTACGCGAGCGTCGCGGACTGCACGGCCTCGAGGTAGCCGACGAGGAGCTCGGGGGTGACGCCCTCGAGCGCCGCGACGTCGTCGGACGACTGTCCGTACCCGGTCGCCGACCCGTCGAACGGCAGGGCGAAGCGCTCGGCCCATCCCCCGGTCGACCAGGTCTGCTCCTGGCCGGCGACGTCGGCGACCTGGGCGTCCTGCACGCGGGCGAGGTGCCAGACGAGCCACCCGATGGAGTTGGCCTCGGCGTCCGGGCGGAAGGCGAGGTCGTCCACGTCGAGCCCGTCGACGGCGTCGCGGACGATCTCGACGATGCGCCCGTAGGCGTCCACGAGCAGGTCGGTGGCGGGGGTCATGGTGCTCTCCTCGGGTCATGGGTCAGGCGGGTCCACGTGGACGGCCGCCCCTCCCATCCTGCTCCCGGCCACCGGCGTGGGAGGCTCGGGGCATGACGCGCCTCTCCCCCGACGCCCCGTGGTCGACGCCGGACGACGACGCGTGGTGCCCGTGCACGAGCGGCGATCCGTACGGAGCATGCTGCGGTCCGCTGCACCGGGGCGACGCGCCCGCCCCGACCGCCGAGCGATTGATGCGCTCCCGCTTCTCGGCCTACGCACGCGGCGACGCCGCGTACCTCGCCCGCAGCTGGCACCCGTCGACGCGCCCCGAGGAGATCGAGGTCGAGCCGTCCATGCGCTGGTTCCGGCTGACGATCCATCGCACCGCGCTCGGCGGTCCCGATGACGCGACGGGCGTCGTCGGCTTCGAGGCCGCCTTCCGGCACGGCGGGGAGCGCGGCAGCCAACGCGAGGCGAGCCGCTTCGCCCGGCACTCGGGAGCATGGGTCTACCTCGACGCCCACTGATCGCCGCCCGTCGCGACGCCTGTCGTCAGACCTCCCCGAACCCCGACTCGATGAGCTCGACGAGCGCGGTGACCGCCTCCTCCGCGTCGTCGCCCGTCGCCTCGATGACGACGCGCGCGCCCCGGGTGAGGCCGAGGGCCATGACGCCGAGGAGCGAGGCGGCGTTCTGGCCGTTGACCGTGACGGCCGCGGAGTAGGCGGACGCGCGTGTGACGAAGTCCGCCGCCGGTCGGGCGTGCAGCCCGTCGCGGTTGACCAGGGTGGCCTCTCCGCGGACGATGCCCGCACCGCCGGCGGGCGCGGGCTCGGTGCCGTCGGCGTTCGGATCCGGCGCGAGCCCCGCGTCGGCGTCCTCGGCGGCGTCGACGCCGGCGGCCGATGCGGCGGCCGCGGCCACGTCCTCCAGGGATCCGCCCGTCTCGGCGGCGACCGCGGCGGCGACCGCACCCTCCACGAGCAGCGCACGCACAACGACGACACGGGCTGCGGTGTCCTCGTCGAGGAGGTCGACGGCCGTCTCCGCCGTGAGGTACGCGGATCCGAGGTCGGCGAGGACCACGACGCCGTCGCCGCCCTCCGCCTCCGCGAGCGCCGCGGAGACGACGTCGAAGCTCGTGCCGATGCCCGCGTCTTCGCGCGTGCCGTCGCCGGACCCACCCGCGGGGATGAGCGCGACGGTCGGCGCCATCTGCCGGGCGAGGTCGACCAGCCCATGCGCGATGAGCGCGCTGTGCGAGACGAGCACGAGGCCGACGCTCACGATGCGCCCCCGTCGGCGTCGGCGGCCGTCGTGGCCGCCGCGCGCAGGATGAGCGCGGACGACTGCGCCCCCGGGTCGCGGTGGCCGATGGCGCGGTCGCCGAGGTAGGAGGCACGTCCCTTGCGGGCCACGAGCGGTTCCGTCTCCTCCGCCCCGCGCGCGGCGGCGTCGGCGGCGGCAGCGAGGGCGTCGGCGGGTGCGGATCCCGCGTCGGCGGCCGCACGCGCGGCCTCTGCGGCCGGGGCCCACGCGTCCACCATCGTCTTGTCGCCCCGCTCGGCCTTGCCGCGGAGGACGATCCCGCCCACGGCGGCCTCGAGGAGGTCGGTGATCGCCGACGCGTCGAGGTCGGCTCGGCCGGAGACGGCCGCTGCCGCCTTCAAGTACGCCGTCCCGAGCAGCGGGCCGGACGCGCCGCCGACCGTGGAGATCAGCGTGGTGGCCACGGCCTTGAGCGCGTCGGCGGGCGCGGCGTCGGACGCGAGGCCCGCGAGCTTGGCCGTGACGGCACCGAAGCCCCGGTCGAGGTTCTCGCCGTGGTCGCCGTCACCGATCTCGCGGTCGAGGGCGATGAGCGCGCCGCGCTGGTCGGCGATGACGCGCGCCGCCTCCGTGATCCAGGCGACGACCCAGTCGGTCCCGAGTGCCATGAGCTACCTCCCCCACCGCAGAGCGGCGGTCTGCACGGGCGAGTCCCACAGGTCGACGAGCTCGTCGTCGAGCAGCAGCACCGTGAGGGACAGTCCCTCCATGTCGAGGGCCGTGACGTAGTCTCCCACGAGGCTCCGGGCGACGGTCAGCCCGGCCTCCTCGAGCACGGCGGCCGCGCGGCGGTACGCGATGTAGAGCTCCGACAGCGGAGTCGCGCCCATCCCGTTCACGAGCAGAAGCACCCGGCTGCCGGACGGCGCCGCGAGGTCCTCGAGCACGGGGTCGAGGAGGCGCTCCACGATGGCGTCCACCGGCTCGAGGGGCAGCTTGACGCGGCCCGGCTCGCCGTGGATCCCGATGCCGATCTCCATCTCGTCGACCTCGAGCGCGAAGCTCGGCTCGCCGGCGTGCGGGACGGTGCAGGCCCGGATGGCGACGCCCATGCTCCTCACCTGCCCCACCACCCTCCCGGCGATCGCGGCCACCGCATCGAGGTCGTCCCCGCGCTCGGCCGCGGCGCCCGCGATGCGCTCCACGAGCACGGTGCCCGCGACCCCGCGGCGGCCGGCCGTGTAGAGGGAGTCGGTGACCGCGACGTCGTCGTCGACCACGACCGTCCGCACCCGTACGCCCTCCGCCTCCGCGAGCTCGGCCGCGGTCTCGAAGTTGAGGACGTCGCCCGTGTAGTTCTTCACGATGTGCAGCACGCCGGCCTCGCCGTCGACGGCGAGGGTGGCGGCGACCACAGGATCTGGGGTGGGGCTCGTGAACACCGGTCCGGGCACGGCCGCGTCGAGCATCCCGTGTCCCACGAAGCCGGCGTGCAGGGGCTCGTGCCCGCTGCCGCCGCCGCTGACGACGGCGACGCGGCCAGGTCGGGTCGGCTCCGCGCGTCGGACGAAGAGCGGATCCGCGCTCAGGGCGACCAGGTCGGGGTGGGCGGAGGCGAAGCCCCGGACGGCCTCGTCGGCCACCGCCCTCGGGTCGTTGATCAGCTTCTTCACGGCCGGCTCCTCACGGGTCTCGGGCGGCCGGACGGCAGCCGCGCATCCGAGCCGGATCGAGGACGGACTCGGTCGGCGGCGACTCGGGTGTGTCGCCAACATACGCCCGGGCGCACGCGCACCGACAGCCCTTACGCCCCTCCCCCCGTGGGCCGGGATCCATGTCGCGGAGCGGCCAGCCGCGACCGGCCCGGCCGCTCCCCCGGCACTAGATTGGTCCCACCGCGATGATGCGGCAGAGGCCGCCCCCGCGCCTCGACGAACGATCGGAGCACCACGCAGTGGATCTTGGAGTCATCTTCCTGTCGGAGACGGTGGGCACAGCCCTCCTCGTCCTCCTCGGATGCGGAGTCGTGGCGAACGTCGCGCTCATCAAGTCGAAGGGGCTCGCCGGCGGCACCCTGATGGTGAACTTCGGCTGGGGCCTCGCGGTCTTCGCCGGTGTCACCGTGTCGTACGCGTCCGGCGCGCACCTCAACCCGGCCGTCACGCTCGGCCTCTTGGCCGCCGGCAAGATCGAGGACGTCGCGAGCGTCCCCGTCTACATCCTCGCCCAGATGGTCGGCGCGATCATCGGCGCGGTCTTCTGCTGGCTCGCCTACAAGCAGCACTTCGACGAGGAGCCCGACGCGGCCACCAAACTCGGCGTGTTCTCGACCGGCCCGTCCATCCGGAACTACGCCTGGAACCTCGTCACGGAGATCATCGGCACCTTCGTGCTCGTCATCGTGATCCTCGGCTTCAGCCTCGCGAACAACCCGGACGCGGACGCGGCCACCCCCGCCGGACTCTCGGCCCTCGGCGCCATCCCCGTCGCACTCCTCGTGGTCGGCATCGGCGCGTCGCTCGGCGGACCGACCGGCTACGCCATCAACCCGGCCCGCGACCTCGGCCCGCGCATCGCGCACGCGATCCTCCCCATCAAGGGCAAGGGCTCGAGCGACTGGTCCTACGCCTGGGTCCCCGTCGTCGGCCCCGCCATCGGCGGCGTCCTCGCCGGCCTCGCGTCCTACGCGCTGCTCCCCATCCTCTAGAACACCCCGAACCTCTTAGGAGAGACCACATGAGCGAGAAGTACATGGTCGCCATCGACCAGGGCACCACTAGCACGCGGGCCATCGTCTTCGACCACAGCGGATCCATCGTCTCCACCGGCCAGCTCGAGCACGAGCAGATCTTCCCCCGCGCCGGCTGGGTCGAGCACGACCCGATGGAGAGTCTGGCGCAACACGCGCGAGGTCATCGGCCAGGCGCTGTCCAAGGCCGACATCACGCGCCACGACGTCGAGGCCGTGGGCATCACCAACCAGCGCGAGACCGCCGTCGTGTGGGACCGCACCACGGGCAAGCCCGTCTACAACGCGATCGTCTGGCAGGACACCCGCACGCAGAAGATCGTCGACCGCCTCGCCGAGGACGGCGGCGTGGAGCGCTTCAAGCCGAAGGTCGGGCTGCCGCTCGCCACCTACTTCTCGGGCACGAAGATCGTCTGGATCCTCGAGAACGTCGAGGGCGCACGCGAGAAGGCCGAGGCCGACGACCTCATGTTCGGCACGACGGACACCTGGGTCCTCTGGAACCTCACCGGCGGCACCGACGGCGGCGTGCACGTCACGGACGTCACGAACGCGTCGCGCACGCTCTTCATGGACCTCGAGACGCTGCAGTGGGACGACGAGATCCTCGCCGCCTTCGACGTGCCGCGCTCGATGCTCCCCGAGATCAAGAGCTCCTCCGAGGTCTACGGCCAGGTCGAGTCCTCCAGCCTCCTCCGCGAGGTGCCCATCGCGGGCATCCTGGGCGACCAGCAGGCGGCCACGTTCGGCCAGGCGGCGTTCGACCAGGGCGAGTCGAAGAACACGTACGGCACCGGCAACTTCCTGATCTTCAACACCGGCACCGACATCATCCACTCGCAGAACGGCCTCCTCACGACGCTCGGCTACAAGCTGGGCGATGCGGAGCCGCACTACGCGCTCGAGGGATCCATCGCGGTCACGGGCTCGCTCGTGCAGTGGATGCGCGACAACCTCGGCCTCGTGTCGAGCGCCGCGGAGATCGAGACGCTCGCGGCCACGGTCGAGGACAACGGCGGCGTGTACTTCGTCCCCGCGTTCTCCGGCCTGTTCGCGCCGTACTGGCGCTCCGACGCCCGCGGCGCCCTCGTGGGCCTCACGCGCTACGTCAACAAGGGACACATCGCCCGCGCCGCGCTGGAGGCCACGGCCTTCCAGACGCGCGAGGTGCTCGACGCGGTCAACGCGGACTCGGGCGTCGACCTGACGGAGCTCAAGGTCGACGGCGGCATGATCGCCAACAACCTGCTCATGCAGTTCCAGGCCGACATCCTCGGCGTCCCGGTCGTGCGCCCCGTCGTCGCGGAGACCACCGCGCTCGGCGCCGCGTACGCCGCGGGCCTCGCCGTCGGCTTCTGGAAGGACCTCGACGACCTCCGCCAGAACTGGCAGGAGGACAGCCGCTGGACGCCGGACATGGACGACGCCGAGCGCGAGCGCCAACTGCGCCTCTGGAAGAAGGCCGTCACGAAGACCTTCGACTGGGTCGACGACGACGTGCAGTAGACCGCACCGGCACCATCCGCGCGCCCCGTCAGCCCCGCTGGCGGGGCGCGCGTCGTCTCCCGGGGCCGGCTGGCGGGCACCGCGGCGTCAGATCAGCGTCGGCTGCCCGTGGCCCGCGGGCTCCCTGTCGACGGGCGCCACGAGGTCCGGCCCGTCGTTCCGCACGCTGTTGACGCGCGTCGAGACGAGCCGCGGCACGAGGCGCGGCTCCGGGAGCGAACCGAGCAGGTGGCGCACGTCGTCGACCGCCGCCGTCCCCGCGTCCAGCCACTCGTCCAGCCGGTCGCGCGGCACGATCACCGGCGTGCGGTCGTGGATGTGCCCGAGCGCGTCGCTCGCGGCGGAGGTGATGATGGCGAGGCTGCGCAGCCACGCGCCCGGCTCCCCCTCCGGGACGGCAGGGTCCCGCCAGTGCTCGTACACGGCGGCGAAGGCCAGCGGGCGCTCGTCCTCGCCGTGCAGGTAGACGGGCTGCTTGCCGGAGGCGGTCGCCTGCCACTCGTAGTACCCGTCCGCAGGAACGACGGCGCGCCGCGTGAGCACGGCCCTGCGGAACGTCGGCTTCTCCATGACCGTCTCGACGCGCGCGTTGATGAGCGGGGCGCCCTGCACGGCCTTCGCCCACGGCGGGACGATCCCCCACCTGGCGCCGGTCAGGACGCGGCGGACCGCGCCGTCCGCATCGTCGCGCGGACGCCGGTCGGCGACCATGCGGACCGTGGTCGTCGGCGCGACGTTCCACGAGGGGGCCGGGTCGTCGCCCTCGACGTCGTCGACCGCCCAGTCCCCGACGAGGTCGCCCGTCGCCCGCGCCACCACGAATCTCCCGCACATGCGTCCATCATCCGCCGCACGCGCGACATCGACCGGCCGGATGCGGATCAGGCGCGGGTCGCGGCCGCCCACTCCTCGAGCTTGGCGGCGGCGCGACCGGAGTCCACGGCCTCGGCGGCGACGGTCACCTTCTCGCGCAGGCGGCGCGCCATGGGCTGCTGCACGCGGGTGGGATCGCCCATCAGATCGAAGGCCTCGAGGCCCGCCGCCGCGTTCAGCAGAACGACGTCGCGTTGGGGACCCGGCTCGCCGGCGAGGACGCGCCGGATCACCTCCGCGTTCTCCTCCACCCCCTCGCCGAGGAGCGCCTCGATGGGGGCGCGCGGGATCCCGAGCTCGAGCGGGTCGAGGTCGTGCTCGGTGACCGCGCCCCGGCTGACCTCCCAGATGTGGCTGTGCCCGGTGGTCGTGAGCTTGTCGATCCCGTCGTCGCCCCGGTACACGAGCGCCGTGGCGCCGCGGGTCCGGAACACGCCCACCATGAGCGGGACGCGGGAGAGGTCGGCGACGCCCACGGCCGACGCCTCGGGGCGCGCCGGGTTGCAGAGCGGCCCGAGCACGTTGAACAGCGTGGAGATGCCCAACTCGCGCCGCGTGGCGGCGGCATGCCGGAAGCCCGGGTGGAAGAGGGCGGCGTGGGCGTACGTGATGCCGGTCTCGCGGAGCACGGCGGCCACCCGCTCGGGCGCGATCGTCAGGTCGATCCCGAGGGCGGTCAGCACGTCGGACGCGCCCGACGCGGAGCTCGCCCCGCGGTTGCCGTGCTTGATGACGGGCACGCCCGTCGAGGCGGCGACGATCGACGCCGCCGACGAGATGTTGAGGACCGCGCCGTAAGGGTCCCCTCCCGTCCCCACGATGTCGAGGGCGCGTGGATCCGCGTCGAGCGGCAGCGCGTCCTCGAGCACCGCGTCGCGGAAGCCGACGATCTCGTCGACGGTCTCGCCCGAAGCGCGCAGAGCGACCAGGAGCCCGCCCAGTTGCGCGGGAGTGGCCTCGCCGCGCATCACCTGGCGCATGGCCCACGTGGACTCGGACACCGACAGGTGGCGCCCCTCGATGAGGGTGGTGATGAGCGCGGGCCAGGTCGGGGCGGAGGGCATGGCGGTCAGCCTAACGAGCGCCTGGATCGGATCTCACGGGCGGCCGGGTGGGCATCGGGTGCCGTCGGCCTAGGTCATAATGGAACCTGTGACGACGACCTCAATCTCCCCAGTATCGATCGCGCCGGTGGTGAACCGACCGAACACGGTCGCCGTCGGCACCATCGTGTGGCTCGGCAGCGAGGTGATGTTCTTCGCGGGTCTCTTCGCGATCTACTTCACCCTGCGCTCGACGTCCGGCGCCCTCTGGGAGTTCGAGGCGGGCCGGCTCAACGTGCCGTTCTCCCTCGTGAACACGCTCATCCTCGTGTCCAGCTCGTTCACCTGCCAGTTCGGCGTGTTCGCGGCGGAGCGCCTGCAGGCGCGCGCCACGGGATGGAAGCCCAGCCAGTGGGGGACGGTCGAGTGGTTCTTCCTCACCTACGCCCTCGGCGCCATCTTCGTCGTCGGCCAGATCTTCGAGTACGCCACCCTCGTCACCGAGGGCATCACGCTCAGCAGCAACGCCTACGGCTCGGCGTTCTACATGACCACGGGCTTCCACGGCCTGCACGTCACCGGCGGGCTCATCGCCTTCCTCCTCGTCATCGGGCGCATCTTCGCAGTCCGGTCCATGGGACACAGGGAGGCGACGAGCGCCATCGTCGTGTCCTACTACTGGCACTTCGTCGACGTGGTCTGGATCGGGCTCTTCCTGGTCATCTACGTCCTCAAATAGCACCGAGCGGGAGCATCAACCACAGCATGAGCACCAAGACAGCACGCGCCCGTCGAACCGGTCGCCGCAGCCCCCTGACCACCATCGCCCTGCTCGCCATCGGCCTGCTCACCACGGGCGGTGCCTACGCGATGATCCAGTCGGGCAGCGCGTCGGCCGAGGTCGACCTGAAGTCCGCGCAGACCATCGACGAGGGCCAGAAGCTCTTCGGCTCGAACTGCGCCACCTGCCACGGGATGGACGCCACCGGCACCGGGGTCGCCCCGAGCCTCATCGGCGTCGGCGCGGCGTCCGTCGACTTCCAGGTCGGCACCGGTCGCATGCCGCTGCAGGGCACCACGGTCCAGGCGCCGGAGAAGCCCACGCAGTTCACGGACACCCAGGTGAAGGAGCTCGCGGCCTACGTCGCCTCCCTCGCCCCCGGTCCCGCCATCCCAGACGGCCAGTACCTCGACGGGAAGGGCGACGCCGCCAACGGCGCAGAGCTCTTCCGCATCAACTGCGCCATGTGCCACAACGTGGCCGCGGCCGGAGGCGCCCTCACCGAGGGCAAGTTCGCCCCGAGCCTCGAGGGCGTGGCCCCGGTCCACATCTACGAGGCCATGGTCACGGGCCCGCAGAACATGCCGGTGTTCAACGACACCAACATCTCCCCGGAGGACAAGCGCGACATCATCACGTCGCTGCAGTACATCGAGGAGAACAGCACGGTCGGCGGCGCGAACCTCGGCGGGCTCGGCCCGGTCTCCGAGGGGCTCTTCATGTGGATCTTCGGCCTCGGCGGCATCGTCGCCCTGACCGTGTGGCTCACGGCCCGGTCCAACTGACGCCCGCATCGATGACCCGCACAAGAACACAGGAGAGGCACGCACATGGCACACGATGACGAGGACGAGTCGGGCGTCGTCCCCGCGGGCTACGACGCCGGCGAGCTCGAGCCGGCAGGCCGCGACGTCGTGCTCCCCGGCGGCACCGCCGTCGCCACGCGCGACGCCTTCCAGAACCCCGGCTTCCCGGAGCACCGCCTCCGCGTCACCGACAAGGACCCGAAGAAGGCCAAGACGGCGGAGCGCGTCGTCTACACCTGTTTCTACCTGTCCATCGTGGGCAGCGTCTTCGCCATCGGCGCCTACTTCGGCTTCCCGATCTACGCGGACGACCCCGGCAGCGTGCGCCTGAACAACCTGTTCCTCGGCGTCGGCATCGCGTTGGCGCTCCTGAGCCTCGGGATCGGGGCCATCCACTGGTCCAAGGCGCTCATGAGCGACCACGAGCTGATCGACGAGCGCCACCCGCAGGGCGGCTCGCCGGCCACGCAGGCCCGCGCCGTCGAGATCTTCGCGCAGGCGAACGAGGAGTCCGGCTTCGGCCGTCGCTCCCTCATCCGCAACAGCCTGATCGGCGCCCTCGTCGCCTTCCCGCTGCCGGCCGTGATCCTGTTCCGCGACCTGTACCCGGGCAGCGCCGAGGAGCCCGCCTCCGCTCTCAGCCACACGCTGTGGAAGAAGGGCGAGGTGCTCACCCGCGATCCCTCCGGCACGCCCATCAAGGCGTCCGACGTCACGATCGGCTCCGCGTTCCACGTCATCCCCGCCTCCCTCATGGAGCTGGAGGAGGACAAGCTCGAGGAGAAGGCCAAGGCCGCGGTGCTGCTCATGCGGCTCCGCCCCGAGGACCTCGTCGAGTCGCCGGAGCGCAAGGGCTGGTCTTACGACGGGATCGTCGCCTACTCCAAGGTCTGCACGCACGTGGGTTGCCCGGTGGCGCTCTACGAGCAGCAGACCCACCACCTGCTCTGCCCCTGCCACCAGTCCCAGTTCGACGTGACCAACCACTGCGAGGTCATCTTCGGACCGGCCAAGCGGCCCCTGCCGCAGCTGCCCATCGCCGTCAACGACGAGGGCTATCTCATTGCACAGAGTGATTTCACCGAGCCCGTAGGGGCTAGTTTCTGGGAGCGTCGTGGTGACTACAACAGCTGATCCGACCACGACGGGCGCCACCGCGCCCGCCGCCAAGAGCGGAGGCGGCCTCACCGCCGCCGCGACCTACCTCGACGAGCGCACCAGCGTCAGCGTCGCCGTCAAGGAGTTCGGGCGGAAGATCTTCCCGGACCATTGGTCCTTCATGCTCGGTGAGGTGGCGCTGTACAGCTTCGTCGTCATCCTCCTCACCGGCACGTGGCTGACCTTCTTCTTCAACCCCTCGATGGCGGAGACGCACTACGCCGGCTCGTACGCGCCCCTCAAGGGCGTCGAGATGTCGGTCGCCATGTCGTCCTCGCTCGACATCTCGTTCGACATCCGCGGTGGCCTGCTCATGCGGCAGATCCACCACTGGGCGGCGCTGCTGTTCGTGGCGTCCATCGGCCTGCACATGCTCCGCATCTACTTCACGGGTGCGTTCCGCAAGCCGCGAGAGCTCAACTGGTTCATCGGCTTCGTGCTCTTCATCCTCGCGATGGCCGAGGGCTTCACGGGCTACTCGCTCCCCGACGACCTGCTCTCCGGCAACGGCCTGCGCATCATCGACGGCATGGTGAAGGGCATCCCGGTCATCGGCACCTGGATCTCGTTCCTCCTGTTCGGCGGCGAGTTCCCGGGGACGCACATCATCCCGAGGCTCTACACGCTGCACATCCTGCTGCTGCCGGCGATCCTCGTGGCGTTCCTCGCGCTCCACCTCCTCTTCGTAGTCGTGCACAAGCACACCCAGTTCGCCGGCCCCGGCCGGACGAACGAGAATGTGGTCGGCGTCCCGGTGCTCCCCACCTTCGCCGCCAAGGCCGGCGGGTTCTTCTTCGTCGTCTTCGGCGTCATCGTCGTGATGGCGTCGTTCTTCACGATCAACCCGATCTGGAACTACGGCCCGTACGACCCGTCGCCGGTGTCGGCAGGTACGCAGCCCGACTGGTACATCGGCTTCGCGGACGGTGCCCTGCGCCTCGTGCCGCCGGGACTCGAGTTCGTGCTGTTCGACCACACGTTCTCGTTCAACATCATCCTGCCGATCACGGTCCTGGGTCTGTTCATCGTGCTCGTCGCGCTCTACCCCTTCATCGAGGCGTGGATCACCGGTGACAAGCGCGAGCACCACATCCTCGACCGCCCGCGCAACGCCCCGACGCGCACCGCGATCGGCGCCGCCGGCGTCACGTTCTACGCGGTCCTCTGGTCCGCGGCGAGCTCCGACCTCATCGCCACGCACTTCAAGGTGTCGATGGAAGGCGTGATCCACACGCTGCAGGCGCTGCTGATCCTCGGGCCGGTCATCGCCTACCAGGTCGCCAAGCGCATCTGCCTGGCTCTCATGAAGAAGGACCGCGAGATCGCCCTCCACGGCGTCGAGTCGGGCCGCATCGTGAAGCTGCCCGGCGGTGAGTTCATCGAGGTGCACGAGCAGCTCGACGAGTACGAGCGTTGGCGCCTGGTGAGCTACGACGACTACAAGCCCCTCATGATCCGCCCGGACAGCCGTGGACGCATCACGGTCAACCAGCGGGCTCGCGCGGCCTTGTCGAAGTGGTTCTTCGAGGACCGGATCTCCCCGGTCACCACGAAGGATGTCGAGCGCAGCCACAGCGACCACCACTAGGCCGCACCCCCGTCCGCGCTGACGCGCAGACGGGAACCGAGAGCCGGTCCGGCGACAGTCTGGACCGGCTTTCGTGCGTCCAGCCCCATTGCCGCCCGCTTCGACCCAGGAGGACTCGTGGATCTCGACCGGCTCGCCGCCTGGCTGCGGTGTCCTTCCTGCGGTGCCGATCTGCACGCCGTGCCTCCACTGGTGCTCCGCTGCGATCAGGGTCATGCCATGGACGCGAACAAGCGGGGCTACGTCAACCTGCTCGCGGCGGGTACGCGCGTCACGGGCGACACCGCGGAGATGCTCGCGGCGCGCGGCGCCTTCCTCGACCGCGGCCACTACGCGCCGCTCATCGACGCGTTGACGGAGGCGGTCGGGACCCCGGTCGGACCGCGCTCGGAGGCGCCGATGCGCGCACCGCTCGGATCCGGCGCGCACCGCGATGGCGGGCTCCGCGTGGTCGACGCCGGCTGCGGCACGGGTTACTACCTCCGCGCCCTCCTGGACGCCGTGCCCGGCTCGACCGGCCTCGCGGTCGACCTCTCCCCTGCCGCAGTCGGCATCGCCGTGCGCGGCCGTCTGGACGTCGACGGCGTCGTGGCGGACACCTGGGCACCCTTCCCGATGCGCGACGGTGTCGCCGATCTGGTCCTCGACGTCTTCGCCCCGCGGAACATGCCCGAGTTCCATCGCATCCTCACCCCGCACGGCCGCGTCGTCATCCTCGCCGCGGGCCGGCAGCACCTCGCCGAGCTGCGGGCCACGGGTCGTGCTGTCGGAGTGCAGGAGGACAAGCGGGAGCGCATCCTCGAGGCCGCCGGCCCCTTCTTCGAGCCTGTGTCCGAGACGCACGTGCACCGCGTCCTGAGCCTCTCGGAGGACGACGTGGACCGGCTGCTGGGCATGGGCCCGTCCGCCCATCACCGCAGTGCTCCCAGCGTCCCGTCCCGGCCGCGCGACGAGGCCGCCGTTCCGCCGACCGGCGACGCTGCCCGCCACGACATCACCGTCGACGTCATGGTCCACGTCCTGCGTCGCCGCGAAGTCGAGGCACCGTCCTGACGTGACGAGGGGCGGGACTCCGCCGGACGGCTGCCCCGGCCCGAGCGGATCCGCCTCCTCGACGGGACGAGGTGACCGACGTCGCGATGCTCAGGTCAGGAGAACCGTCGCCCTGGCGCCGTACCTCTGAGGAGGGCGCACCTCACGCCCTCACTGATCCTCCCTGGGACCCCGCTTCCAGGGCGGGCATGGGACACGGAGCGTCCATCGCTCCGCTCCCCCGCCCATGGCGTCACATTCGGCGTACCCGACCATCCGCGCTCCCTGTCCTTCGCGTGGTTCTCGATCCGCGGCGGGCGAAGCGCATACCGCTCCTGGCGGCCCGGCCTGCGAGTTCTCAGGCGGATCCCCAGCACGCCGACAGACACCCGTCCTTTGTCGCGAGATGACCGGAAGGCACCTGGCTGATCGCAGCCGGCTCCGCAGCAGGCTCGAGGGTCGGCGGGTCGCTGCATGACCACACGACGCGTCCCTGGCTCGGGCCTCGCCCGGCGACGTGACCGTGAGCGCAACACACGCACCACGAGGCTACGGGAGGAGCTCGGCGACGGTCCCGCCGACGAGACATCGCTGCTTCCCCGAGGGGCACGGTCAGCGTGGACGCTCCTGGACCACCGCATCGCACTGCCAAGGCCGGCCCACGCCAATCCTCGATCGCGTGCGAACGCACCTCGGCGGTGATCACACCACCTCCGCGGCCCACGCCGCCCGACCCCGAAGACGGATGGTCGCCAGCCGGACCCCGGCGCGCTTAGACGCGACGATGCCCGGCCTCACGAGGAGACCGGGCATCGTCGACTGCGGGCGCAGGCCTAGCTGTAGTTCCCAGTGAGGTTGTGAACGCGTTCGGCGGGCGTGAGTCCGCCGATGCCGGTGTGGGGGCGGTGGTGGTTGTAGTGATGCAGCCAGGCAGGGTAGGTCGCGGCGCGGGCCTCGTCGGTGCGATAGGGATGGGCGTAAGCCCATTCCGTGGCGAGGGTGCGGTTGAAGCGCTCGACCTTCCCGTTCGTCTGGGGCCGGTACGGGCGGGTGCGTTTGTGCGTGATCGATCCGAGCGCCTCGGTGAAGGCGTGGGAGCGGTAGCAGGAGCCGTTGTCCGTCAGGACACGGATCACGGTGATGCCCGCGGTGGTGAAGAACGCGTTCGCGCGGGCCCAGAACGCGGCGGCGGTCTCCTTGCGCTCGTCGGTGAGGATCTCGGAGTACGCGAGTCGGGAGTGGTCATCCACGGCGTGGTGCAGGAACGCGTATCCCCGCCCGGTCCGGGGAGTGTTCCTCCGGCCGGCCTGTCGGCCGAGGACTCGGTGCCCGCCGCCGTCCGGGATACGGCCGAGCTTCTTGATGTCGACGTGGACCAGATCTCCCGGCGAGGAGTGCTCGTAGCGTCGGGCAGGAGACCGCCGGGCAGGGAGCCCGGTGCTCAGATCGACGTGCTCGAGCAACGGCATCCGATACCGGTTCAGCACCCGCTCGACCGTCGAACGCGGAACGCGGAGGTGATAGCTGATGCGGTGCGGGCCCCACCGGCGAGTGAATCTCAGCGCGATGATCCGCCGCTCCCGACGCCGACTCGTGCGGGTCGGTTGCCGGTGCGGGCGGGATGAGCGGTCCGTCATCGGCAACCCGGCCCGATACCGGCGAGCCCATCTCGACGCCGTCGCCGGCGAGCACTGGAACCTCTCCGCCGCACGCCGGACCGGCCACCCGTCCTCAACGATCAACCGAGCAAGCCGAACCCTGCCCACGGGAGCGAACGGGGCATTAGCGTGAGTCACGAAGACCTCCGGTGATGACGTGTGCTTGGTAACTCACATCGTCCCGGAGGTCTTCGCTATCCGCCCCAGCGTTCACAACCTCCCGAGGAACTACAGCTAGCCGCGGTGCCGTCGCCGTCCTCGTCAGCGGGGTGCGGCGTGTCCTCCTCGGGCTCGAAGTGGTCGTTCCCGCCGTCGTGGCCGGCCGCGACGCCCGTCGTGCCCGCGGGGATCGTGCCCTCGCCGCCGAGCTTCTCGTCGTCGTCGTGCGCGTCGGCCGTGCCGTCGTGATGGGTCATGTCCGTGCCTCCTCTGGCCGCGGCCGGTGCCCGCGTCGTCGCGGGTGCATCGCGGCCGGCGACGTCCCCTCCATCCTGCCCGCCCGGGCCGCCGACGCCCTCGCCCCTGTCCGGCTGCTGCGCCGTCGCAGGATCCCGTCATCCGCCCTGGACTCGTTAGCCGGACTAATGAGCTAGCCTAAGCACATGTCCGACTCCCCCGACCTCAGCCAGAGCCTGCGCGCCGGCGTCATGCGCCTCGCGCGTCGCCTGCGCGCCGAGAAGGCCGACCACGAGCTGAGCGACAGCCAGTTCGTCGTGTTGGCCCTGCTCCTCCGCGACGGGCCGACGAGCCCCGGCCGCCTCGCGGAGATCGAGCGCGTCACCGCCCCGAGCATGAACCGCACGGTCAACTGCCTCGTCGAGGCGGGATACGCCGAGCGCTCCCCCGCCCCCGACGACGGCCGTCGCGTCACGGTCTCCATCACCGACGCCGGACGCACGGTCGTGCAGGAGACCCGCCGGCAGCGGAACGCCTGGCTCTCCCTCCGCCTCGGCGAGCTCACCGCCGCCGAGCGCGCCACCCTCGCCGAGGCCGCTTCCCTCCTCGGCCGCATGGCCGCCGCGTGAGCGCCGTCTTCCGGAGCCTCCGCGCCCCGAACTACCGCATCTGGTTCGCTGGCGCCCTCGTCTCGAACGTCGGCACGTGGATGCAGCGCACCGCCCAGGACTGGATCGTCCTCACCGAGCTCACCCGCTATGACGCGACCGCGGTCGGCATCGTCATGGCGCTGCAGTTCGGCCCCATGCTCCTGCTCTCCCCCTACGCGGGCCTCATCGCGGACCGCTACGACAAGCGCCGCGTGCTGATGATCACCCAGGGCGCCATGGCGGTCCTCGGCCTCGGACTCGGCCTGGTCGTGCTCTCGGGACGCGCCGAGCTCTGGCACGTCTACCTCTTCGCGCTCCTCCTCGGCGTCGCCTCGGCGCTCGACGCCCCCGCCCGCCAGTCCTTCGTCTCCGAGCTCGTCTCCGACGACGACCTCTCCAACGCGGTCGCCCTGAACTCGGCGTCCTTCAGCGCGGCGCGCATGATCGGGCCGGCCGTCGCGGGCGTCCTCATCGCGGGCGTCGGCACCGGCTGGGTCTTCCTCCTCAACGCCGTGAGCTTCATCGCGGTGCTGTTCGCGCTCACGCGCCTCCGCGTCGGCGAGCTCCGCCGTCCGGAGCGCGTCGCGCGCTCCCGCGGCCAGCTGCGCGAGGGCTTCCGCTACATCGGCGGGCGTCCCGACATCATGGTGATCCTCGTGATCGTGTTCCTCGTCGGCGCGTTCGGCTACAACTTCCCGATCTTCACCTCCACCATGGCGAGCGTCGAGTTCGGCAAGGGGGCCACCGAGTTCGGGCTGCTCTCGTCGAGCCTCGCCGTGGGATCCGTCGCGGGCGCCCTGCTGTCGGCCCGCCGCGAGCGACCCCGCATCCGCCTGGTGTTCGTGGGCGCCGCGCTCTTCGGCATCGCGACCGGGCTGGCCGCGATCGCGCCCACCTACCTGCTCTTCGCCGGGGCGCTCGTGATCGTGGGCGTCGTCTCGCAGACCCTCATGACGAGCGCCAACAGCACCGTGCAGCTCACGGTGGAGCCGCGCATGCGCGGCCGGGTGATGGCCGTCTACATGGCGATCTTTGTCGGCGGCACCCCGCTCGGCGCGCCGATCGTGGGCTGGGTCGCGAACACGTGGGGCCCGCGCGCCGCCCTCATGGTGGGCGCGGCGAGCGGCATCGTCGCCGCCCTCATCGCCATCGCGTGGCTCGTGCTGCACCGGCACCTGCGCGTCTCCTACCGGATCCACCGCACGCCGCACCTGCTCGTCACGCACGACGGCGACGGACGCGACCGTCGCGAGGACGCGCGCGAGGACATCGAGGCGGACGAGGCCGTCGCCCGCCGCACCTGACGCGGCGCGCAGCCGCCCGGCCCGGCCTCAGGGCGCGGGAGCGGGCGTCGCGGTCGGCGGCACGTAGCCGACGTCGTCGAGGCAGTAGTCGAGGAACGCGCTCGTCGCCCGCAGGTACTGCCCGGTGTCGAGCGACGCCCCGTCCGTGTCGGCTCCCGTGCGCAGCGCCTCCAGCTCGTCGACGATCGTCGAGAACGAGGCGACGAGCGGCTTCATGTTCTCCGGGGCCATGCCGGCGAGGGCCGCGTCGCCCTGCTTGACGCGGTCGAGGAGGGTCGGATCCACCGCCTTCCCGTCGCCGAGCGCCTGCACGAGCTTGGTGGAGTCGGGCAGCACCTGGGCGAGCGTCGAGCAGGTGGCGAGCTCGTCCTCGGTCGGCGGGCCGGGGGCACGCGTCACGGTCGGCTCGGGGCTCGCGGTGCCGCCGGGAGCCGCTCCCGCGTCAGGGGTCGCGCTGGCCGCGGGCGTCGTCGCCTCGGGCTCGGGCTGCCCCGGATCCGTCGTGCACCCGGCGAGCACGAGCGCTCCCGCCGCCGCCGCGATCACGGGCGCCCACGATCGGATCCGGCGTGCGGGGCTGTGCGTGCGGGCCATGCGAGCCTCCTCGGCGCCTATCACGGGTGATCTGCCCCACGGAAGTCGATCGACGCGGGTGCCAGGGCGAACGCCCCATACCACTACCGTATTCGAATGACACGAAGCGAGAGCGACCGCAGCACCGTCACGCCCGATCCGACTTTCGTGGCGCAGGACTTCAGCCACGAGCAGGAGGGCTACCAGCACGGGTTGAAACCCCGCCAGCTCCAGATGATCGCCATCGGCGGCGCGATCGGCACCGGTCTCTTCCTCGGAGCAGGCGGTCGGCTGGCCTCCGCGGGCCCCGCCCTCGCGATCGTCTTCCTCATCTGCGGCGTCTTCGCCTTCTTCATCCTCCGCGCGCTCGGCGAGCTGGTGCTGCACCGCCCGAGCTCCGGGTCCTTCATCTCCTACGCCCGCGAGTTCTACGGCGAGAAGTTCGCCTACGCCGCCGGATGGATGTACTTCCTCAACTGGGCGACCACCGCGATCGTCGACGTGACCGCCGTGGCGCTCTACATGCACTACTGGTCGGCGTTCACCGCGGCTCCGCAGTGGCTGCTCGCCCTCATCGCCCTGGCCGTCGTGCTCGCGCTCAACCTCGTGGCCGTGAAGGTCTTCGGCGAGATGGAGTTCTGGTTCGCGCTCGTGAAGGTCGCGGCCCTCGTCGTCTTCCTCATCGTCGGCATCGTGTGGCTCGCCTGGAGCTTCCCCGTCACCGTCGGCGGCGCCGAGGTGCAGACCGGGTGGACCGTCCTCCAGCAGAACGGCGGGATCTTCCCGCAGGGCCTCGTCCCCGTGGTGCTGGTCGTGCAGGGCGTCGTCTTCGCCTACGCCGCCATCGAGCTCGTCGGCACCGCGAGCGGCGAGACGCAGGACGTGGAGAAGGTCATCCCCCGCGCCATCAACTCGGTCGTCTTCCGCATCGCGATCTTCTACGTCGGATCCATCGTGCTGCTCTCGCTCCTGCTCCCCTACACGGCGTACAGCGCCGACCAGAGCCCGTTCGTCACGTTCTTCTCCAGCCTCGGGTCGCCCGAGGTCGGCGCCATCGCCGGCTCCGTCATGAACTTCGTCGTGCTCACGGCCGCCATGTCGAGCCTCAACGCGGGTCTCTACAGCACGGGCCGCGTGCTCCACTCCATGGGCATGAACGGATCCGCGCCCAAGTTCACGACCGTCATGTCGAAGGGCGGCGTGCCGTTCGGCGGCATCATGCTCACCGGTTCCATCACGCTGCTCGGCGTCGGCCTCAACGCCCTCGTGCCGAAGCAGGCGTTCGAGATCGTGCTGAACGTCGCGGCGCTCGGCATCGTGGCGGGCTGGGCGACCATCATCCTGTGCCAGATGCGCCTGCGCACCTGGGCGAAGCAGGGCAAGGCGAAGGAGCCCACGTTCCGCCTGCCGGGCGCGCCCGTCACGTCGTGGCTCACGCTCGCGTTCCTCGTCAGCGTGCTCGTGCTCATGGCCGTCGACTGGCCGATCGGCACGCTCACGGTCGCCTCGCTCGTGATCATCATCCCGTTGCTGGTCGCGGGCTGGTACCTGCAGCGCGACCGGATCCTCGAGATCGCCCGCGTGCGCGAGGGCATCACCGGCCCGTTCCCCGTCACCGGTCGCGACGCGGCCGACCAGCGGAAGCGCTGACCGGCGCCCGTCAGCGCGACCCGACGCCGCCGTCCCCCTCCCCGGGGGCGGCGGCGTCCTCGTCCCCTCGGGCGGCAGGCTGCGCCGGATCCGGCCGCAGCCGCCGCCCGTACGCCAGCAGCTCCGCGTCGTGCTGCATGACCCAGGCGACCGCGGCGTTGAGGCTCTCGCGCCGCTGGACCCACACCCGCAGCCCGTCGGATCCCAGGCCGCACGCGTAGACCTCGTAGGAGAAGGGGGCCGCGAGGTCGGCCCGATGACGCAGCACCCAGCCCAGGGCCGGACCGTCGCCCACGCGGACGAGCCACGCGCCGCGCACGGGGTGGGCGTGGGGATGCTCCGGCACCGGCGTGATCGCGCCGGTCGCGTCGCCGCTCTGCTTGCTCCACATGCGGATCCCCTCGGGGTCGTCCGACCCGGACCCCGCGCCCGCGTCGACGCCCGGCCGCGTCGAGCCGAGCGTACGCGCGCGCACCGACACCGCCCGACGGGATGCGCCTCACGCGCAGGCCTGGAGGACGCGGTCGATGGCGCTCCGATCCGCGTCGTCGATCGACAGGCCGTACCGGCTCACGATGAAGGCAAATCGGGTGACGTAGAGGCACCGGTAGGCCGCGTCCGGCGGGAGCCACGTGCCCGGCCCCTGGTCCGACTTGTCCTGGTTGGTGGGACCGTCGACCGCCTGCAGCTCGTCGAGGTCGGTGGCGAGGCGCTCGCGTCGCTCGTCGGTCCACGACCACGCCCCGTGCTGCCAGGCCCAGGACAGCGGCACCAGGTGGTCGATCTGCACGGCCGCGCTCGTCCGCGGACCGCGCGTGAAGTCGATGCCGCGCCCCGTGTAGACATCGTCCAGGTGCCCCGCGACCACCGTGCAGCCCGGGTCGGCCGGCGAGGAGGACGCACGTGCGAGGTCCCGCACGAGCACGTCGTCGCGCTGGTCGCATCCGTTCCCGTCGGTGTCCGCCCAGGCCGGGCCGAACGCATCGCGGTCGTAGCGCGGATGACGTTCGCGGCCGTCCGCGGGGATGGCGTCGGTCATCCCGCGTGCGGCCGCCAGGTCGATGCGGCCGTCCCCCACGAGGCCCGCGCCGGCGAGCGTGCGGACGACGGCGCCGTCCGGGACCTCGGCGCTGAGGCGCCCGCTGCCCGAGTCCGGACCGAGGGCCGCCTCGCGCGCGCCCACGACGACCGCGGCGAGCACGACGACGACGGCCACGGCCACGAGGAGCGCGCGGACCGCCTCACGCCTCGTGCGCAGGATGCGCACGAGCGCGCGCCGTCCCGCTCGCCGCCCCGGACTCCCGCGCCGCCATGTTCTGTCACCCATCGCACCCCCGTCCCGAGGGCATGGTCACACGAGCGCGGCGTCGGATCCGCGGCCCGTCGAGCACTTCGTGGGGGACGAGGACGGCATCGTCTCGGGGAGGAGGCGTCGGCTGGCCGCCAGCTGCGCCGCATGACGGCGGGCCCAGCGGAGCCGGATCAGATCAGGGCGCGCGCGGCCCCGGCCAGATGGAGGACGGCCCCCAGCGACGACGGGCCCGGCGTGTTCTGCCCCGCGGTCGCGAAGCGCACGAGCGCGAAGGCGACGACGGCGATCACGACGACCGCGGCGATCACGTAGATCCAGATCCGCAGACCGCCATGCGCGGGCTGGAGGGGGTTCTGCTCGAGGGGGCCGTCGTGGTCGGGTCGCTCGGGGTGTTCGCGCATGCTCGCACCCTACGCCGGTCGCACCACCGACCGACGGGCACCCCGGATGCGCCGACGGGCGGTCCCTCGTTGACGAGGGACCGCCCGTCGGCGGTGACGGACCCGGGAGGGCGCGTCGGAGGGGTCAGGCGGAGATGCTCTGCGCGAGGACGCCGTCGAGGACGACGGACGCCTCCTCGTCGGTCGACTTCTGCGCGAGCGCGAGCTCCGAGACGAGGATCTGGCGAGCCTTGGCCAGCATCCGCTTCTCGCCGGCCGAGACGCCCGAGTCCTGGTCGCGGCGCCACAGGTCGCGGACGACCTCGCTGACGCGGCGCACGTCGCCGGACCCCATCTTCTCGGTGTTGGCCTTGAAGCGGCGCGACCAGTTGCCGGCCTCCTCCTCGACGTCGCCGCGGAGCACGTCGAAGACGGCCTCCACGCCGGAGCTGTCGATGACGTCGCGCAGCCCGACGAGCTCGGCGTTGTCGACAGGCACGTCGATCACCAGCTCGCTCTGGTGGATCTGGAGGGTGATGTACTTCTTGTCGACCCCCTTGATGGTGCGGGTCTTGACCGCGGTGATCGTGGCTGCGCCGTGGTGGGGGTACACGACGGTCTCCCCTACTTCGAAAATCATGTAGTACTGTCCTTCGATCCCTCGAGATGTGTGCCGGAGATGTCGCGCACGCGCATGCTCAGCCGCGTGGGCGCCGACGTCCCGCGCCGCGACGCACGCCATGGGCGTGGTCGTGGTGCGTGGCCGGTGCACCGAGATCACCGGCCGCCGCGGCGCTCCGCTAGGGGCGTCCGCGGTGATGGTCCGACCGGTATTCTCTCACGGTTCTCCGGCGACCATCGACGTGATCGATCGCGGAGCAGGACGCCCCCGGCTGAGCTGCTCCGACGTGGAGCGTGTGGTGCACCCCCTCGGACTTGAACCGAGAACCCACTGATTAAGAGTCAGTTGCTCTGCCAATTGAGCTAGAGGTGCAGGTGAGGACCCTGTCGTTCTGGGTACCGGACCGAGAGATGACACTAGCACCACGCCGCGGGCCGACGCGAATCGACGCCGTGGAGCTCCCGGCCGGGCATCGGGCGGCCGGCCCTAGCATGGTCGTCGACATCCCCGAACGAGAAGCTCCCCCATGACCGAGACCACCCGCCTCGAGAAGGGGCAGCCCGCCCCCGACTTCACGCTCCCGGACCAGGACGGCTCGCCCGTCACCCTGTCGGACCTCCGCGGCCAGGACGTCATCGTCCGCTTCTACCCTGCCGCCGGCACACCCGGATGCACGACGCAGGCGTGCGACTTCCGGGACAGCATGGACTCCCTCCAGGGCGCCGGCTATCGCGTACTCGGCATCTCGAAGGACCCCCAGGAGGACCTCGCCCGGTTCCGCGAGGAGCAGGGCCTCGGCTTCACACTCCTGTCGGACCCCGACCTCGAGGTGCACCGCGCCTACGCCGCGTACGGCGAGAAGTCGCTCTACGGCAAGAAGGTCACCGGCGTGATCCGCTCCACCGTCGTCGTGGACGGCGAGGGACGCGTCACCCTCCCCCTCTACAACGTCAAGGCGACGGGGCACGTGGCGTCGCTGCGCAAAAAGCTCGGCGTCGACGCCTGACGCCCGCGCACGCGTCGTCCGGCTCAGTCGCGACGACGCGTGGCGAGGAGCACGGACCTCGTGAACAACAGCACGATCACGAGGACGGACGGCACGATGAGGCCCCACCCGAGGTCCTGACGCGCGTCCGCGCCCTGGAGGCTGCCCGCCCCGACGGCGATCTGCAGCACCTGCCACGTCACGGCCGCCGGCCGGACCCAGCTGCGTCCCCGCAGGATCCCGCGGACGACGGCGCCCAGGAACACGGCCGCGAGCGCGGCCAGGGCGATCAGCGCGACGGCGCTGGCCAGCGACGACGGCGTCGAGGTCAGCAGGTCGACGACCAGGAGCGCGGTGACACCCGCCATGCCCAGCGCCTCGAGCGCGACGAGCACCGTGAGGAGGATCACGGCGGCAGATCGGCGGGGTCCGTCCGCGGGCTGGCGCGGATCGAGGGCATCACCGGTTCCGGTCACAGCACGTTCCCATACAAAGCTATTGATTGATCGTTGGCTCTATGCGACGATATTCGAGGTCGAGTTCGTTCACAGGGTGGTGAGCAGATCCGGAACCGAGCTTACAAGGGACGCCTCCCTGAAGCTGAGCATCTCACGAGGAGGGGCCACGTGCCCCGTCCCGATGCAGTTCCCGGACGCCTCGCCCCACCCCCATCCCGCGGCAGATCCGCCGTGCAACGAGTACCGACCTGAGGAGCACCCCTATGGACTGGCGTGACAAGGCAGCCTGCCTGACTGTGGACCCCGAGCTGTTCTTCCCCGTGGGGAACACCGGCCCGGCCGTCGATCAGATCGACAAGGCCAAGGCCGTCTGCGGCCGCTGCTCCGTCACCGAGATGTGCCTGCAGTACGCCCTCGAGACCGGTCAGGACTCGGGCGTCTGGGGCGGGCTCAGCGAGGACGAGCGCCGCGCCCTCAAGCGCCGCGCGGCACGCGCCCGCCGCGCCAGCTGACGCACGCACCACGCACCACCGACGAGAGCCGGGCCGCCCACGGGCTGCCCGGCTCTCGTCGTCCCCCGGCACGAACGACGGCCCGTCGGGGTACGGATCAGGCCGTGACGGGCGCCAGCCAGCGCAGCGGCACCTCGATGGTCACCTCGGTGCCGCTGCCCATGAGCGTGTGCCAGTCGATCGTGCCGCTGAGCTCGCCCTGGATGAGCGTCCGAACGATCTGCGTGCCGAGCCCCGTCCCGACCTTGCCCTCGGGCAGCCCCACGCCGTCGTCGCGGACGCTGACGGTGAGCGTCTCCTCGGTGCGCGCGGCCTCGATGGCCACCTCGCCCGAGCGCCCGGCCAGGCCGTGCTCCACGGCGTTGGTCACGAGCTCGGTGAGCGCGAGGGCGAGCGGCGTCGCGTAGGCGCTCGGCAGCACGCCGAAGCTGCCCAGGATCTTCGGGTGCACCCGCGTGTTGTGCGCGGAGGCGACCTCCGCGATGAGCAGGAGGACCCGGTCGAACACCGCGTCGAAGTCGACGTTCTGGTTGAGCCCCTCGCTGAGCGTGTCGTGCACCACGGCGATGGCGCCCACCCGGCGCTGCGCGTGACCGAGAGCCTCGCGCGCCTCCTCCGTGTGCGACCGGCGGGCCTGGATCCGCAGGAGGCTCGCGACCGTCTGCAGGTTGTTCTTGACCCGGTGGTGGATCTCGCGGATCGTCGCGTCCTTGGTGATCAGCTCGCGCTCCTGGTGGCGCAGCTCCGTCACGTCGCGGCAGAGGACGACCGCGCCGACCCGCTCGCCGTGGCTGCGGATCGGGATCGCACGGAGCGACACGGTGACGCCTCGCGACTCGATGTCGGTCCGCCACGGCGCGCGACCGGCGACGATGAGCGCCAGCGACTCGTCGACGGTCAGCCGCTTGCCGGTGAGCAGGCTGGACGTGGCGTCGGCCAGGGACTCCCCCTCGAGCTCCTCGGAGAAGCCCATGCGGTTGAACGCGCTCAGGGCGTTGGGGCTCGCGAATGTAGTGATGCCGTCGACGTCGAGACGCAGCAGGCCGTCGGAGGCGCGAGGCGCCCCCCGCCGAGGACCGGTCGGCGAACCGAGGTCGGGGAAGTCACCGTCGGCGATCATCGCGAAGAGGTCGTTGGCGCACTCGTTGAACGTCAGCTCCTGACGGCTCGGAGTCCGCGTCTCGCTGAGGTTGGTATGCCGCGTGATCACGGCGATGGGCGTGTCCGTGACCTCGGGACTGCCCTGGGCCAGGCGACGCAGCACCGGCACCGCGCGCACGCGGGTCGGCGTCTCCTCGTACCAGTCCGGCGCGGACGAGTCGATGATGCGGGCGGTCTCGTGCGCGTCCGTGACCTGCTTGCGCCACTCCGCCTTGATGGGCTGCCCCACGAAGTCGCGGTAGAACAGCGTGGCCGAGCTCGACGGCCGGGCGTGTGCGACGGCGACGAAGCTGCCGCTCACTGTCGGGACCCACAGGACGATGTCCGCGAACGCCAGGTCGGCGAGGAGCTGCCAGTCGCCGACGAGGAGGTGGAGCCACTCGACATCCGCGTCGGAGGACAGACCCTGGGCATGCACGAGATCGCTGAGCGTGGACACGGCTACAGCCTATGCGGGCCGGGCGCGCTCCTCCCCCGCGCGATCGGCGCCGCGACGGCGGGAGCCGGCCGCGCGACGAACCCGCCGCGGCGCGTCCTCAGGAGGCAGGAGCGTCGTGCGGGTGAAACGCGACCACTCGACGAGCGCGGGCGACCGCGGCGCTATGTCGCGGAGAGTCGCGCCGGCGAGCACCGCGGCGTCGAGCGACTCCCGGTCCTCGGGGACGTACCCCACCGCCTCGACGCTGCCGAACCGGAACAGGGTGCGTCGCACCTGGCCCGCGGCGTCCCAGCCCCCTGCGCTGGGGCGCACCCGGTTCACGAGCACGGAGACGCGCGACGGGTCGACGATCTCGAGGAGCTGCACGTACGCGCGGAAGAAGCGCGAGAGGCCCACCGTGTCGGCGGAGACGACGGCGACGACGTGATCCGCACCGCGCAGCACCGCGTGCGTGGCCGCGTTGCGGCGGGGCGCGAACATGTCGCTCGAGATCTCCTCGTCGTCCTCCAGGTTGAAGGACGCGTCGACCACCGTGTAGTCGCGCCAGCCCCGGCACGCCTGCAGCACGGCGGAGACCCTCCCCTCCGCGAGCTCCGGCCACCTGTCCGGGCGCGAGATGCCGGTCAGGACCGAGAACCCCGGCGCCCGCGTCGACGGGTGGTGCTGGGCGATCCGCTCCAGCTCCTCCACGGTGAGGCTGTCGGCCGCAGCCAGGCGGCAGGCGGCGGCGAAGCCCGGCGCCTCGTCCAGCAGACCGAGCGTCGCGGCCACCGTGCCGCCGTGGACGTCGGCGTCGACCAGCACGGCCGATCGACCCGCCGCGGCGACCTCGCCCGCGATGGCCAGCGCGGTCGTGGTCCGGCCCGGAGCGCCCTGCGGACCCCGGACGGCGATCACCCGGCCGATCCGTTCCCGTCCGTCGTCCGGCTCCTGCTCCCGGACGACCGGGGCCGGCACGCGCGGGCGTCGGGCGAGGCCGAGACGCGCTCGCAGCGGTCGAGCCCGGCGGTCCCGCTCCGGTCGCGTGCGGGAGCTCGTCCCGGGGCGTGAGGAGCCATCGGTTCCGTCCCGGCCGCTCGACGGATCTGCGCGGACGTCGGACCCGTGGGCCGACCGTCGGGTCCCGGCCTCGGGGAGCCGAGCCCGATCGCGTGAATCGCCCGGGTCGCCGTGCTCGGGTGGAGCGATCTCCAGGTGCGCGGCGACGGCGTCCGCGCGTCGGACGCCGGAAGCCGTGCCGCCGGCCGCCCCGAGCGGGCGCACCGAGAGCAGCAGCTCCTCGATCTCGCGCCAGGTGGCGCCTTCATCCACGACCTCATGGTGTCCGAGCGCCTGCGCATTGCGGCGGTCGGCCTCGCTCGACGCCACCGCGACGGCTCGCGCGCCCCGATCGTCGAGCGCCGCGAGCACGTCGCGGTCGAGCGTGGCGGGAGACGCGGCGATGACCAGGTGCAGGGGGTCGATCGTCGTCGCCTGGACCGCGGCGACCACCTCCGCCCCGCCCGTGACGCGAGCGAGGACCGCGTGGCCTGCCTCGACGACGTCGCGGAGGAGGGCGTCCTCCACTCGGGGCGGGAGGGCGAGGATGAGGGACGCCACCCTCAGGCCCCCGCGTCGCCGACGGGCACGAGCGACATCTGGTCCCCTGCGTCCGTGGATGCGAGGACCGCCGCCACGTCCTCACGCGGCACGGTCAGCTGCACCTGCGTGTGGTCCTGATCCGCGACGAAGCCCTCGGGCCGGATGACCTGGGCGACGGTGGCCCCCGAGACGATGACGCGCGGCGCGTCGTAGGCGTTCGTGCCGGAGCCCTTGACCGCGGCAGCCCAGATGTCGACGACGGTGCCCGGTGCGACGAGGTGGTCGGCGCCCGCGGACGTGGGGATGACGACCGATGCGGTGGTGCGCGCGTCCGCCGAGGAGAGCGATGACCGCGGGACCAGCTCACCCGCTCCCACGAAGCGCGTGACGACGAGCCCGTCGGCGGAGTCCGGGGAGACGTAGTGGTCGGCGGCGCCGTCGATGCGGACGCGCACGGGCACGAGGTCGGAGGCATGGACCGTCGTCCCCGCGTCGAGGGCGGACGCCGCGGCCATGACGACCACCGAGGAGTCGGCGGAGCGCAGGAGCGCGACGACGCCGCCCGTGGACACGAGGACCAGTACGAGCCCGACGACGAAGCGGGGATCCAACCAGACGGGACGGCGCGCCGGACGCGCGGGACGAGGGGTGGGAGGCATGCCGGTCAATGTCGGGGACGGCGCTCGCGGGCGTCGCGCGTTGTCCACATGGTCCCGCGCGACGGGCGGTCAGACGCGGACGAGGACGATCCCCGCGAGGGGCACCAGCCGGTACCCCGAGACGGCTGACTCCCGCCGAGGGGTGCCCGCCTCGTGGACCGCGATGTCGACGTGGTCGCGGGCGACGCGATCCAGCGTGCCGCCGATGACGGTGTCACGGAGCCGCAGCTCGACGCGCGCACGACGCCTGCAGAGGTCGCGCAGGACGAATGGCAGCCCGATCCGGTCGACGATGCCGCGCTCCGGCGGCAGCTCCGAGACGGGCGCGAGGCTCGACCGCGCCTGCTCGCGGTCCAGGGCGAGCGCGTTGATGGACGCGATGGGGAGGATGCACGCCCGCTCCTCAGGCGAAGGCGCGTCGCCCGGGACCGTCAGCTCCCCCGACAGCCAGTCGCGTCCGAGCACCTTGGCGCGGAGGTCGATCCAGGTCCCGTCCGACAGCGACAGGCGCAGCGGCCTCGCCTGGTCGGGTGAGATGAGCGCCCTCAGGCGGTCGCGCATGACGGTGCGCGCGACGCGCACGCGCTCCTCCTCGGCGCGCTGGTCCCGCTCCTCGGCGAGCCGCGCCGTCTCCCACTGGCCCTCGAGGTCGTCGAAGAGGTTCTCCCACCTCATCGGTCGCCGGACCCCGGCTTGCGGATGGAGCGAGGCGGCGGCGGGGAGGGCTGGTACATCCGGGTCACCTTGGGTCCCTTCCTTGAGATCCGCTCTCAGTTCTCCACATCTTGTGCACTGGACGTGCGCCGAGCCTCTCGCGATGTCACAGTTGACCAGTCATCGTGGTCCCCCGATCGGGGGGAGCACCGGGATGGGAGTGACGCATGAGTGAAGCAGTGCCACGGGAGGATCTCCCTGACCGTCGGAGCGCCGTCGCCAGGAACGCCGAGGGCGCCCCGACTCGTCGGTCCGGTGCTCGGAAGCCCGCATCCACGCAATCGCAGGCGACGAGCGCAGCGGTCGGTTCGTCGTCCGCCGCCGCGCCCGCCCCGACCGCCACGGTGCGGGGCACCGTGCGCAAGCGCTTCGACGTCGACTACTTCTTCGGGCGGCAGCCCTGCAGCAGCCAGGACCTCCCCCCGTCCGGTCCGTTGCTCGAGAACCTCACGCGGTGCGTCATCGAGATCCTCGCGGGAGCCCGGGAACTCGACCAGATCGCACGGTGGGTCAGCGATGACGTGTACCGCCACCTCCTCAAGCGCGTGGTCCTCAGCGCTCGTGCCCGTCGCGCGAAGGGGCAGTCGGTGACGCGGCCGGTGTTCACCATCGGCACGGTCACGTCGTTCTCGCCCCGCGACGGCGTCATCGAGGCCGTGATCGTGGTCCACGGACGGGCACGAGCCCGCGCCGTCGCCATCCGGCTCGAGGGCCTCGACCGGCGGTGGCGCGCAACGGCCATCAACGTGCTGTAGCCCGCCCCCGACACGACGAAGGGCGCATCTCCCGCGGGAGATGCGCCCTTCGTCGTGCTGTCGGCGTATGCGGTCGGACCCGGGACGACGGGAGACCCGTCGCCCCGGGGGTCCTACTTGCGCCGGTCGGCCTTGCGGCGCTCCTCGCGGTTCTGCGGAGCGGACGATGCACCGGTCGGCTGGCCGAATGCGCCGCGCGCGGGCGGGCCCTGCGGGGTCTCCGGCTCGTCCTCGCCGACCAGGACGGCGTCCTCCGCCTGCTGGTCCTTCTGGGCCTTGGCCGTCGCCGCCTTCTCGATCTGGCCGCGCTGGTTGCGGACCTCGACACCACCGTCGTCCGTGGGAGCGGTGTAGCGGAGCTTGTCCGCCGTGGCCTGGTTCGCGGCGAGGCCCTTCGCCTGGATGCGCGGGCCCACGGACTCGGCGTCGGCGGGGGCCTGCACCTCGACCTCGAGGTTGAAGAGGAACCCGACGGTCTCCTCGCGGATGGCGCCCATCATCTGCTGGAAGAGCGCGAAGCCCTCGCGCTGGTACTCGACCAGCGGGTCGCGCTGCGCCATGGCCCGGAGGCCGATGCCGTCCTTGAGGTAGTCCATCTCGTAGAGGTGCTCGCGCCAGCGTCGGTCGATGACCGAGAGCACCACGCGACGCTCGAGCTCGCGCATGGCGGCCTCGCCGAGCTGCTCCTCGCGCTTCGAGTAGGCGAGCTTCGCGTCGGAGAGGATCTCGCGGCGGACGAAGTCGCGGTTGACGCGGCCCTTGCTGCCGGCCTCCGTGATGACCTCGTCGATCGTGATGGAGATCGGGTACAGCGTCTTGAGCTCGGTCCAGAGGGCGTCGAAGTCCCAGTCGTCGCCGTTGCCCTCGCCGATGTGCGAGTCGAGCACGTCGTCGATCACGGCCTCGAGGAAGCGCTGCGAGCGCTCCTGGAGGTCGTCGCCCTCGAGGATGTGGCGGCGGTCGCCGTAGATGGCCTCGCGCTGGCGGTTGAGGACGTCGTCGTACTTGAGGACGTTCTTGCGGATCTCGGCGTTGCGCGCCTCGACCTGGCCCTGCGCGCTGCGGATGGCCCGGCTCACGACCTTGGACTCGATGGCCACGTCGTCCGGGACGCTGTCGCGCCCCATGAGGCTCGCGGCGGCGCCGTTGTTGAACAGCCGCATGAGGTCGTCGGTGAGCGACAGGTAGAAGCGGCTCTCGCCGGGGTCGCCCTGGCGGCCGGAACGCCCGCGGAGCTGGTTGTCGATGCGGCGGGACTCGTGGCGCTCGGTGCCGAGGACGTAGAGGCCGCCGGCCTCGATGACCTTGGCCGCCTCCTCGTCCACCTCGGCCTTGACCTGGGCGAACACGTCGTCCCACTCGGTCTCGTACTGCTCCGGGGTCTCGACGGGGCTGAGTCCGCGCGCGTTCATGGCGGCGACCGCGAGGAACTCCGCGTTGCCGCCGAGCATGATGTCGGTGCCGCGGCCGGCCATGTTGGTGGCGACCGTGACGGATCCCAGATGACCGGCCTGCGCGACGATGGCGGCCTCACGCGCGTGGTTCTTCGCGTTGAGGACCTCGTGGCGCACGCCCTTCTTCGCGAGGAGCTTGGAGAGGTACTCGCTCTTCTCGACGCTCGTGGTGCCGACGAGGACGGGCTGGCCCGCCGCGTGACGCTCCGCGATGTCCTCGACGACCTGCTCGAACTTCGCCTTCTCGTTCTTGTAGATGAGGTCGGACTGGTCCTTGCGCTGCATGGGCCGGTTCGTGGGGATGGGGACGACGCCGAGCTTGTAGGTGCTCATGAACTCGGCGGCCTCGGTCTCGGCCGTTCCGGTCATGCCGGAGAGCTTCTTGTAGAGGCGGAAGTAGTTCTGCAGCGTGACGGTGGCGAGGGTCTGGTTCTCGGCCTTGACCGCGACGCCCTCCTTGGCCTCGATGGCCTGGTGGATGCCCTCGTTGTAGCGGCGGCCCATGAGGATGCGCCCCGTGTGCTCGTCGACGATGAGCACCTCGCCGTTCATGACGACGTAGTCCTTGTCCTTCTTGAACAGGGCCTTGGCCTTGATCGAGTTGTTGAGGAACGAGATGAGCGGGGTGTTCGCCGACTCGTACAGGTTGTCGATGCCGAGGTGGTCCTCGACCTTCTCGATGCCGGTCTCGAGCACGCCGACGGTGCGCTTCTTCTCGTCGACCTCGTAGTCGACCTCCGGGACGAGGCGCTTGGCCACGTTCGCGAACTCCGTGAACCAGCGGTTCGCGTCGCCGGCGGACGGGCCGGAGATGATGAGCGGCGTGCGGGCCTCGTCGATGAGGATCGAGTCGACCTCGTCGACGACGGCGAAGAAGTGGCCGCGCTGGACCATGTCGGACGCCTGCCACGCCATGTTGTCGCGCAGGTAGTCGAAGCCGAACTCGTTGTTCGTGCCGTACGTGATGTCGGCGGCGTACTGCTCGCGGCGCTGCTGCGGGGTCTGGCCCGCGAGGATCACGCCGGTGGTCATGCCGAGGGCGCGGAACACGCGGCCCATGAGCTCGCTCTGGTAGCTGGCGAGGTAGTCGTTGACCGTGATGACGTGGACGCCGCGCGAGGCGATGGCGTTGAGGTACGCGGGCAGCGTGGCGACGAGGGTCTTGCCCTCGCCGGTCTTCATCTCGGCGATGTTGCCGAGGTGCAGGGCCGCGCCGCCCATGATCTGGACGTCGAAGTGGCGGAGGCCGAGCGTGCGGCGGGAGGCCTCGCGGACGGCGGCGAACGCCTCGGGCAGCAGGTCGTCGAGGGACTCGCCGTTGGCGTGGCGCTCGCGCAGCTCGACGGTCTCATTCTTCAGCTCCTCGTCGGTGAGGTGCGTGAAGTCCTCCTCGAGCTGGTTCACCGCCTTCGCGTAGTTCTGCAGCTTGCGGAGCGTGCGCCCCTCGCCGACGCGAAGGACCTTCTCGAGTACTGAGGCCATCGGTGTCTCCCTGCGTAGATGGGCGGGCGCCGGATGACGACGACCGCCGTGACGGCGCGCGGATGTCGCCGCCGACGAGCTTCGCCATAGTACCGGCTCGTCCGGTGCCCTTCCCGGGAGCGCCCTGACCCGTGGACCCGGCGCCATGCACGAGGCCCCGTGCGCCGGAGCGCGCGGGGCCTCGAGGGGAGGGACGGGATCAGCGGCGGAGCGCCCGCGAGCCGGCTCCGGCTCCCGCGAGCTCCTGCTCGCCGTCGGCCAGGCCGATGACGCCGTAGTCCCAGCCCTTGCGGCGGTAGACGACGCTCGGGCGGTCGGTCTCCGCGTCGATGAAGAGGAAGAAGTCGTGGCCCACGAGCTCCATGTGCTCGAGCGCCTGGTCGACGGTCATGGACTGCGACGGGAAGACCTTGGTGCGGATGACCACGGGGCAGTAGTCGTCCTCGGCGACGGGCTGGTCGACCGGCGCGACGCTCTTGCCGTTGACGCGCTCGATGAGCTCGGCGTCTGCCGGGTCGAGGTCGATCTGGGCGAAGCCGTCCGTCGCGGCCTCGTGCAGCGAGAGGGGCCGGTGGTTGCCGCGGTGGATCTTCTTCTTGTCCTTGGCGCGGCGCAGCCGTTCGAGCATGCGCCCGAGGGCGAGGTCGAAGGCGGCGAACTTGTCGGCGGCGCTGCTCTCGGCGCGGATGACGGGGCCGGGCCCCACGAGCGTGATCTCCACGCGGTCGTCCCCGGCGGATCCGCCGGACTTCTCGCTGTGCCGCGAGACCTTGATGTCGAGAGAAATGGACTTCTCGGCGAGCTGGACGATCTTGTCGGCTTTCTCGGTGGCGTACACGCGGAATCGGTCGGTGATCTCCGCGTTGCGGCCGGTGATGTTGATGTCCATGACGTACCTCCAGATCATGACGCGTCGCCCGCTGGAAGAGGGCGATCACTTTCACGCCTTTCGGGCGAGCCTAGACCTCGGGCAACTGCCTGCGCGAGGCATCCGGCGGGTGGACCGCGAGCGCATCCGAGATGCACAGGGAGCGACGGGTCGGTCAGCGAGCGCGCGGCAGTCCGTCGCGGGAGCGGGCGGGGACGGCGGTGAGGACCGCGCACGCGACGACGTCGCCGCCGGCGGCGCGGATGGCGCGGCAGGTCTCGCGGAGGGTGGCGCCGGTGGTGAGGACGTCGTCGACCACGAGGATCTGGCGGCCGGCGAGATCGGTGCGCGCCACGAGGCAGCCGTCGACGTTGGCCGCGCGGGCGGCGACCCCGAGGCCGGCCTGGTCGGCGGGGCGGCGGGTGAAGCGGAGCGGGTGGCGCCGAAGCCCCGGCACGCCCGGGGCGCGGAGCGGGCGGATGCCGGCGCGGGCCAGCAGGACCTCGACAGGCGCGTAGCCGCGACGACGGAGGGAGGCGGCGGGCGAGGGGACGGGGATCACGTCGAGCGGGCGCGCGCGGGCGCCGGCCGAGCCGGCCTCGCGCTCGGCGGCGGCCACGGCCGCGCGGACGGCCCCGACGAGGGTGGCCGCCAGCGCCCGTGCGGCGTCCGTGCGGCCGTCCTCCTTGAGGGCGGACAGGAGCGCGGGCCAGGGCGGCGCGTACGCGCTCCCGCAGCCCACCGGCACGATGCGGGCGGGCTCGCGCCCGCCCGACGAGGGGACGGCGGGCAGCGCGAGCGGCCGCACGACGGGCAGAGCGAGGATCGCCGCCCGGCACGCCGGGCACACGGCGCGGTCGGGAGCGCCGCATCCCGCGCAGGTCACGGGGGCGACGACCGCGAGGGCATCGAGCAGGGCGGAGCGGACAGCCGAGGGCACCCGGGAGGACAGGGACGACGGGGACAGGGACAGGGCGGGCTGCCGGGGCGCGGGGATCACGCGCGCAGGGTCGCACGCGCGGGGGCGCGGACGGACCGGCGCGGTGGATCCGTGGAGGACGTCAGCGCTTGGTCGCGACGAAGGAGACGCCGGTCGCCGTCTGCTGCCACGTGCTGCCCCGCGGAGTGAGCAGTGCCCCCGCGCTCGTGAGGACGCGCAGGCCGCTCTCGTCGTTGGCGCCCGTGATGGAGACGCCGTCGGCCGCTGACCCCATGTCCTTCGACGGACCGCCCACCTGGTGCAGCTCCACCTGGCGCTCGCCGTCGGGCGCGAGGGTCAGGGTGGCGACGTCGAGCTCGTCGACCCAGGTGGCGTCCAGCGGGGTGCCCGGCGAGGCCAGGAGCTCGAGCGGGGTCGTCGTGAGCGACGTCGGGACGCCGCCGTCGCGCACGATCGAGGCCACGAGTAGCTGGGGCCCGGCGCCCGTCTCGAGCTGGACGAGGACGCGCGCACCGTCGCGCGCGACCTCGAGGGAGACGACGCGGCCGGTGGCGGTCCAGCTGACGGCGACGGGGTGGCCGACGCCGTCGGGGCCCCACGCGACGAGCCCGCGGGGATCCGACGCGGGCGTCGACCAGACGTAGCCCTGCGCGTCGAGGGACGGCGCGACGAGGCCGGGGCGCGTGTCCAGGAGCACGGCGTCGCGGTCGCCGTCGCCCACCGACCACACGCCGGACGCGTTCCGCACCGCCGCCTGCCGGCCGTCCGCGCTGAGCGTCGCCGCGTCGGCGCCGAGGGCCGTCACGCGCGTGCCCAGCGTGCCGAGGGGGACGACATCTCCCCCGCCGAGGTAGCCGAACTGGCCCTGGGCCAGCACGAGCGGGCGCGACTCCGCCTGCGGGTCCTTGACCGGGCCGCGCCCGCCGAGGTCCGCGACGTCGAGGGGCGTGCCGTCGACGAGCATCTGCACGTCGAGCACGGACGGGATGTTGGACAGGCTTAGCCGGAGCTGCAGCTTCATCCGCTGCTGGGTGACGCCGTCGGCGGCGCGCGCCTCGGTCGACAGGTCCACCTGCGGCGTGCCGCTGGCGGTGGTGACGGCCGAGGACGCCAGCTGCGTGCCCTCGGGGAACGCCGTGACGACCGCGGGCTGGGACAGCCACGGCGACGGGCCCTGGAGCAGCGACTTCACGATGCGGGTGCTCACGCTCTGGGAGGCCCGCGTGACGAAGAACCGGAGGTCCGGCACGAGGAACGAGAACGTGGGGTCGAAGAAGTACAGGGCGTGCGCGCTGAAGATCTCGCGGAAGTAGGTGGAGCGCAGGGCGATGCCGTCGGGCGCCTTCGCGATGCGCCACTCGCCGCGCTCCTGCACGAGCTGGAAGGAGAGGCGCGTCTCCTGGTCGCTGCCGACCTCGCGGTAGTGGCCCTGGCCGTCGACCGTCGCGATGGTCGTGACGGAGTAGCTGTAGGTGCCGTCGACCTCCTCCGAGGTCTCGGCCTGCCCCTCCCAGACCACGACGCTCGCGAACGGGTCCCAGCGCGACGCGAAGTCGGAGGAGAGGAACTGGCGGGCGACGCCGTACTGGTCGGCCGAGCTGGTGGCGGCGTCGACGAAGCCGGCGATGACGTCGTCCGGACCGTCGCCGGCCTGCGGGCCGTCCGGCTGGTAGCTGACGCCCGACTCGTCGGTGACCGTGGCGGGGTCGCCCTCCGACACCGGCCCGCCGGACGGGATCGAGACGCAGCCGGAGAGGAGGACCGCGCAGGCGGCGACGAGCGCGACGGCGGCCGCGCGCGCGGAGCGGCGGGAGGCGCGGCGCGGGCGCGGGCGCGGGTCAGGTGCTGGGGACACGGGCGTCCTCCTCGTCGGCGCGGTCGTCCGCGGGGTCGTCGGGCGGCAGGGCGACGGGCGAGCCCTCGAGGGGGACGTCCGGCCGCCGGGGCAGGGTCAGCCGGAAGCAGGATCCCTCGCCCGGCCGCGACCACAGCTGCAGCCAGCCGTGGTGCAGGTTCGTGTCCTCCAGGGAGATGGCCAGGCCGAGGCCCGTGCCGCCCGTGGTGCGCTGGCGCGACGGATCCGCCCGCCAGAAGCGGTCGAAGACGTGGCCCATCTCCTCGTGCGTCATGCCGACGCCGTAGTCGCGGACGGCGAGCGCGACGGCGTCCCGGTCGCTGTCGACCGTGATGACGATGGGCCGCCCCTCGCCGTGGTCGACCGCGTTGCCGACGAGGTTGGTGACGATGCGGCGCACCCGGCGGGCGTCCATCTCCGCGTCGAAGTAGCCGCCGGGGGCGACCAGCCGGAGCTCCGAGCCCTTCTGCGCGGCGAGCCCCTCGAACTCCTCGATGGAGTCCTCGACGAGCCGCACCAGGTTGGTCGGCTCGGTCACGAGGTCGACGGCGCCCGCGTCGAAGCGGCTGATCTCCAGCAGGTCGGCGAGCAGCGTCTCGAACCGCTCCACCTGCGTGTGCAGCAGCTCGGCGCTGCGGGCGGCCGGCGGGCTGAAGTCCTCGCGGAGGTCGTAGAGCACGCCCCCGGCGAGCCGGATCGTGGTGAGCGGCGTGCGCAGCTCGTGCGAGACGTCCGAGACGAAGCGCTGCTGCAGCTGCGAGAGGTCGGCGAGCTGAGTGATCTGCGACTGCAGCGAGTCGGCCATGCCGTTGAACGAACGGGCGAGCGTCGCGATCACGTCCTCGCCCTTGACCGGCAGGCGCTCCTCGAGCTGGCCGGCCGCGAGCTTCTGGCTCGTGTCGGCGGCGACGCGGATGGGCGCGACGACGAGCCGCACCACGAGCCACGCGATCGCCCCGATGAGCACGATGAGGAAGAGGAACGCGAGGAGGATCGTGCCGGCCACGAAGTCCAGGGTCTGCTGGATGTCGCCGAGGTCGTAGACGAGGTACAGCTCGTAGCGGCCGGCCGACGGGATGTCGATGCTCGAGCCCACGACGATGCCGGGGCTGGTGGAGCCCTGGTCCCCCACCGGGATCGCCACCGACTGCCACTGCTGGGTGCCCGTGCCCTCACCGACCGCGCGGCGGAGGTCGGCGCTCAGGAGGCTGTCGACGTAGTCGGCCGTGGACGCGTTCTGCAGCACGTTCCGCGCCTCCGTGCCGGGCGTGCGGCGGAAGGCGAAGTCGGAGAGGTTGATGGCGCTGCCGCGGAGCTCGTCGAAGACCTGCGTCCGCAGCTGCTCGAGCTCGGTCTGGTCGCTGGCGTCGGACGAGGTGAACTGCTCCTGCATCCGGCTGGTGGCGCTGTTCGACTGCTGCAGGACGGTGTCGAGCCGCTGGCGGAAGAGGTCGCTCGAGATGCTCTGCGTCATGAGCACGCCGATGAGGAGCACGGTGACGCCCGAGAGCGCGACCGTGATGAGGACGGTGCGGAACTGGAGGGAGACCGACCAGATCCGGACGAGGCGGCGCGGCCACGACCTCCAGTCGACGAGCCACACGGGCAGGGGGCGCATGGGGCTAGGCCGCGGCCCCCGCGCGGTAGCCGACGCCGCGGACGGTCATGACGATGCGCGGGTTGTCGGGGTCGTCCTCGACCTTCGCGCGCAGGCGCTGCACGTGGACGTTGACGAGGCGCGTGTCGGCCTTGTACTGGTAGCCCCAGACCTGCTCGAGGAGCATCTCGCGCGTGAACACCTGCTGCGGCCGGCTGGCGAGCGCGTGCAGGAGGTCGAACTCGAGGGGCGTCAGGTTGATCCGGTCCTCGCCGCGGCGCACCTCGTGGCCCTCGACGTCGACCACGAGGTCGCCGACCTGGAGGAGCCCGGGCGACGCGGCGGCGGCGGGGCGCAGGCGCGTGCGGATGCGGGCGACGAGCTCTTTCGGGTTGAAGGGCTTGACGATGTAGTCGTCCGCGCCGGACTCGAGGCCCTTCACGACGTCGGCCGTGTCGGACTTCGCCGTGAGCATGATGATGGGGATGCCCGACTCGGCACGGATGAGGTCGCACACCTGGATGCCGTCGAGGCCGGGGAGCATGAGGTCGAGGAGCACCAGGTCGGGCTTCGCCTCGTGGAAGGCGGCGAGCGCCTGGCCGCCGTCCGCGCAGAAGGAGGGCTCGAACCCCTCGGTGCGCAGGACGATGCCGATCATCTCGGCGAGAGCGGTGTCGTCGTCGACCACCAGGATCCGTGCTGTCATGTGATCTGGGTTCCCTGTCCTCGTGTGCCCCCAGGGTAGCCGGTGGATCGGCGGGATCGGCCGGACACCTCCGGCGCGGGACTTCGCGCGCGGCCTGTGGGAGGCTGGCGACCGTGACCGATGACCAGAGCTGGCAGGCCCCGGGCGGCGCACCGTCCGGTCAGGGAGGGTCCCCGGATCCGGATCGCACGCGGTCGGACGCCGGCCACGCGGCACCGCCGCCGCCCGGCTGGCCGCCGGCGTCCCCGTACGCCGCCCCGTCCGCCGCCCCGCCCGGCGCCGGCTTCCCGCCGCCGCCCGGCTGGGGCTCCGCGCCCGGCTGGACCCCACCGCCGAAGCCCGGCCTGCTGCCGCTGCGGCCGCTCGGCCTCGGCGCGATCCTCGCGGGCTCGTTCCAGACCCTGCGGCGGAACCCCGGCGCGACGGTCGGCAGCGCCCTGCTCATCCAGGGTCTCGTCGGCGTGGTGACCCTCGTGATCGTCGGCGGCGTCACCGGCTTCGTCGTCACGCGCATCTTCTCGGCCCGCGAGGCGGACCAGGGCCCGCTCATCGCCGGCGGCGTCACGGCGGTCGTGATCGCCGCGCTCGTGACGATCGTGCTGTCGATCGTCGCGTCGGCCTTCCTCCAGGGCGTCGTGGCGAGCGAGGTGGCGCGCGGCACGCTCGGCGAGCGGCTGCGCATGCGGGCGCTGTGGCGTCTCGCCCGCCCGCGCCTCGTGCCGCTCGTGCTCTGGAGCCTCTCCCTCACGGCCGCGTGGACGCTCGTCTTCGGGGTGCTCGTCGGCATCGTCGCACTGCTGGTGCTCGCCGGCGGCGGCGGGATCGTCGCGGGGATCCTCGTGGGCGTCCTCGGCGTGATGGGCCTCGTGGTCGTCTCGGCGTGGGTCTCGACGCGCCTTGCCCTCGTGCCGAGCGCGATCGTCATCGAGCGGCTCCGTCCGCTGGCGGCGGCCCGGCGGTCGTGGTCGATCACCATCGGGTCGTTCTGGCGCGTGCTCGGGATCCTGCTGCTCACCGCGGTGATCGTGTCCGCGGCCACGAACGTCGTGACCATCCCGCTGACCCTGCTGACCTCCATCCTGCAGGGCGTGCTCTTCCCGAACGGGGAGCTCGACTTCCAGACCTTCGACGCCTCCGCGGTTTTCTATCTCGGCGCGCAGCTGCTTTCGCTCGTGGTGAGCGTGGTGGTGGGGAGCATCGGCGCCGTCGTCACGTCCGCCAACGCGGCCATCCTCTACATCGACCTGCGGATGCGGCGCGAGGGGCTCGACCTCGAGCTCGCGCGCTTCGCCGAGGAGCGCGCGGCGGGCGCGGACTCGGCGACCGGGCCGGACGCGCGGGATCCGTACGCGGCGCCCGCTGCCGGCGCGACCACCGCCGGTCCGGGACGCGCGTGACCGGCTCCCTCCTCCTCGCCGCGGTCGCGCATGCGGCCGCGGTCCCGGTGGATCCCGACGCCGACGACGCGCGCCGGCTGCTCCTCGACGAGCTCGCGAAGCCGGAGTACGAGGCCGCCCGCCCGAACGCGCTCGACCTCGCGGCGCAGGCGGTGGGCGACTGGATCGCCGACCTCCTCGGCGGGGCGGGCGGGGGCCTCGCCGACCTCGCGCCCGTCGTGATCGGCGTGCTCGTCCTCGCGGTCGTCGTGGTGGCGTTCCTCGTCTTCGGGGCGCCGCGGCGGGACCGCAGGCGGGCGGCCGCGCGTGGCGACGGGCTGTTCGGATCCGACGACCGGCGCTCCGCCGAGGAGCTGCGCCGCGCGGCCGAGGCGTCCCGTCGGGCGGGCGACCTGGCGGCGGCCGCATCCGACCTCTTCCGGGCCATCGCGCGCGAGCAGGCCGAGCGCACGATCGTGGCCGTGGATCCGGGGACCACCGCCCGCGGGTTCGCCCGGCGCGCGGGATCCGCGCACCCCGCCCACGCCGCGCGCCTCGTCGGGGCCGCCGACGACTTCGACGCCGTGCGCTACCTCGGCCGACCCGGTACGGAGGAGATGCTCGACCGGCTCTCCGCCCTCGACCGCGACCTCCGCACGGCCGTCCCCGTGCTGCACGAGCCCGTGGGCGCGGGTCAGCGGTGAGCGCTCCCATGCCCGCCGCCGCCGCCCTCGCGACGGCCGCGACCCGGACGCCGCGACAGGCGCTCCGGCGGGCCGGGACGTGGATCGCGCTGGCCGCCCTTGCCGTCGTCGTCGCGCTGGCCTCGCTCGCGGTCTCCGGCGCCGCGCGCCAGGGCGACGCGCTCGCCCCCGACAACCCCGCGCCCGGTGGCACGCAGGCGCTCGCCCGCGTGCTCCAGGGGCAGGGCGTCGAGGTCACGCTCGCCACGACGCTCGCCGAGGCCCGGGCCTCCGTCGGGGACGGCGACGACGCGACACTCGTGCTCGGCGCCACGTCCGACCGCCTCGACGACGCGCGGCTGGCGGAGGTCGGCCGCCTGTCGACGCGCACGGTGCTGCTGGCCCCCGACTTCCGCACGCTGCAGGCCATCGCGCCCGACGTCGCGGCGGGCGGCGCGGCCGAGTCCGCCGACCGCGCGCTGGACGCCGCATGCGCGCTGCCTGCCGCGCGGGCCGCCGGATCGGTGCCCGACGACGCGCCCGTGTTCCGGTACCTCGGCGACGATGCGTCCGACGCCGTCACGTGCTTCCCCGACGACACCGGCGACGCGTTCGCGCTGCTCCAGGTGCCGGCGACGCTCGCGCCCGGCGGCACGGTGACCGTGCTCGGCGCGGATCCCATCCTGACGAACGGCCGCATCGCCGAGCAGGGATCCGCCGCCCTCGCGCTGGGCGTGCTCGGCGAGCGGCCGCGGCTCGTCTGGTACACGCCGTCGCCGGACGATGCCGCCTCCGACGCGCCGCCCACGCTGGGCGAGCTGACGCCCGGGTGGGTGACCCCGGCGATCCTGCTGCTGGGCGCCGCCGCCCTCGCCGCCGCCGTGTGGCGCGGCCGCCGCTTCGGCCCGCTCGTGGTGGAGCGGCTGCCCGTCGTGGTGCGCGCCGACGAGACCGCCGAGGGCCGCGCGCGGCTCTACCAGCGGGCGGATGCGCGCGGCCACGCCCTCGACGCGCTGCGCGTGGGCACGGTCGACCGGATCGCGTCGGCGCTCGCGCTCGGCCGCCTCGCCTCCGTCGACGACGTCGTGGGCGCGTCCGCCGCCACCCTCCGCGAGGACCCCGCGGGGATCCGCGCCCTGCTCCTCGACGACCGCCCCCGCACCGACCGCGTCCTCGTCGACCTCGCCGCGCGCCTCGCCGACCTCGAGCGCCGGGTCGCCCGCGCCGCCGATCCCGCAGACCCGACCGACCCCACCAGGAGAATGGATCCATGACCGACGACCTCCGCACCAGCCTGCTCGCCGTCCGGACCGAGGTCGGGAAGGCCGTCGTCGGGCAGGACGGCGCCGTGACCGGCATGATCATCGCCCTCCTCGCCCGCGGCCACGTGCTCCTCGAGGGCGTGCCCGGCGTGGCGAAGACGCTGCTCGTCCGCTCGCTCAGCCAGGCCCTGCGCCTCGACACCGCGCGCGTGCAGTTCACGCCCGACCTCATGCCGGGCGACATCACGGGATCCCTCGTCTACGACTCCCGCGAGGGCGCGTTCTCGTTCCGCCGCGGACCCGTCTTCACGAGCATCCTGCTGGCGGACGAGATCAACCGCACGCCGCCGAAGACCCAGTCGGCGCTGCTCGAGGCGATGGAGGAGCGGCAGGTCACGGTCGACGGCGAGAGCCACGCGCTGCCGGATCCCTTCCTCGTCGCGGCCACGCAGAACCCCGTCGAGTACGAGGGCACCTACACGCTGCCCGAGGCGCAGCTGGACCGCTTCCTGCTGAAGCTCGTGCTCGACCTGCCCGAGCGGGACGCCGAGGTCGAGGTGCTCCGCCGACACTGCGCGGGCTTCGACCCGCGCGACCTCGAGGCGGCCGGCGTCCGTCCCGTGCTCGACGCGGACGGGCTGCATCGCGCGCAGGCGGCCGTGCGCGAGGTGCGCGTGGGCGCCGACGTGCTCGCCTACATGGTCGACCTCGCGCGGGCGACCCGCCGCTCGCCGTCGGTGCAGCTCGGGGTGTCGCCGCGCGGATCCACGAGCCTCCTGGCCGCGAGCCGCGCCTGGGCGTGGCTGAGCGGCTTCGACGCCGTGACGCCCGACCACGTGCAGGAGATGGTGCTGCCGGTGCTGCGCCACCGCATCGCGCTGCGGCCCGAGGCGGAGCTGGAGGGCGTCTCCGTCGACGCCGTGCTCCGCGGGGTCATGGCGCAGGTGCAGGTGCCGATCTAGTGGCGCGCCGCTAGATGTACCCGGCCGTGACGTTGGTGACACTTCTGGCGGCGTGAAGAGGCCTCCTGGCTTGATGGAGCTGTCTAGTTCAACCATCGCCAGGAGGCCTCGATGTCCCATCGCTAATGCCCGGTTGACTGTTCATGGTCGGCTTCTCCTCGTTCGCCGGGTGGTCGAGGATCGTCGTCCGGTGTCGCATGTGGCTCGCGAGCTCGGGGTGTCGCGTCAGTGCGCGCATCGGTGGGTGGCCCGGTTCCGTCAGGAGGGTGTCGCGGGGCTCGCGGATCGGTCCTCGAGACCACGGTCGATGCCGGCGAGGACGAGTCCGGAACAGGAAGGCGCCGTGCTGGCTGCGCGCGCGGAACTTCGGTTCGGGCCCGCCCGGCTGGCTCCGGTGACGAGCGTTCCGGCCCGCACGATCTCCCGCATCCTGCGCCGGCACGGGGCGCCGCCGTTGGCATGGTTGGACCCCGTCACCGGGGCCGTGATCCGGGCATCCCGGTCAACGGCGCACCGGTATGAGCACGAGCATCCGGGTGATCTGATCCACGTGGACGTGAAGAAGCTCGGGAGGATCCCGGACGGAGGCGGCTGGCGGGTCCACGGGCGCAGCGAGCAGGTCCGCGGCCGCGGGATCGGGTTCGATTACGTCCATGCCGCGGTCGATGACCACACCCGTCTCGCCTACGCGGAGATCCATCCCGATGAGAAAGGCGCGACCGCGGCCGGGTTCCTGACCCGCGCAGCGGCGTACTTCGCCGGGCGCGGGATCACCCGGATCGAGCGGGTCATCACGGACAACGCGTTCGCCTACCGGCACTCGACCGCGTTCAAGAACGCCGTCCAGGACCTGGGCGCGCGGCAGAAGTTCATCCGCCCGCACTGCCCCTGGCAGAACGGCAAGGTCGAGCGCTTCAACCGGACCCTCGCGACCGAGTGGGCCTACCGGCAACCCTTCACCAGCAACCAACACCGCGCCGACGCGCTTGACCCCTTCATCGAGCACTACAACACTGAACGAATCCACTCAAGCCACGGGCTCACGCCCGCGGCCCGAGTGTCACCAACGTCATGACCCAGTACACCTAGATGGCCCTCACCGGACGCACGGTCGCGCTCCTCCTCCTGGGGATCGCGCCGCTCGTCGCGCTCGGCGACGGGTCGGACGCGGCCTACGCGCTCCTCGCGGGCTGGATCCTCCTGGTCGCCGTGCTCGAGGCGACCGACCTGGCCCTGGCCGCGAGCCCACGTGCCGTCGCGCTCGAGCGGAGCCTGCCCGCCAGGATCCGCCTCGACGAGACCGGCGAGAGCGTGCTGCTCGTGACGAACCGCGGATCCCGCACGCTGCGCGGCGTGGTGCGCGACGCCTGGCAGCCGTCGGCGGGCGCGTCCTCCACGCGCGACCGGGTGCGGATCCCCGCCGGCGAGCGCCGCGCGATCCGCCTGACCCTCACGCCCACGCGCCGCGGCGAGCGCCGCACCGAGCGCGTCACGATCCGCTCCGCCGGCCCGCTCGGCCTCGCCGCGCGCCAGGCGACGCTCATCTCCCCCGGCGCCGTGCGCGTGCTGCCGCCGTTCCGCTCCCGCCGTCACCTGCCCTCGCGGCTCGCCCGCATGCGCGAGCTCGACGGGCGCACCGCCCTCATGGTGCGCGGCCAGGGCACCGAGTTCGACAGCCTGCGCGACTACGTGCGCGGCGACGACGTGCGCTCCATCGACTGGCGCGCGACCGCCCGCCGGCAGGACGTGGTCGTCCGCACCTGGCGGCCCGAGCGCGACCGGCGCGTGGTGCTGGTGCTCGACACGGGGCGCACGGCCGCGGGCCGCATCCGGGACGAGACGCGCCTCGACACCGCGTTCGAGGCGTCGCTGCTGCTGGCCGCGCTCGCCACGCGCTCGGGCGACCGGGTGGACATGGTGGCGCACGACCGCCGCGTCCGGGCGCGCGTGCGGGCGGGATCCGGCGGCGACGTCGTCTCGCGCATGGTCGACGCGCTCGCGCCCGTGGATCCCGAGCTGCTCGAGACCGACTGGACCGCGGTGCCCGCGCTCGTGCGCCGCATCGTCTCGCAGCGCTCGCTCGTGGTGCTGCTCACCGCCGTCGACTCCCCCGGCAGCTCGCGCGCGCTCCTGCAGGTGCTGCCGCAGCTGACGCGCACGCACCACGTGCTGGTGGCCGCGGTCGTGGATCCGGGCCTCGCCGAGCGCGCCGCCGACCGCTCCGGCCGCGCCGCCGTCTACCGCGCCGCGGCCGCCGAGCGCGCGCTCCTCGACGTGGCGCGCGTGGAGGCGGCCGTCCGACGGCTCGGAGCCGACGTGGTCACGGGCGCGCCGGCCGACCTGCCGCCCGCGCTGGCCGACCGCTACATCCGGCTGAAGGCCACCGGGCGGCTCTGAGGCCGGACGGTCCGACGGAAGGCCCTGTCGACGGGTCCGGCCGACGGCGGGCGCCCGGTCTCAGGCGGGCGCGGCCGCCGGATCCGCCGATGGCAGCGGGAGCACCCCGCCGCTGAGCGCGCGGATCGCCCGCTCGAGCGCGTCGCGCATGTCGATCTCCGGCCGGTAGCTCCACTGCAGCTGCAGCCCGTCGCTCACCGCGACCGCGACGCGCGCGAAGGAGTCGGGGTCGAGCCCCGCGGGCAGCTCGACGTCGAGCGCGCGCACCTGGTCGGCGACGGCGCCGACGACGCGGGCGTAGCGGCCGGCGATGTACGCGTGCGCCGGGTGCTCGGCCCCGGCCGCGTCCACGACGAGGCGCGAGTAGAGCGCGACGAGACCCGGCGTGTCACCGTTGTGCGAGCTCGCGCGCAGGAGCATCCCGACCATGTCCGTGGGATCCCGGTCCGGCATCGCCTCCCGGAAGTCGGCGACCGAATGGGCGTCGCGCTCCTCGAGCACGGCGGCGATGAGCGCCTCGCGCGACTCGAAGTAGTGCAGGACGCCGGCCTTGCTGATGCCCACGGCGTCCGCGATCTCCTGCAGCGACGACGCGGAGTAGCCGCGCTCGGCGATCAGGGCCAGGGCGGCCTCGAGGATCTCGCGGCGCCGGGCCGCCCCCTTGGCGTAGCGGCGCGGTCCCTCGTCGACTGCCATGGCTCGACCCTAGCGATCCGCGAGAGCCCTAAATACCTACCGCGGGTCGGTTTCTCGTGCTACCTTCGTGCCGTTCCGCCGACGAGGGCGGACGGGAACCTGGAGGCACCGTAGCCGACGCAGTCCGAGATCAGCAGACCGAGGGCGCGTCGCGCGCCCGCAGCGGACGACCCGGCGGGGCCCGCCCACCCGGATCCCGTCGCGCCGAGATCGGGATGCCCATCGCGCTCCTCGGGCTGTTCGTGGCCCTGCTGCCGCCCATCATCGTGTCGCTCGCGCTCAAAGTGGCCGAGATCGCGCCCGACGACACCGCGGGCACCTTGAGCCTCGTGCTCGGCCTCGGCGCGCTCGTCGCCCTGGTCGTCAACCCGCTCGCGGGCCGCCTCTCCGACCGCACGCCGGGCCGGTTCGGCATGCGCCGGCCGTGGATCATCGGCGGCGTCGTCCTCGGCTACGGCGCGCTCATCCTGCTCACGCAGGCCACCACCGTGCTCGCGCTCGTGGGCGCCTGGATGCTCGTGCAGGGCTGCTTCAACGCCGCCATCGCGGCGCTCATCGCCGTCATGGCCGACTCCGCCCGCCCACGCAACCGCGGCCGGGTCGCCGCGGCCATCGGCGTCGCGCAGAACGGCTCGCTCGTGGTCGGCACCTTCATCGTGCAGCTGTTCACCACCACGACGCAGCAGGTGCTCGTACCGGGCGCGATCGGCGTCGCCGTGGTCGTCGTCTTCGCGCTCGTCTTCCACGACCGCGTGCTCACCGAGCGGCCGACCGCGCGCCTCAGCGTGAAGGAGCTGCTCGGCTCGTTCGTGTTCGACCCGCGCAGGAACCCCGACTTCGGCTGGGCCTGGCTCATGCGCTTCCTCCTCACGGCCAGCGCCGTGACGGCCACGAACTACCTCGCCTTCTACCTCATCGACGACCTCGGGGTCGCGCAGGCCGACGTCGCCAACGCCGTCTTCGTCGCGACGCTCTTCAACGTGATCGGCGTCGTCTCCACCACCTTCGTGGCCGGCTGGCTGAGCGACCGGCTCGGCCGCCGCAAGGTCTTCGTGGCCGCCGCGGCGCTCGTCGCCGTCATCGGCCTCGTGATCCTCGCCCTCGCGCCCAGCCTCGCCGTCGTCTACGTCGCGCAGCTCGTCATCGGCGCGGGCATCGGCTCGTTCTACGCGGTGGACCTCGCGCTCATCACCGACGTGCTGCCGAGCGACTCCGACAACGGCAAGGACCTCGGCGTCGTCAACATCGCGCAGGCGCTGCCGCAGTCGCTCGTGCCCACCGCCGCGAGCGGCGTCGTCGGGATCGCGGGCTACCCGGGCCTCTTCATCGCGGGCGCCGCGGCCGGCCTCCTCGGCGCGGTCGCCGCGTTCCGAGTGAAGGGCGTCCGATGAGCACGCGTCACGAGCAGGATCGACCCGACACCGACGTCCCCCGAGGAGCACCCATGGACCCGCACGCCACCGACCCGCACGCCACCGACCCGCACGCCGCCACCCCGCTCGACCCCGAGGCCGCACGTCTCGAGCAGCTCGCCGCGCGACTCACGCTGGAGCAGAAGGTGCAGCTCATCACGGGCCGCGACTTCTGGACCACCTGGCCCGTCGAGGGGATCGGCCTGCGCCGCATGCTGGTCTCCGACGGCCCGAGCGGCGTGCGCGGCGAGGTCTGGGACGAGCGCTCGCCCTCGCTCAACCTGCCGTCGGCGTCCGCGCTGTCCTCCAGCTGGGACACCGGGATCGCCGCCCGCTACGGCCGCGCGTCCGCGGTCGAGGCGCGCCGCAAGGGCGTCGACGTGGTGCTCGGCCCGACCATCAACCTGCACCGCTCGCCCTACGGCGGCCGGCACTTCGAGGCGTTCAGCGAGGATCCGCTCCTCACGGCCGACCTCGCCGCCGCCTACGTCGCGGGCGTCCAGGAGAACGGCGTCGGCGCGACCCCGAAGCACTACGTCGCCAACGAGTACGAGACCGACCGCTTCACGGCCGACAGCGTCGTCTCCGAGCGGGCGCTGCGCGAGCTCTACCTCGCGGCCTTCGAGAAGGCCGTCGTCGAATCGCGCGCCTGGCTCGTGATGAGCTCGTACAACTCCATCAACGGCACGACCTCCACCGAGAACGACCTGCTCGAGACGCCGCTCAACTCCGAGTGGGGGTTCGACGGCGTGGTGGTGAGCGACTGGACGGGCGTCCGCAGCGTCGACGCCGCGCGCGCCTCCCAGGACCTCGAGATGCCGGGACCGGTCGGCGCATGGGGCGACGCGCTCCTCGCCGCCGTGCGCGACGGGCGCGTGCCCGAGTCCGACGTCGACCGCAAGGTGGTCCGCCTGCTGCGCCTCGCCGCCCGCGTCGGCGCGCTCGAGGGCTTCGACGCCGTCGTGCCCGCGCCCGTCGAGGTCGAGGACGGCGTCGCGTTCGCGCGCACGGCCGCCGCGGCCGGCGCCGTGCTCGTCCGCAACGAGGACGCCGCGCTGCCGCTCGACGCCTCCGCGCTCCGATCCGTGGCCGTCATCGGCCACAACGCCGTCGAGGCGCGCACGCAGGGCGGCGGCAGCGCGACCGTGATCCCGGAGCACGTGGTGACGCCGCTCGATGGGATCCTCGAGGCGCTCGGCGACGGCGTCGAGGTGCGGTACGCGCGGGGCGCGGTCGTGCAGAAGGGGATCCAGGAGCTGCCGCTCGCGGAGATCGTCAACCCGCGCACGGGCGAGCCCGGCGCGCTCGTCCGCTTCCTCGACGCCGACGGCGCGGAGATGTTCGCCGAGGACCGCCGCGCGACGACGCTCATGTACTTCGGCGGCGACGCGCCCACCGGCACCGCCGCGGTGATCGAGATCACCGCGCGCTGGACACCCGCGGCCACCGGCGAGGTGCTGTTCGGCTTCAGCGCCACGGGACGCGGCCGCGTGTACGCCGACGGCCGGCTCCTCCGCGAGGACGGCGCCGCGCCCGTGGGCATGGACCTCGGCGCGAGCCTCATGTCGCCGCCCTCGATCTCCGCGCCGCTCCAGACGACCGCGGGCGAGACGGTGGACCTCCGGGTCGAGTTCGAGCTCACCAGCATGCCGGGCGGGCTCGCGGGGATCCTCGGGATCACGGTCGGCCTCGAGGCCGACGAGTCCGCGCCCGACCGCCTGCTCGACGAGGCCGTCGAGGCCGCGACCGGCGCGGACGTCGCGATCCTCGTCGTCGGCACCAACGCGCAGGTCGAGTCGGAAGGCTTCGACCGCGACTCGCTCGCGCTCCCCGGCCGGCAGGACGAGCTGGTGCGCCGCGTCGCCGCCGCGAACCCGCGCACGATCGTGGTCGTCAACTCGGGCTCGCCCGTGCTCCTCCCCTGGCGCGACGACGTGCAGGCCGTCCTCCTCGCGTGGTTCGGCGGCCAGGAGTTCGGCGGCGCCCTCGCCGACGTGCTGTTCGGCGACGTCGAGCCGGGCGGCCGCCTCCCCACCACGTGGCCCGCCACCGAGGAGAACGTGCCCGTCCGGTCCGTCACGCCGGTCGACGGGAAGGTCGTCTACGACGAGGGGATCCACGTCGGCTACCGCGCGTGGCTCCGCTCGGGCGCGACCCCGGCGTACGAGTTCGGCCACGGCCTCGGCTACACGACGCACGCGCTCGACGACCTGCGCGTGGCCGAGGACGGCGCGGGCGGGATCACCGCCACCGTCACCGTGGCCAACACGGGCGACCGCGCCGGCAAGCAGGTCGTGCAGGCCTACCTGTCGCGCGAGGGATCCGCGGTCGACCGTCCCGTGCGCTGGCTCGCGGGCTTCGCGTCCGTCGAGCTCGCGGCCGGCGCGTCCGCCGACGTGGACATCGCGATCGGCGCGCGGACCTTCGCGCACTGGGACGGCGGCTGGCAGCGCGAGCCCGGCGCGTTCCGCCTGCACGTGGGCACCTCGGTGAGCGCGACGCCGCTGGAGGCCGAGGTGGATCCCGCGGCCTGACCCGCATCACCCGCACGACCCGCGAGGCGGGCGGCGCGGCGGATCCCGGGGGCTCAGCCCGCGACGATCCGCCGGCCGCCCGCCTCGAACTCGTCGAGGTCGCCCGTCGCGCCCTGGCGCACCGCCCGGCCGCCCACGACGACCATGTAGAAGAGGAACGCCCCGAGGGCGACCGCGCCGATCCCGATCTTGAGCGGCACCGGCCACGGCTGCGGCGTCACGAAGCCCTCGATGACACCCGAGACGAGCAGCACGAGCACGAGCCCCATCGCCACCGTGATCAGCGCGCGCCCGTCCTCGGCGAGCGCCTGCCCGCGCGTGCGCGCACCGGGCGCGATCCACGCCCACGAGATGCGCAGGCCCGCGGCGGCCGCCACGAAGATCGCCGTCAGCTCCAGCAGGCCGTGCGGGAGGATGTAGGAGAAGAACGTGTCGCCCTCGCCGTAGGAGAACATCACCGCGGTCGTCGTGCCGAGGCCCTGCGCGTTCTGCAGGATCACGTACGGCACCCAGAGCCCCGTGACGCCGAAGGCCACGCACTGCGCGGCGATCCACGCGTTGTTCGTCCAGACCTGGCCCGCGAACGAGGCCGCCGGGTTCTCGCTGTAGTAGTCGATGAAGTCGTCCTCGACGTACTTCCGGAGGTCGGCGTCGCTGCCGAGGCTCGCGATCATCGACGGGTCGCGGAGGATCCAGGTGGTGTAGAGCGCGACGACGGCGACGGTCACGAGGGCGACGGCGAGCGTCAGTCACCGGATCCGGTAGAGGGCCGCCGGCAGGTCGACGACGAAGAAGGCGGGGATGCGCGACGCGACGTTGGTGCTCTGCCCGGTGAAGCGCATGCGCGCCCGGGACAGCGCGACGGAGAGCCGGTCGCCCTGCGCGGTGGATCCGGCGGCCGCCTGGATCGCGGACAGCTCGGCGGCACCCGCCTGGTACCGGTCGACGAGCTCGTCGGCGTCGGGTCCGGTGAGCCGGCGCCGGCCGGCGAGGCGGGCGAGCCGGTCCCAGTCGTCCCGGTGGGCGGCGGTGTAGGCGTCGAGGTCCATCTGCTTGACTATAGGCATGGCGGCCGCCGACGCGCACGACCCGATCATCTCGGACGGTCCCGACGCGCTCGTGGTCGGCGAGGCCGTCGCCCTCGACGTCCGTCCCGCGGGCTTCGTGCTGCGGGCGGCCGGCGCCGCGATCGACGTGGTCGCCTCCCTGGCCGTCGGCCTCCTCCTCGTGCTCCTCATCGGGCGGCTCGCCGGCGCCGGCCTCCTCGACGCCGCCTCCAGCGCTGCGTGCGCCATCGCCGCCGTCGTGCTCGCGATCGTCGTCATGCCCGTGGTCGTCGAGGTCGCGTCGCGCGGCCGGTCGCTGGGGCGCTGGGCCGTCGGAGCGCGCATCGTGCGGGCGGACGGCGGCGGCATCGGGCTCCGGCACGCGGTCGCGCGGGCGCTCGTCGGGATCCTCGAGGTCTATCTCACGCTCGGCGGCCTCGCCGCGCTCGTCGGCCTCCTCAGCCCACGCGCCCAGCGCCTCGGCGACCTCGTCGCCGGCACCCGCTCGCAGCACGAGCGCGTGCCTGCGTATCCCGCTCCCCTGCCGCCCGTGCCGCCGCACCTGGTCGCCTGGGCGTCCGAGGCCGACGTCGGCCGCCTGCCGGACGCGCTGGGCCGCCGCCTGGCGCGCTTCCTGTCGCAGCGCGAGGCCATGACGCCCGCATCCCGCGCGCGCCTCGCCGCGGAGCTCGCGGACGAGGCCGCGGTGCACGTGTCGCCGCTGCCGGCCACGGATCCCGAGTCGTTCGTCGCGGCCGTCGGTGCCGTCCGCCGCGAGCGCGAGCACCGCGCGCTGATGCTGGAGCGCGACCGCATGGCGTCGCTCGAGCCGATCCTCGCGGGGCTGCCGCACGGGTTCCCGGCGCGCGGCGGATCCACGCCCTCCTGATCCTGGCCCCGCTGCGCCGCGCGGACCGCGCCGCACGCGACGACGCCGCCCGCCCCGCGATGGGGACGGACGGCGTCGACGCTGCTGCGCGGATCAGTACCGGTAGTGGTCCACCTTGTACGGCCCCTCGACCGGCACGCCGATGTAGGCGGCCTGCTCGGGACGGAGCTCGGTGAGCTCGACGCCGAGCGCGTCGAGGTGCAGGCGCGCGACCTTCTCGTCGAGGTGCTTCGGCAGCACGTACACGCCGATCGGGTACTGCTCGTTGCGCACGTACAGCTCGATCTGCGCGAGCACCTGGTTCGTGAACGAGTTGCTCATCACGAACGACGGGTGCCCGGTGGCGTTGCCGAGGTTCATCAGGCGGCCCTCGGAGAGCACGAGCACGCTGCGGCCGGACGGCAGGCGCCACTCGTGCACCTGCGGCTTGATCTCGACCTTCTCGACGCCGGGGAGGCGCTCGAGTCCGGCCATGTCGATCTCGTTGTCGAAGTGGCCGACGTTGGCGATGATGGCCTGGTGCTTCATGCGCTCGATGTCGTCCACGCGCACGACGTCGACGTTGCCGGTCCCGGTGACGAGGATGTCGACGGTCTCGATGACCGACGAGAGCTTCGCGACCTGGTAGCCGTCCATCGCCGCCTGGAGCGCGCAGATCGGGTCGACCTCGGAGACGATGACGCGCGCGCCCTGGCCGCGGAGCGCCTCGGCCGCGCCCTTGCCCACGTCGCCGTAGCCGACGACGAACGCGACCTTGCCGCCGATGAGCGTGTCGGTGGCGCGGTTGAGGCCGTCGGGCAGCGAGTGGCGGATGCCGTACTTGTTGTCGAACTTGCTCTTGGTGACCGAGTCGTTGACGTTGATCGCCGGGAACAGCAGCTCGCCGTCGCGCGCCAGCTCGTACAGGCGGTGGACGCCCGTGGTGGTCTCCTCGGTGACGCCCTGGATGTCGGCGGCGCGACGCGTCCAGCGGTCGGAGGAGGCGGCGAGGCTGCGGCGGAGCGTGTCGAGGATCACGCGGTACTCGTGGCTCGCGTCCTCCGGCGTCTCGGGCACGGCGCCGGCGAGCTCGTACTCGCGGCCCTTGTGCACCAGGAGCGAGGCGTCGCCGCCGTCGTCGAGGATCATGTTCGGGCCCGTCCAGTCGGCGTCGGCGGCCTGCGCCTCACCCGACCAGTCGAAAATCTGCTCGGTGCACCACCAGTACTCCTCGAGCGTCTCGCCCTTCCAGGCGAAGACGGGCACGCCCGCGGGCGCCTCCGGGGTCCCCGCCCCGACCGCGACGGCGGCCGCGGCCTCGTCCTGCGTGGAGAAGATGTTGCAGCTCGCCCAGCGCACCTGCGCGCCGAGGGCGGTGAGGGTCTCGATGAGCACGGCCGTCTGCACGGTCATGTGGATGGATCCGGCGATGCGCGCGCCCGCGAGCGGCTGCGACGCGCCGAACTCCTCGCGGAGGGCCATGAGGCCGGGCATCTCGTTCTCGGCGAGGCGGATCTGGTGGCGTCCGGACTCGGCGAGCGAGAGGTCGGCGACGCGGAAGGGCAGAGCGGTGGAGGTGGCTTCCGGGAGCAGGGTCATGCGTCCAGTCTCGCATCCGAGGCGTGACGCCCGGCCGTGGATGACGGCCGGGCGCCCGCCTGCTAGCGGAAGGACCGCAGGCGCAGGCTGTTCGTGACGACGAAGACCGACGAGAGCGCCATGGCGAGCCCCGCCACGAGCGGGTTGAGCAGCCCCAGCATGGCGACCGGGATCGCGGCGGCGTTGTAGGCGAAGGCCCAGAACAGGTTGCCGCGGATCGTCCCGAGGGTGCGCCGCGCGAGGCGGACCGCATCGGCCACGAGGACGAGGTCGCCGCGGACGATCGTGATGTCCCCCGCTTCGATGGCCGCGTCGGTGCCGGTGCCCATCGCGATCCCGAGGTCGGCCTGCGCGAGCGCGGCGGCGTCGTTCACGCCGTCGCCGACCATCGCGACCACGCGGCCCTCGGCCTGCAGGCGGCGGACGGCCTCGAGCTTGCCCTCGGGGAGGACGCCCGCGATGACCTCGTCGATGCCGGCCTCGGCGGCGACGCGGTGCGCGGCGCCGGCGGTGTCGCCCGTGAGGAGCACGGGACGCAAGTCCAGCGCGCGGAGGCGGCGGACGGCCTCGGCGCTCGTGGGCTTGAGGGTGTCGGCGACGGCGAGGATCCCGCGGACGGCGCCGTCCCACGCGACCGCGACGACGGTGGATCCTTCCGCCTCGGCCTCGTCCAGCGCCTCGGCGAGCGGCGCTCCGGGCCGCGCCGCCCACTGCTCGGCCAGCCACGAGGGCCGGCCGACGGCGACCGCGCGGCCGTCGACCACGCCGTGCACGCCGAGGCCCGGGGTGGCGACGAAGCCCTCGACGGCGGGGACGGATCCCGTGCCCGCCGTCTCGACGACGGCCCGCGCGACCGGGTGCTCCGAGCGCTGCTCCAGGGCTGCCGCGAGGCGCACCAGCTCGTCGGCGTCGACGCCCGCCGCGGGCACGGCGCGGACCAGCGACATGACACCGGTGGTGACGGTGCCCGTCTTGTCGAGCAGCACGGTGTCGATGCGCCGCGTCGACTCGAGCACCTCGGGGCCGGTGATGAGGATGCCGAGCTGCGCGCCTCGTCCCGTGCCCACGAGGAGCGCGGTCGGCGTCGCGAGCCCGAGGGCGCACGGGCACGCGATGATCAGCGTCGCGACAGCCGCGGTGAACGCGGCCTCGGGCGGGAACCCGAGCAGCAGCCAGCCGACGAGCGTGCCGGCCGCGAGCACCAGCACGACGGGTACGAATACAGCCGAGACGCGGTCGGCGAGGCGCTGGATCCGGGCCTTGCCGGTCTGCGCCTCCTCCACGAGGGCGGCCATGCGGGCGAGCCGGGTCTCCTCCCCCACGCGCGTGGCACGCACGAGGAGGCGGCCGCCGGCGTTGAGGGTCGCGCCCGTGACGTCGTCGCCGGGTCCGACCTCCACCGGCAGGGACTCGCCGGTGAGGAGCGAGCGGTCGACCGCGCTGGATCCGTCGACGACCACGCCGTCGGTCGCGATGCGCTCGCCCGGCCGCACGACGAACTCCGCGCCGACGCGGAGCTCGCGGATGGGGATCCGCGTCTCGACGCCGTCGCGCACGACGGCCACGTCCTTGGCGGCGAGGTCGAGGAGCGCGGCGAGGGCTGCCCCGGACGCGCGGGCGGCCCGCGCCTCCAGGTAGCGTCCGCCGAGGAGGAACACGGTGACGGCCGCGGCGACCTCGAGGTAGACGTCGCCGGATCCGCCGCCGGGCTCGGAGACGAGGCTCATGGTCATGCGCATGCCGGGCTCGCCCGCGTCGCCGAGGAAGAGCGCGTACAGCGACCAGAGGAACGCGGCCGCGACGCCGATGCTCACGAGCGTGTCCATGCCGACGCCGCCGTGCCGCGCGCTGACCGCCGCGGACCGGTGGAACGGCCACGCGCCCCACACCGCGACGGGCGCGGCGAGGGTCAGCGACAGCCACTGCCAGTCGTCGAACTGGAGCGCGGGGATCATCGCCATCAGGAACACGGGGACGGTGAGCGCCGCGGACACGACGAGCCGCTGCCGCAGCGCGAGCTCGTCGGCGTCGGGGCGGCGGGCGGCGACGGCGTCGCGGGTGGGCGCATCCGTCGGCGCGGGCGGGGGAGCGGGATCCGATGCGGCGGCGTCGGGTGCGTCCGGACGGACGCGGGGCGCCGCGACCGCGACGGGAGCGCGCTCGTCGGATGCGGGTGCGGATGCCGGTGCGGATGGGACCGCAGCGGATCCGGGCATGCCGTCCGCCGCCCCGCTCCCCCACCCGGCGCGCTCGGAGGCGCGGTACCCCGTCCGCTCGATGGTGCGGATCGCGTCCGCGACGCTCGTGCCCGCGGGCAGCTGCACGCGCGCGCGGTGCGTGGCGTAGTTGACCGCGGCCTCGACCCCGGGCATCCGGCCGAGCTTCCGCTCGATGCGCATCGCGCACGACGCGCACGTCATGCCCTGCACGTCGAGGTCGACGCGCGTGAGCACGGCGCCCTCCTCGGCCGGGGCGCCGTCGGCGCCAGAGGCGCCCTCCTCGGCCGCGGATCCGGATGCGGGGTCGGCCATGTCAGAGCCCCGCGACGTACCCGGCCTCGTCGACCGCGGCGCGCAGGGCGGCGGGGTCGAGGGGCGCGTCGCTCTCGACGGTGACGGTGGACGCGCCGCCGACGACGAGGTCGACGGCCACGGACGCGACGCCCGGCAGCTCGCCGACCTCCTCGGTGACGCTCGCGACGCAGTGGGCGCAGGTCATCCCGGTGACGGGGAAGGTCGTGGTGGTCATGGGGTCTCCTTCGGGTCGCGCGATGTCGATGGGGCGCCGGCGGATCAGGACCGGACGAGCCGCGCGATGGCCGCGGAGGCCTCGCGCACCTTGTCGTCCGCGACCTGGCCGCCCTCGCGGGCCGCCTCCGCGAGGCAGTGGGCGAGGTGGTCGTCGAGCAGCTTCAGGGCGACGGTCTCCATGGCGCGCGTGACGGCCGAGACCTGCGTGAGCACGTCGATGCAGTACGTGTCGGACTCGACCATGCGCTCGATCCCGCGCACCTGCCCCTCCGCGCGCCGCAGCCGCTTGAGGATGTCGTCCTTGCCCTCGCTGTACCCGACCATCGCGGCCACCTCCTGTTCCCGTCCATGGTACCCCCGAGGGGTATCGAAGGGAACCCCCTGGGGGTATGCGCGCGCACCATGCACGCGACGACGCCGCGCCCCTCGGGGAGGGACGCGGCGTCGGCTGGTGCGGATGACGGGATCAGGCCCCGCGGATCAGCCCCAGGAGCTCGTCGCGGAGGGCGGCCATCTTCTCCTCGGTGGACGCCTCGACGTTCAGGCGCAGCAGCGGCTCGGTGTTCGAGGGGCGGACGCTGAACCACCAGAACGCGCCGTCGTCGCCGACCGGGCCGTCGACCGTGAGGCCGTCGAGCTCGTCGAACTCGCCGCGGCCTCGGAACGCCTCGACGATGCGCTCGTAGGCGGCGGGCACGTCATCGACCGTGCTGTTGATCTCGCCCGAGAGCGCGTACGGGGTGTACCGCGCCGAGAGGTCGGACATGAGGCCGTCGGTCTGGCCGAACTCGGCGAGCAGGTGCATCGCGGCGAGCATGCCGTTGTCGGCGCCCCAGAAGTCGCGGAAGTAGTAGTGCGCGGAGTGCTCGCCGCCGAAGACGGCGCCGGTCGCGGCCATCTGGTCCTTGATGAGGGAGTGGCCGACGCGCGTGCGGACCGCCGTGGCGCCCGCGGCCTCGATCGTCTCGGGCACGATGCGCGAGGTGATGAGGTTGTGCAGCACCGTGACGTCGTCGCCGGGCGACTGCGCCTTCACACGCGAGATCTCGCGGAGCGCGACGATGGCGGCGACGGCGCTGGGCGTGACGGCCCGGCCCTTCTCGTCCACCACGAAGCAGCGGTCCGCGTCGCCGTCGAACGCGAGCCCGAGGTCGGCGCCGTGCTCGACGACGGCCTTCTGCAGGTCGACCAGGTTGGCCGGCTCGAGCGGGTTCGCCTCGTGGTTCGGGAAGGTGCCGTCGAGCTCGAAGTACAGCGGGATGATCTCGATGGGCAGCTCGGGCAGGCCCGCCGCGGTGCCGAGGACCGCGGGGACGGTCATGCCGCCCATGCCGTTGCCCGCGTCGACCACGACGCGCAGCGGCCGGATGCCGGAGAGGTCGACCAGCTGGCGCAGGTAGCCCGCGTAGTCGGCGAGCACGTCGCGCTCGCGCACCTCGCCCGCGGGCTCGACGGGCGCGATGCCGTCGGAGAGGAAGCCGATGGCGCGGTCGCGGATGGCGGCGAGTCCCGTGTCGAGGCTGATGCCCTGGGCACCCGCGCGGGAGAACTTGAGGCCGTTGTAGGTGGCCGGGTTGTGGCTGGCGGTGAACATGACCGCGGGGGCGTCGAGGGATCCCGACGCGAAGTAGGTCTCGTCCGTGGAGCACAGGCCGATGAGGAGGACGTTCCCGCCGCGGGCCGTGGCGCCCCGGGCGAACGCCTGGGCGAACGCCGGCGAGGAGTCGCGCATGTCGTGGCCCACGACGACCTCGCTCCCGGCGGCGCCGAGCTCGTCGACGAAGCCGGCGCCGAGGGCGGTGACCAGCTCCTCGGTGAGCTGGCTCCCGACGAGACCTCGCACGTCGTAGGTCTTCACTATGGCGGTCAGCGTCTCGGCGGCAGTCGTCGTCATGCCCCGAAACCTACCTCACCGAGCACCCCGTGCCGGACGATCTGCCACCCCTGCGGGGCCGAGAGGCGGGCCGCGTGGCGGTCGCAGAGGTCGTAGCTGTGCGGCTCGGAGTCGTGGCTGAGGGGACCGAGGACGGCCATGGAGTCCGCGTAGACGTAGGTGAGGGTGGTCGTGGCGACGCCGGTGCAGCCGACGCGGGAGCAGGGCCTGTTCGTCATGTCGGGCCCACACTACCGCCGACCCTGGAGCCGTACGATGGGGCCATGCCACGATCGCGCCGCCGGGGAGGCCACGTCTCCATCCGGGGCTCCTGGCGGGATCGGCACGGCCGAGGCCTCCGCTCCCCCGTCACCGGCCCGGAGCTGCCGGTGCTGCGCACGCGCGCCGACGTCTTCGACCAGACCATCGCGTCCGCCGCCGAGTACCTCCGCGGCCTCTGGCCCGACGAGCTCGAGCGCGTCTCGTTCGAGGTCGCCGCGCTGCCGGCAGACAACAGCGAGCGCGACGGCATCGACCGCTGGAGCGTCCTCGCCGACGAGCGCCGGGTCATCTTCTACCGGCTCCCCATCGAGCGCCTCGCGCACCTGCACGAGGACGACGAGTACCACCAGCGGGCGCTCGTGGAGGGCTGCGTGTACCGCGCGGTCGCCGAGCTGCTCGGCAAGGACCCGTGGGACCTCGCCCCAGACAGGTACGACCCGCACTGACGCCGGATCCCGAACACCCGTCAGGCATCCGGCGCGACGCACGCGGCGGCACGTACGCGCGGCGCGGCACGCACGCGAGGCGCGTCGCCCGTGCTGCCCGGGTCGCCCGTCGTCAGGGGTGGACGCGCAGCGGATCCGCCGCCGGCAGCACCGGCACGACGGGCAGCGCCGCGGATCGTCCCGGCTCGGCGAGGGTCACGGTCGCGGTGAGGCCGGCGGCGCCCTCGAGCAGGTAGGTGCGCCCGGCCTCGACGGCGGCCGAGACCTCGGATCCCGCGGGCACGTCGAGCGACACCGATGCGGAGCCGTCGGTCGGCCGCGCCGTGACGGCGGCCGCCTGGTCCCCGGCGTTCCGGAGGTGCAGGAGCGGCGCCGGGCCGGCCGGCACCGACACGAGCGCGTCGCGCGTTAGCGCCTCGGCGGACGGCAGCCAGGCGAAGTCGGTCGCGCCGCCCTCCGCCGCGCCGGACACGCTGCGCACGGCCGCCGTCACCGGCACCGAGCTCTGCACGGTGACGGAGTAGCGGCCGTCGGAGAGGTCCGACACCGGCACGTCGATCGTGCGGCCCGCATCGGCCTGGATGGTGAAGGTCGTGCCCGTGCCGTCGGTGCCCTCCTCGGGGGCGACGCTCACGCTGACGTCGGCGTCGTCGGATCCGGGGACCGCGATGCGCACGGCCGTCACGAGGTCGGGGTCGGCGCCGCCGTCCGAGCCGGCTCCGGGGGTGGCCCCTCCCTCGGCGGCGGGGGGTGCGTCCCCGCCCTCGACGGGCGCGACGGGCGCCGCCTGCGAGTCGATGCGGAGACCGGTCATGGTGAGGGCGGTGGACGGGGCCGCGGACGGGCCGATCCAGTCGACGCCGCCCGCGAGGAGCCCGCGCACCGTGCTCTGCTCGAGCCGGGCGACGACCTGGCCGCCGCGGCTCTCGACGTGCACTACCGGGGAGGCGAGGTCGGGGGCGAGGCCCGCGAGGCTGAGCACGCGCCGGCCGCCGGCCGGGACGGAGATCCCGCTGGCCCCGGGAGCGCTGACGGCCCCGTCCTCGCCCGTGATCGCGAGGTCGACGGTGGAGGAGACGCCGGACGGGTTGTCCAGCACGACGAACGTGGTGCGGCCGGTGGTCGTGGCACCGCCCACGAGCCACGCGTCGGCGGTGGCCTCGGAGCACGACGCGGCGGCGAGCCCCGCGAGGTCGGCCTCCGTCGCGACCTCGGACGCCGCGCCCGCGAGGTCGGTCGGCGCGTCGTCGACGGCACCCGCGACGGCGAGGACGGAGGGCGCGCTCGACGCCGCGCCCTGCACCTCGGGGGCCTGGATGCTCGAGGTGCGGACGGCGGGGGCGGAGCCGGTCGTCCCGGTCGTCGCGGATCCGCTCGTCACGACGGCGCTCCCCACGGCGATCGCGGTGGTCGACGACGCGGCGTCCGCCGCGGGCGGGCGGAGGAGCCCGCCGGGGCAGACGCGCTGCTGGTCGGTCGCGACGGGGGTCACGAGCACCGAGGGGGCGCTCGCGTCGCTCGGGGCGGGCGGGAGCAGGAGCGCGCCGGTCACGACGAGGCCGAGCACGGCGACGCCGGCGATCCCGGTGGTCACGCGCGTCGCGATGCGCACGGCGTCACGCCTGGCCATCTGTCCTCCTGCGGTCGTCGTCGGCGCCGCGCGAGCGGTCGTCGTCCTGGTCGGCGGCGGGCGCGGGCGCGACGTCGCCTCCGTCCCCGTCGCCCTCCCCGTCGTCTCCGGCGGGGCGCTCCCCCGCCTGCGGGATGTCGCCGAAGGGGGCGGCCTCCACGGCCTGCCCCGTCGGCTCGTCGATGTACGCGGGGGTGCCGCGGTCGTCGTGCGCGGGCCGCGGCTCCTCGGCGTCCGCGGGACGCGCGTCGGAGCCGACGACGGGCTCGCGGTAGGCCGGCAGCGGGCGGCTGCGCGCCGCGAGCCCGCCCGTGGGGATCGCGAGGAGCAGGGTGAGCGCGAACACGAGCGCCTGCGCCGCGAGCACGGCGGCGCGCCCCGGGTCGTCGAGGTTGCCGGGCCCCGCGACCTGCGCGACGAGGTCGTCGCTACCCACGAACCGCCAGAGGAGCCCGGCCTCGGTCTGCCCGACGGCCGTGAAGACGGGATCGTCGTCGAGGGCCGAGCGCGCGCGGTCGTTCACGGCGGCCTCCGCGTCGCCCGCGGGCGTCTGGAGGAGCACGTAGCTGACCCCGAGCGCCCGGAGGTCGTCGGTGGCGTCGAGCCCGGAGCGGGAGGAGATGTTGCCCGCGAGCTCGGCGACGCGGGTCTGCGTGTCGGAGAGCGGCCCGATGGTCGAGTCGACCGTGGCGACCTGCTCGAGCGTGCGACCCGCGCCGCGCTCCACGTCGGCGGAGAGCGAGCCGTCGTCGGCGGCGCGGAGCACGAGGGTGCCGACGTCGGGATCTGTGGCGGCCTCCGCGACCACGAGGCCCGGCAGCGAGGTGTCCGTGGTGGCGCGCACCGCGGTGGATCCGGCGACCGCGGCGGAGACGATCGGGAGCGCGAGCACCACGAGGGTCACCGCGGCGACGAGCCCGGGCACGACGGAGCGGCGGCCGAGCGTCGCGAAGCCCAGCACGAGCGCCCCGGCGAGGCCGAGCCAGAGGAGGCTGAGGCCGGATCCCGGCCAGACCGCGACGACCTCGGATCCGGCCGACTGCACCACCGTGCGCGCGGCGAGCACCGCGGTCGCGAAGCCGAGCACCGTCACGCCGAGGGCGAGGGCAGCCCGGTGCGATCCGCGGAGGAAGAGCGCCGCGACGGCGCCGAGCACGAGCGGCGCGACCAGGACCGCGACAACGATGAGCGGCACGGCAGCGGGCAGGCCGGTACCCAGGCCGTCGACGAACGCGGACCAGCCGCCGAGGCCCGCGGTCGGGAAGCCCAGCGCGAGGCCCGGCACGTCGGCGGGCGTGAAGCTGGCGGGCACGGCCGGGTCCGCGGCGAGGGCGAGCGGCTGGCCCTGCATCACGCGGTATGCGACGAGCGGCGCGACGAGGGCGAGGAGCGGCACGGGGATGGTCACGAGCCGGCCGGCGCGGCGTCCGGCACGGACGGTCGCGACCAGCCACAGGACGAGGACCGCCGGCACCAGGGAGGGCGCCGACGCGCCGACCGCGGCCATCAGGATCCCGGCCACGGCGGACGCCGACCACGAGCGCGGCGCGCGCAGCACCGCGAGCGCGAGCCACGGGAGGAGCAGGTGCGCGAGCACGGCCGGCAGGCGGCCGTCGCCGAGCGCGATGAGGAGGGTGGGCGCGAGGGTCCAGACGAGGGCGGCCAGCGCGCGCAGCCAGGCGTTCCGGGTGAGCTGCGCCGCGCACAGCCAGGCGGCCAGGGCGGCGAGGGGCAGCGCGGCCACGAACAGCCCGAGGACCGCGAGCGACGGCTCCCACGCGGTGACGCTGCCGAGCACGGCGAGGACGTAGGCGAACGGGTCGGACGGCGCGACGGGTCCGGCGCCGGATCCGCGGACGCCGATGCCGACCTGCGCCCACAGAGCGCCCGCGCTCGGGCCGAGCGGGAGGAGCTGCCCGCCGACGAGCGCGGTGCCGGTCAGCCGCGGCAGCCACATGACGGCGGAGAGGACGAGCGCCGCGAGCACGGTCCACCCGCCGCCCGTCGCCAGGAACTCGACGCCGTCGGACACGCCCATGTGCTCGACGCGGTACTGCTCGCGCGCCAGCGACCGCCGTCGGCGGCCGACCGCGAGCGGCTGGCGCAGGGAGGCGATGCTCGACCACGGAGCGGTCCTCGCGGCGGCGAGCCGGCGGCGGCTGGCGCGGATCCGGCCGGGCGCGACGGCGACGCGGACCGCCGCGCCGATCTCGCCGGGCGCCGCGGTCGGCCGCTTGCGGAGCAGCTGCAGGAGGGCGCGCAGGATGGCGAGCGGCACCAGCGAGAGCCAGTGGAACGGGACGGCGGCCGGCGGCGCGTACGAGAGGCGGCGGTGGAGCTGGGCCTGGCGGCGGAGGCGTCGGCGACGACGTCGCGGCGTGCGCTTCCCGAGGAAGGCGGTACCGGGGGCGGCGTCGCCGGCCGAGGCGACGCGCGCGGCGGGCACGACCACGACGCGGTGGCCCGCGAGTCGTGCGCGGACGCAGAGGTCGAGCGCGTCGTCGATGACCGGAAGCGCGTCGTCGAACCCGCCGAGCTCGTCCCAGAGGCGGTGGCGCACGAGCATCCCGCCCGCGGCGACGCCGAGGACGTCGCTCATGTCGTCGTACTGGGCCTGGTCGAGCTCGACGTCGACGACGGGCACGGCCGCACCGAGGGTCGTCAGCGTGCTGCCGAGCTCGTGGATGTAGCCGGGGTGGTCCCACTCCATCAGCTTCGGGCCGGCGACGGCGACGCTGGGCGACGCCTCGATCGCGGCGAGCAGTCGCTCGAGCGCGTCGGGCGCCGGCGCGTTGTCGGCCGAGAGCAGCCAGAGGAACTCGTGGTCGCCGTCGGGCGCGGGGATCACGCGGACGGCCTGGTCGACGGCCTGCCCCAAGGTCATGCGCGCCGGGGCCTGCACCATGCGGGTGGGATCGGACGCCGCGAGCAGGGCGGCGGATCCGTCGCGGGAGCCGAAGTCGACCGCGACCACCCGGTCGGGCCGGCGCGTCTGCGCGGCGAGGCCCTGGATGGTCCGGTCGAGGAACTGCGCGCCCTCGTGGGCGACGAGGATCGCGGTTACTCGTGGCTGCATGACAGGGGAGACCCTACGTGGTGCGTGATGGGGATCCGCCGCAGCGGGGCGGCGCGCCGGAAGGCGGGTGCCGCCGGGACGCGGGCGGCCGGGTCAGACCGCGCGCTTGCGGAGCTTGCGGCGCTCGCGCTCGGAGAGGCCGCCCCAGATGCCGAAGCGCTCGTCGTTCTCGAGCGCGTACTCGAGGCACTCGCTGCGCACCTCGCACGATCCGCAGATCTTCTTCGCGTCGCGGGTGGAGCCGCCCTTCTCGGGGAAGAAGGCCTCGGGGTCGGTCTGCGCGCAGAGCGAGTCGGCCTGCCACGCGAGCGGGTTGCCGTCGTCGACGCTGCGGACGCCCGGGACCCCGAGTCGGACGGGGTCGACGAACCAGTCGTCGGGGACTCCGGCGTGGTACTCAGGTAGTGCCATGTCACGATCTCCCCACGCGGCCGAGGCGCCCGGCCGGCCCCAGCTCATTGTCATAATTACACCGGTGTAACTCGCCCGCGTCAAGCTGCGGAGGGTAAACCCTCAGCCGCTCCTCGAGGGTTGCGACGCGCCGCCGCTCGCCGCCGGCGCTAGATGTACTCGGCCATGACGTTGGTGACACTTCGGGGCGTGTGAAGAGGCCTCCTGGCTTGATGGAGCTGTTCAGTTCAACCATCGCCAGGAGGCCTCGATGTCCCACGGTAATGCTCGTCTGACGGTTCACGGGAGGGTTCTCCTCGTGCGGCGGGTGGTGGAGGATCGTCGGCCGGTCGCGCACGTCGCGCGGGAGCTGGGGGTGTCGCGGCAGTGCGCGCATCGATGGGTGAACCGGTTCCGTGCCGAGGGGCTGCGAGGGCTGACGGATCGGTCATCGCGGCCCCGGTCAGTACCGAGGCGAACGAGCCCGGAGCGGGAACGGGCCGTGCTGGAAGCGCGGGCCCAGTTGCGGGCGGGTCCTGCGCGGCTGGCGCCGGTGACAGGTGTTCCATCCCGTACGATCTCCCGCATCCTGCGCCGGCACGGGGCGCCGCCGTTGGCATGGTTGGACCCCGTCACCGGGGCCGTGATCCGGGCATCCCGGTCAACGGCGCACCGGTATGAGCACGAGCATCCGGGTGATCTGATCCACGTGGACGTGAAGAAGCTCGGGAGGATCCCGGACGGAGGCGGCTGGCGGGTCCACGGGCGCAGCGAGCAGGTCCGCGGCCGCGGGATCGGGTTCGATTACGTCCATGCCGCGGTCGATGACCACACCCGTCTCGCCTACGCGGAGATCCATCCCGATGAGAAAGGCGCGACCGCGGCCGGGTTCCTGACCCGCGCAGCGGCGTACTTCGCCGGGCGCGGGATCACCCGGATCGAGCGGGTCATCACGGACAACGCGTTCGCCTACCGGCACTCGACCGCGTTCAAGAACGCCGTCCAGGACCTGGGCGCGCGGCAGAAGTTCATCCGCCCGCACTGCCCCTGGCAGAACGGCAAGGTCGAGCGCTTCAACCGGACCCTCGCGACCGAGTGGGCCTACCGGCAACCCTTCACCAGCAACCAACACCGCGCCGACGCGCTTGACCCCTTCATCGAGCACTACAACACTGAACGAATCCACTCAAGCCACGGGCTCACGCCCGCGGCCCGAGTGTCACCAACGTCATGACCCAGTACAGCTAGACCGCGGTGCCGGCCTGGCGCGCGTCCCAGGCGCTCGTGACCATGTCGTCCAGGGAGTGGCGCATGGCCCAGTCGATGTCGCGCGCGGCGAGCTCGCCGGAGGCGACGATGCGCGCCGGGTCGCCGGGTCGGCGGTCCTCCACCTCGGGCTCGAACGCGATGCCCGTGGCGCTCGCGATGGCCGTCATGATCTCCCGGACGCTCACGCCGGCGCCGCTGCCGAGGCAGTACACGGGCTCGACGGGCTCCCCCGCCTCGAGGCGACGGGCGGCCGCCACGTGCGAGGCGGCGAGGTCGACGACGTGGATGTAGTCGCGGACGCACGTGCCGTCGGGCGTCGGGTAGTCGCTGCCGTAGATGCGGGGCGAGCGGCCGTCGAGGAGCGCGTCGAAGACGAGCGGGAAAAGGTTGTGCGGGCTGGTGTCGAAGTAGCCCTCCTCGCCGGATCCGACGACGTTGAAGTAGCGCAGCGACGCGTGGCGGAGGCCCGCGGCGACGCCCTGGTCGCGCAGCAGCCACTCGCCGATGAGCTTCGACTCGCCGTAGGGCGACTCGGGCGCCTTGGGCGTCCGCTCGTCGACCAGGTCGACGTGGGGCGTGCCGTACACGGCGGCGGAGGAGGAGAAGACGATGCTGTCGACGCCCGCTCGCTCCATCTCCTGCAGCAGGACGGCCGTGGCGGTCACGTTCTGCTCGTAGGTGTGGAGGGGGCGGCGCACGGAGACCCCGGGGTACTTGTAGCCCGCCACGTGCACGACGCCGCGGATGTCGCCGGAGCCGAGGACGCGGGCGAGGAGCTCGCGGTCGAGCACGGATCCTCGGTGGAACGGCACGCCGTCGGGCACGAACGCCTCGTGACCGCTCGAGAGGTCGTCGAGGACGACCGTGTCGATGCCCGCGCGCGCGAACGCGGAGACGATGTGCGAACCGATGTAGCCGGCGCCGCCGGTAACCAACCATGTCATGCGGCAACCCTATCGACGGCGATCCGGCCGCCTGTCACGCGCCGTCGCCGTCGCGGCCGTCCGCGGCGGCGGCGGGCGCCGGGGTCGTCGCGAGGAACGCCTCGCCCTCGCCCGTCACGACGAGCCGGCCCTCGTCGGGCGTGACGTACACCGCGTCGCCGCGGCGGACGACGACCGTCGACACCTCGCCGCAGACCGTCATCTCACCCGACGTGCACAGGAGGATCGCCGGCCCGTCGACCGTGACGACGCTCGCGCCCCCGTCGCCGTCGGCCGCGTCGCGCGTGGCCGGGGAGACGTGCGCCAGCAGGAAGTCGGGCACGTCGGGCCGGTACAGGTCGACGCCCGGCGCCGTGCGCTCGGGCTCGAGGTACGGCACCGGGAGCGCCTGGAACTCGAGCACGTCGAGGAGCTCGGGCACGTCCACGTGCTTGGGCGTGAGGCCGCCGCGCAGCACGTTGTCGGACGCCGCCATGAGCTCGATCCCGAGCCCGTGCAGGTACGCGTGGATGTTGCCGGCCGGCAGGTAGAGGGCCTCGCCGCGGCGCAGCGTCACGCGGTTGAGGAGGAGGGAGGTCACGATGCCGGGATCCCCCGGGTACGCCGCGGCGAGCTCGCGCACGGTGCGCATCTCGGTCGAGAACTCGCGGCACTGGCGGTCGGAGGCGAGGTTCGCGAGCAGCGTGACGCGGTCGACGAGGCGGCGCACCTCGGATCCGCCGCCCATGAGGAAGGCGAACACGTCGCGCAGCACGTCCGCCTCGGAGCCCGTCAGGCGCGACAGCACCGTGCGGATCACCGCCGGGTCGGAGTCCGGCCCGGACGCGTCGAGCGTGAGCAGCAGCGTGAACACGTCGCGCACCTCCGCGAGCGGGCGGAAGCCGCAGAGCGCGTGGAACTCGTCGCTGAGCGCGAAGATCAGCTCCGGCTTGTGCAGCGGGTCCTTGTAGTTGCGGTGCGGGGCGTCGACGGGGATGCCGCGCTCCTCCTCGTGGCGGAAGCCGAGGCGCGCGCGGTGCAGGTCCGGGTGCGCCTGCAGCGAGAGCGGGCCGTCCGCCGCCAGCACCTTGAGGAGGAAGGGGAGGCCGGGGCCGTCGCCCGGGCGGAGGCCGTGGGCGAGCGGGCCGAGGGTCGTCTCGGGGTCGGCCTGGATCCACTCGACCAGCGTCGTCGCGCCGCCCGCGGACGCGGGGTCGACCACGCGGGTCGGCGAGCCGTCGTGCGCTCCGAGCCAGAGCTCCGCCTCCGGGCCGCCGGACGGATCGCGTCCGAGGAGCTCGGCGATGGCGGTCGTCGACCCCCATGCGTAGTCGCGGGGCGTGTTGGCGAGGGAAGTGAACACTTCGGGATCCTGTCGGGCTTGGCGGCTACCTACAACGCCCGAGGGCGCACGTCCTGTCCGGACGCGACCAAAGTACCAACCGATGGCGGCGCCGCCCGGACGCCGACCTAGGCTCGGCCGCAGGCGCCCGTCCCCGAGGGCGCCGACGAACCGCAATGGAGCATCGTGTCCCTCACCCCCCTCATCGGCGACTTCTACGGCTACGAGTCCCGGCTCGGCGAGCGCGAGAAGGAGTCCCTCGCCGACCTGCGCGCCTACCTCGAGGCCGAGGTCAAGCCGCACGTCAACGGCCTCTGGGCCCGCGCCGAGTTCCCCCGGCACGTGGTCGGCGGGCTCGCGGAGCGCGGCCTCTTCGGCATGCCGTTCCCCGAGACCCGCCCGTTCGAGAACTCGGCCGTGTACCGCGGCTGGGCGGCGCTCGAGCTCGGCCGCGTCGACGCGAGCATCGCGACCCTCGTCGGCATGCAGAGCGGGCTCGTGATGGGCAGCGTCGCGGTCGCCGGATCCCCCGAGCAGCGCGCCGAGTGGCTGCCCCGGTTCGCGTCCGGCGAGATCCTCGGGTCGTTCGGGCTCACCGAGCCGCTCTCCGGATCCGACTCCGCCCGCGGCCTCCGCACGATCGCCACGCGTCGCGGCGACGAGTGGAGCATCACGGGATCCAAGCGCTGGATCGGCAACGGCACCGTGAGCGACGTCACCGTCATCTGGGCCAAGGACGCGGACGACGGCCAGGTCAAGGGCTTCCTCGTGCCGAACGACTCCCCCGGCTTCCGCGCCACGCGGATCGAGGACAAGCAGGCCCTGCGCATCGTGCAGAACGCCGACATCGAGCTCGACGGCGTGATCGTGCCGGACGCGAACCGCCTGCAGAACGGCACGTCCTTCGCCGACACGGCCGCGGTGCTGCGCCTCACGCGCGCCGAGGTGGCGTGGGCCGCCATCGGGATCTCCATCGGCGCCTACGAGGCGGCGGTCGCCTACACGGGCGAGCGCGTGCAGTTCGGCAAGCCGCTCGGCGCGCACCAGCTCATCCAGGACCTCCTCGTCCGCAGCCTCGGCAACATCACCGCGTCCATCGGCCTGGTGACCCGCGCGTCGGAGATGGTCGACGAGGGGACGCAGTCCGACGAGCACTCGGCCCTGGCCAAGGCCTACGCCACCAGCCGGATGCGCGAGACCGTCGCCTGGTGCCGCGAGGCGTTCGGCGGCAACGGCATCGTGCTCGACTACGACGTGGCCCGCTTCTTCGCCGACGCCGAGGCCATCTACTCCTACGAGGGCACCCGCGAGATGAACACGCTCATCGTCGGCCGCGCGATCACGGGACACGCGGCCTTCGTCTGATGGGCAGCGGGGGCGTCCGGCGCGCGGGCGATGCCGGCGCCGCCGCCTCCGCTCCGCCCCGGCGGCGGGACGCGGGCCCGGCGGGATACCCTGATGGGCATGCCCACCGCCAGCCGCCGAGCCCTCCGGAGCTTCGCGACCTTCGTCCTCGTCACCACGTTCGCCGGTGACATGTGGCGCGACAGCCTCAGCTGGTGGGGCTTCGGCGCCATCGCGCTCGCCGTGCTGGTCACCTGCGTCACGCTGCTGATGCGAGCCCGGCCCCTGCCGCGCGTGCGCGTGCTGCCGATCCCGCTGCTCGCGTTCACGGGGATCGCCGTGCTCTCCATCGCGTGGTCGCAGTACCGGCCGGAGTCGGCGCTCGGCGTCCTCATCCAGATGTCGACGTCCATCGCCGCGCTGACGCTCGTCGTGCTGCTGTCGTGGTCGGAGATCGTGCAGGGGCTCGGCCGCGCGTTCCGCATCATCCTGGGGCTGTCGCTCGCCTTCGAGCTGTTCGTCGCCGTCGTGGTGCGCGGGCCGGTCATGCCGTTCTTCACCGACTACGGGCCCCGGGCGCCCGCCGCGTTCGCGTGGACCCGCGGGGAGATCCTCAGCGGCGGCCGGATCCAGGGCGTCGTCGGCAACGCGAACCTGCTCGCCATGGTCGCGCTGCTCGGCCTCATCGTCTTCTCGCTGCAGTACGCGGCACGCACGGTCCGCCGCCGCGACTCGGGGCTCTGGATCCTCGTCGCCCTCCTCACCCTGACCCTCACCGGCAGCTCCACGGTCCTCGTCGCGCTGATGATGACGGGCATCGTGGCCGTGCTCGCGCTCGTCGCCCGTCGCGTCGGCATCCGCGGTCGGCTCGTGCTGGCGGGCGGCGTCGTCGTGGCGGCGGTGGTGGGCGCGGGAATCGTCGCCACGCGCACGGCCGAGGTCTTCGAGCTCCTCGGCCGCTCCCCCGACCTCACGGGCCGGTTCCAGATCTGGGAGTCCGTGCTCGGCCTCGCGCAGCAGCACCCCGTGGTCGGCTGGGGATGGATCGGCTACTGGGCGCCCTGGGTGCACCCGTTCCAGGGGCTCGCCGTGCGCAGCGGGGTCACCTACCTGCAGGCCCACGACGCGTACCTCGACGTCCTGCTGCAGGTGGGGGCGATCGGTCTCCTCGCTTTCGCGTGCTTCGTCGTCACCACCTACGTGCGCTCCTGGTGGGCCGCCATCGACCGCCCGCAGCAACGCCGCGACCGCGTCGAGCCGTACTCCACCCTCGCGCTCGCGCCGCTGCTGCTCATGACCGCGCTGGTCGTGCAGAGCCTCGCGGAGAGCCGGCTGCTGTACGAGGGCAACTGGCTCCTGCTCGTCGTCATCGCGATCGTCACGAAGTCCGGCATGGTCGCGCGCGAGGACGTGCCGGGGCCGGCGGCCTCCCGCCGGCGCCCGGTCCCGTCCGAGGCCGTCGCGCCTGCTCCGGGCGCGCCGTCCCCCCGGTCGGGTGCCGCGCTGCCCGCCCCCGCGCCCGTCCCGTCCGCCCCGGCACCCGCCGCCGTCGACCCGCGCGTCGCCTGATCCGCGCGGCCGCCAGGTGCCCCGCCGACCGCCCGTGACCACCGGCGCATGACCCACCCCGCCCGACTGCCGCTCCCCGAGCGCCTGCCCGACCTCCTGGGGTCGGCGCGCTTCTCCGCGGCGCTCACCCACTGCATCCTCGGCACGGCGGTCCTGTCGCACGCGCTCCGGTCCACCGTGGGCTGGGCCGGGCTCGTGGCGATCGTGGCCGCCCTGGTGGCGATGGCCGCGGGATCCCTCGCGGCCAAGCGCGGCGACTGGGAGTGGCGGGGCCTCCTCCCCATCTCCCTGCTCATCCTGGTGGGATGGTGCGCCGCGACGCTCCTCTGGACGGCGTACCAGCCGGACGCCGTCGGCGGCGTGCTCCACCTGGCGGCGTCCGCGTTCCTCGCGGTCTACGTGGGCGTCGTCCGCGACCTCATCCAGATCGTGCGCGCGGCCGGGGACGTGCTGCGGCTGGTGCTGGTGTCGTCCCTCGCGCTGGAGGTGCTCGCCGGGCTGCTCATCGACGGCCCCATCCCGTTCCTCGGGATCCGCGGCGCGCTCGAGCGCCTCGGCCCGATCCAGGGGCTGCTGGGCGAGCGCAACGCCCTGGGGATCGTGGCCCTGGTCGCCGCCGTGACCTTCGCCGTGGAGCTCTCGACCCGATCCGTCTCCCGCGGCCGCGGCGTCTTCTCCCTGGTCGTCGCGCTCCTCGTGGCGTCGCTCACGCGGTCGTCGGTGGTCCTCGGCACGTTCCTCGTGCTCGCCGTCGCCGCGCTCGCGATGCTCGGCCTCCGGCACCTCGCGCGGCAGGCGCGGCCCCTGGCGAACAGCGCGGTCCTCGTGCTCGCGGCGGTCGTCGCGGTGCTGGTCGTGGCGTTCCGCTCCCCCGTGCTGCAGGTGCTGCAGGCACGGCCCGACTACCTCCAGCGCGTGGCGCTCTGGCGGGAGATGCTGCGCCTCATCGACCTCAACACCATCGAGGGCTGGGGCTTCGTCGGCTTCTGGCGTCGCGACGCGTACCCGTACACGGCCCTCGACCTCGTGAGCCGTGGTGCGCAGGAGACGGGCCGCAACGCCTACCTCGACCTCTACCTGCAGGCGGGTCTCGTCGGGCTGGCGCTGTTCGCCGCCTTCTGCGCCCTCGCGCTCGGGCGGTCCTGGGTGCTGACCACGACGAAGCGCGGCGTCGGCTACGTCTGGACCCCGCTGGTGCTCGTGGTCCTCGTGGTCGCGTCGCTCGCCGAGAGCGTCACGATCGTGGAGTGGGGCTGGGTGCTGCTCGTGATCTGCGCCGTCAAGGCCGCGCAGGGCCGCAGCTGGCGGCACGGGCTGCCGGAGCAGCACCGTCCCGGGTGACGCCCCGAGCGCGGCCGCGCGTCGGCGGCCGCGGGATCAGCGGACCGCCTCGTCGCGCGGTCGGCGGAACGAGAAGAACTTGTGGCCCGTGTAGGTGGCCACGGTGATCACGATGGTGACGAGGATCTGCGCGACGATGGGCTCGAGCGGCGTCGTCTCCACCACCAGCGGCAGCAGCAGCATGTTGGCGAACAGCGGCACGAGGTTCACCAGCGTGTAGCGGGAGAAGTCCGGCAGCAGGTTGCCGCTCACCTTGAAGACGAGCTTGCGGTGCAGGGTGAACGAGACCGGCAGCTGCACCGCCCACGCGATGATCAGGACGACGGGGTACGGGATCAGGTGGCCCCACAGCAGGTAGAAGAGCGCGAACCAGGCCGTCCCGAGCACGGTGTTGAAGCCGCCGACCAGCAGGAACGCGATGCGCTCGTCCTTGATCAGCCGGAGCAGGACGCCCGGAGGGGCAGTCTGCTCGCGGGGGGCCTCGACGTCGTGCGCGTGCTGGTCCATGTGTCTCCTCGCCGCGCCGGGCGCTCGAGGGGCCGGCCGGTGGGCCGCGCCGTGGTCGTCCGGTGCGGCCCCACTGTATCCGGTGGAGCCTGGCCGCCCGGTCGGGCAGCCGGACCCGCGGTGTCAGCCGACGCGCGTCACGCTGCGGCGCCGACGGGGATGCGCGCGAGTGCCGGCGGCCCCAGGACCGTGATGGGGGGCGTCGAGGTGCCCGCGATGGCGACGAGCCTGTCCCAGGTGGCGACCGGCCGTGCCTGCCCGCCCTGGAGGAGCGACACCGTGTCCGACGTGCTGCTCTTGACGAATACGGGCCCGCTCACCGCCCGGCCCGTGGGGTCGAGCGCGGCGCACGTGGTGGACGCGAGGTCGGTGACGGCGAGGCCGGTCGACCCCGGCGACGACAGCGCGACGACGTTCCCCTGCGTGGCGAGCGAGGTGACGCCGGCGCAGCGGACGAGCAGCGACAGGTCGGCGGCCGCACGCGGATACCCGTCCATCGTGGCGGGAGCGACGGTCGCGAAGGACCGCCCGAGGCCGAGCTCGGCGGTGACGGCGAAGTCGGGTACGCGGATCTTGCGGTCCAGCCCGTCCACCAGGAAGACGTCCGCGCTGTTGGAGGCCTTCGCCAGGGTGCCCGGCTGCAGCGCCGCGTGACCCGTGGTGTACCTGGCTCCCACCGGCGCCCGCATGGTGGCGACGAAGGGCGAGCGTCCCCCGTTGAGGCCGAGCACGGCGGCCCACGTGGAGACCGGGTACTTGACCCCTCCGCTGAGCAGGTAGGTGACGGGGCTGCCCGGGAGGACGAAGAAGGCGCTCATCTCGCCCGCGTCCGGCAGCGCCTGCAGCTGGCCGGGGTCGAGGTTGACGGCGTCCCCGCATCCGTACCCGTAGGAGGCGACGAGGTCGCACGAGGCGAAGCGGTGCCGACGGTCGGCCTGCACGAGGGCGACGGCGCCCGACGAGGGGTCGCGCACCAGCTCGGACGCGGCGATTCCGGTGCCGAGCGCGTCGAGGTAGGAGCGCGGGACCGTGCTGATCCCGCCGAGGGCGTCGAGGGACTGGTAGACCCCGAAGTCGGGGACCTGGTGCTTCTGTCCGCCGCTCACGAGGTAGACGGTGTCGTCCGTCGCCGTCTTCACGAAGGAGGACGCGGGTCCGTCGCTCGTGCTGCCGAACCAGTTGGTGTAGAGGCGCCAGAAGTTGCGGTTGCCGTACGAGGAACAGGAGTCGCCGGTGCCGTAGAGATTCCGCAGCGCCGCCGCGTTGGGCTGGTAGGGCGTGTAGATGTAGAGGCCGGCTGTGGCCTGGTTGCGGATGGTGACCTGCGAGGATCCGCAGTCCGCGTTCGGGTGCCAGAGGATGCGGTTGCTGCGCCCGGCCTGGTAGTTCCAGCGGGTCGGCGTGGACTGGTACACCTTGAACTGGTGCGCCGCGTTGTAGACCTGGTTGAAGAAGCCGTAGTAGAGGGAGTCGCACGCGGCCGTGTCCGGGCAGCCGTAGCCCGTGGCGCTGCGGAACTGGCGGTCGGTGGGCGTGCTGTCGGTGACGAGGCCCTGCTCCTTCTCGAGGAGCACCAGGAGCGCGGCCTGGCTGACCCCGCACGCGCGGCCGACCCAGTAGACGATGTCTGCTCCGCTGAGGCGCGACGCCTGGAGGCTCGAGCAGCGGCTGTCCGCGGAGCGCGCGGGCGTGTTCTCCACGTAGTCCTTGAGGCACACGTAGCCGGAGGCGCAGCTCGGGACGCGCGCCCGCAGGAAGGACTGGATGTCGCCCTGCGACATCGCGTCGCCGTCGTAGAACTTGGCGTCGCTGATGATCATGCCGGGGTCGAAGTCGGCACCCGACGCCGCCTGCGCGGGCTCGGCGGGGCCGCCGATCGTGCCCGTGCCGACGAGACCGACGCCGAGCGCGACGGCCCAGACGGCCAGGCAGGCGATCAGCCGCGATCGTCGGCGAGCACGCCGGACGTGGTCCACCCCGTTGTCCAACAAAAGATCCCCCTGCGTCCCCGTGCCATGAGATGCGATTCTCACACACGAGGAGGCATCCGCCGCACCGTGGTGCGGATCGGACGCCCCTCGACGTTCACCGGATGCCGGGTCGGAAGATGCCTACCCCTTGCGGCGCGAGGTCGTCGGCTGGTCGACGCCGAAGGTCCGGGCCCAGGACTCGGGGCTCGTGACCGTCGGCAAGGCCGCGCGGTACGCAGCCTTGAGCTGCGGCCACCGGGCGAGGATCCGCCAGCGGAGGACGATGCTCGTCCAGAGCATGCGGCGGAACAGCACCGGGTCGCGACGGTGCAGGAGCGCCGCCGACCCTTCCGCGTTGGAGACGAGCACGCTGTCGAACGAGGGGACGACCCACCAGCGGGCGTCCTCGAACGCGAGGTGCGCCTCTGGGCCGCGCGTCGCGGCCGGGCTGAGCGGGGCGAACGCGTGGCGCGCCACCGTGCGGGCGAGCCACACGATGCGGGCGATGCCCGAGGGGGCGCCTCCCCCGCGCCGACGCTGCGGCTTGTCCGGCGCGACGATCTCGGGCAGGGCGGCGCGGTCCTTGATGGGGACGCCGTCCGTGAAGCCCTTCGCCAGCTCCCGGGTGCGGGCCAGGCGCGTCACCATGTCCTGGTGCAGGCCGCGCGGCCCGCGGAGGATGTTGCGGTACGCCTCATGGCGTGCGGCGAGCGCGAAGTACTGCATCGAGACCAGGTGCCGGACGTCCGTGGCGAGGTTGGCCGTGAGGAACCGGCCCCCGCGCTCGTAGGGCGAGTGCAGCAGCGCCGCGATGAGGCGGTTGCGCGCGTGGAAGAACGCCTGCCAGTCCTGCGAGTCGTCCTTGTCGACCCAGGACACGTGCCAGACGGCGGCTCCCGGGAGCGTGACGGTCGGCACGCCGACCTCCTTCGCCCGCAGCGCGTACTCGGCGTCGTCCCACTTGATGAAGACGGGCAGCGACAGGCCGACCTGCTTGATCGTCGAGACGGGGATGAGGCACATCCACCAGCCGTTGTACTCGGCGTCGACGCGGCGGTGCATCCACCGGGTCTGGCGGAGGTTCGACGCGCTGAAGTCGTGGCGCGTGGGCGTGACGGGACCCCACATGAAGTTCCACATGTCGAAGCCCTCGGCGTACGCGTGGAGCTTGCTCTTGTCGTACATGTCGAACATGTGGCCGCCGACGATGGTGGGCGTCCGCGCGTAGTCCGCGAACTTCACGGCACGGCGGATGCTCTCCGGCTCGAGCGTGATGTCGTCGTCCATGACGAGGACGTAGTCGCTCGCGCCCTCCTTGAGCGTCTCGTACATGCCACGGGAGAAGCCTCCGGATCCGCCGAGGTTGGCCTGGTCGATGACGCGGAGCTTCGCGCCGAGCAGCTCCTGCGCCCGCGGGAAGGCGGGCTGGTCGGCGACCTTCTGGGTGCCCTGGTCGGTGACGTACACGTGATCGAGGAGCGCCGCCACGTCCGGCTTCTCGCCGATGTCGGTGAGGAGCTTCACGCAGTACTCGGCACGGTTGAGCGTCGTGATGGCGATGCTGACGGAGCCCGCGGCGCCCACCGTGGGCGCGGTGCCGGCGGGGGCGTACCAGCCGGCCTCGACGAGCGCGAAGTCGGCCTCCTCGCCCATCAGGTCGAACCAGTACCAGCCGCCATCCGCGAAGAACGTGAACGGGAGCTCGAAGCGGGAGGTGGTGGACCCGGTAACGGACGCGCCGTCGACCTTCTGGATCACGCCGCGCGCGTTCGAGCGGTAGACGATGACCTGGCCCTCGCCTTGGGTCTCGACCTCGAGCACGACGCCGTCGAGCGTGGTGCTCGCGCGCCAGTAGGAGGCGGGGAACGCGTTGAAGTACGTGCCGAACGACACCTTGCGTCGGTGGGGCACCTGGAAGCCGCGGTCGCCGCGGATCGCGCTGATGATGCCCATGTCGCTGAGGCGGACGACGGCGTTGTGCGTGTCGGCGTCGACCACGCGCAGCGGCGAGCGCCGGCGCTTCTCGGGCGCGACGGGGATGCTCGTCCAGTAGTCCGCGTCGACGTACAGCGGGACGATGTCCGGGTCGTGCTCGGACGGCAGGATGACGCGCTGGATGAGGTCGAGCTCGGCGGGTGCGCCCGCGAGGTCGGCGGCCATCAGGAGGCGTCCTTCGCGAGCACGGGCTTGAGCTTGTTCTCGTACATCGAGAGCGCCGCCCCGATCGCCATGTGCATGTCGAGGTACTGGTACGTGCCGAGGCGGCCGCCGAAGAAGACGCCCTCCTCCTGCTTGGCGAGCTCGCGGTACTTGAGCAGGCCCTCGCGGTCGGCGGCCGTGTTGACCGGGTAGTACGGCTCGTCCTCGCCCTCGGCGAAGCGCGAGTACTCGCGCATGATGACCGTCTTGTCCGCTGGGGCGTCGCGCTCCGGGTGGAAGTGCCGGAACTCGTGGATGCGCGTGAACGGCACGTCGGCATCCGCGTAGTTCATCACGGGCGTGCCCTGGAAGTCGCCGACCGGGAGCACCTCGCGCTCGAAGTCGAGCGTGCGCCACGACAGCGCGCCCTCCGAGTAGTCGAAGTAGCGGTCGATGGCGCCCGTGTAGACGACGGGCACCTTTCCCACGACGGAGGCCCGGTTGACCTCCTGGGTCTCGTCGAAGAAGTCGGTCTCGAGGCGGACCTCGATGTTCGGGTGGTCGGCCATGCGCTCGAGCCACGCGGTGTACCCCTCGACGGGGAGGCCCTCATGCGTGTCGTTGAAGTAGCGGTTGTCGTACGTGTAGCGCACGGGGAGGCGGCTGATGACCTCGGCCGGCAGGTCCGTGGGATCCGTCTGCCACTGCTTCGCCGTGTAGTCGCGGATGAACGCCTCGTAGAGCGGGCGCCCGATGAGGGAGATGCCCTTCCCCTCGAGGTTCCGCGCCTCGCCGGCGTCGAGCTCGGACGCCTGCTCGGCGATGAGCTCGCGGGCTGCCTGGGGGCCGTGCGCGGAGCGGAAGAACTGGTTGATGGTGCCGAGGTTGATCGGCAGCGGGAAGACCTCCCCCTCGTGCTCCGTGTAGACGCGGTGCACGTAGGGCGTGAAGTCCGTGAAGCGGTTGACGTACTCCCACACCGTCTCGTTCGACGTGTGGAACAGGTGCGCGCCGTAGCGGTGCACCTCGATGCCGGTCTCCGGGTCCTTCTCGCTGTACGCGTTGCCGCCGATGTGGTCGCGGCGGTCGATGACGAGGACCTTGAGGCCCAGCTCCTCGGCGACGCGCTCCGCGATCGTGAGTCCGAAGAAACCGGACCCGACCACTACGAGATCAGGGCTCATGGCACATTCCTTTGCTGGGGTGGCGCCCGACGGGCGCTCGACGGGACGGGTCAAGGGTAACGGGGGATCAGGCGCGGGCCCGCGGGGCCGTCCGGTCGCGCGTGATCAGGCGACGGTACAGCCCGCGGCGCACGGCCTCGGGGATGAGGCGGTAGCTGCCGCGGACCAGCACGTTGCGCAGGGCCTGCGCGAGCGACGTGAACCGGCGACGGCGGAACTCCCGCTGGAGGCGGAGCTCGGCGCGCAGCTGGGCCACGCCGCCGCGGCGGGCGTAGGCGCCGGCGCTCACGCGGTACATGACGAGCGGATCCGCGAGGTTCTCCACGCGCGCGCCCGACTGGATCATGCGGGCGAAGAGGTAGTAGTCCTCCATCAGCCCCAGCGGGAGGTACCCGCCCGCGCGCTTCACCGCCTGGCGCCGGTACACGACAGTGGGGTGGTTGAACGGGTCGTGGAAGCGCGCGTAGCGGGAGATGGCGTCGGCGCCGACCGGCGGGGTGCGGCGCCCGGCGATGGTGCCGACCTCGTCCGCGAACTCGTACATGCCGGTGCCGACGAGGTCGAGGCCGCTCGAGATGAGCTCCAGCTGGCGCGCGAACCGCTCGGGGAGGCTGATGTCGTCGGCGTCCATGCGGGCGACGACGTCGTGCGCGCAGGCCTCGAGCCCGCGCTCGAGCGCGTAGGCGAGTCCCATGTTGCGGGCGAGCTCGACCGTGACGACGGGGACGGGCGACGCCTCCGCGAGCTCCGCCATGGTGCGCGCGAGCTCCGCGGACACCGGGCCGTCGCGGACGACGACGACCTCGTCGGGCCGCAGGGTCTGGTCGTCGACGCTGCTGCGGAACGCCCTCCGGAGGAACTCGGGACGATCGCCCCGGTACACGGGGAGGAGGAGCGAGAAGGCCTCGGTGGGCATGCGCGTCCCCTCTGCTGCCGCGGCAGCGTCACGTCCGGTGGATGGGCGGACCCTGCCGTCAGGGCGACGGGGGTCGAGCCGCCAAGTGTAGCCGGGGGCGGGGTGGAGCACCGGGACCCTCGGGGCGGACCGGCCGGGCCAGGCGTCCCGGAGGACCCGGCTGATAGCATCGGCGCCCGTGCCCTCCCCCGACGCCCCCCGCCCGGATCGACCGGAGGAAGCCGGCAGGACCACTGACGTCGGCCATCGCCATCGCGCTCGCCGTGCTCCTCTTCCTCGTGACGCAGGTGGGCATGCTCGTGCACCGCACGGGCAGCGTCGTGGCCTCGTTCCGCGACTACTTCGTCTACGACCAGCTGTCGTACCTCTCCATGGTGGTGAACTTCGCCCGCGGCGACTTCGCGTCCGTCGAGCCGTTCACCGAGACCGGCAGGAACACGTACCCGCACCTCTACTACCTCGTCCTGGGCGCATCCGCCCACCTCACGGGCCTCGGACCCGTCGAGGCCTGGAACGTCGTCGGGACCATCCTGCAGGCCGGGCTCGTCGCGGCCATCGCCATCGCGTGCATCCGCGTCACCGGCCGCGCGTGGACCGGCGCGCTCGGCTTCGTGCCGCTGCTGCTCGGGACGTTCGCGTGGACGCAGGGCCCCGGTCAGTGGTTCTGGCAGATGAGCTCGCACGCGGTCCTGTGGGGCCCGTTCGGGGTGCTGTTCACCCTCAACGGCGAGGCCGCGGCGCTCTCCGTCGCGGGCATCGCGTTCCTCGGGGGGCTCGTGCCCTTCCTCCGCGGCTCGTCGCGTCGCGCGCGCCTCGTCGCGATGACCGTCGTCGCGGTCGTCGTCGGCGGCCTGCTCAACGTGCACGTCTACTCGTTCCTCGCCACCGTGTTCCTCTCCTTCTACGTGGTCGCGGCCTACGCCGTGCTCGAGCGCCCGCGTCGTCGGCTCCTCGCCCTCTCGGCGGCCCTGGTCCCCGTGTCGCTCGGGCTGGCCGTCGTGGTCGCCGGAGCGGTCGGACCGCTCCCGGCGTTCGTGGTCGGCCTCCTGCCGACGGTGCCGGGACTCCTCGCCACCATCGGCCGCACCCGCGGCCTCGCCCTGATCCCGATGGGCGCCGCGCTCGCCGCGACGCTCCCGCAGATCGTCACGACCGTCCTGGCCTCGGCGGCGGGCGATCCGTTCCTCTCGTACCGCGTCGCGTCGAGCAAGGACCTCGGCGTCGACCTCCCGCTCGGGCCGATCGCCGGGGCCGCCCTCATCGTCCCGCTCGTCGTGATCCTCGTGGCGGGGATCCGCGCACGGCGCACGGTGTGGACCGCGTACGCGGGCGGCGCGATGCTCGCCTGGGCGATCACGTCGACCAACGACCTGTGGCGCGCGAACCAGGAGCCCTACCGGCTGTGGATCGACTCGTTCCTGCTCATCGCGGTGACGATCGTGCCGGTCCTCCTCGACGTGGCCGTACGGACCCTCCGGGCTGGGACCACGGACGCCGAGGCGGCGCACGGGGAGTCGACCGGCCCCGCGCGCGCGCCTCGGCGGACCCGCGTGCTGGTCGCGTCCTGCGCCGCGCTCGTCGTCGCCGTCGGCGCCACGAGCGCGCTCGACTGGGGGCGGTTCTTCTCCGCCGGACGCGAGCTCCGGCAGATCACCTTCGCCGAGCCGCTGGACCGCGCGATCGCCGAGGTCACCGCGGGCGCGACGGACGGCTCGATCGTCGCCGGGCCGTGCCTCGATCCGCAGATCGTGAAGGTCGACTCGGGACGCTCCGTCGCCCACTACAACCTGGGCATGGCGTGGCCTGCCGACCGCGACGCCGTCGACGCGGTGCGGACCTCCGCCGCGGACGGCCAGGTCGACGTCGACGCAGCCCGCGTCGCCGGCGTCGCCTGGCTGGTGGCGGACTCCTCCTGCACGACCGGCCCCTCGCCCGCCTCCGACCCCGGGCTCACCGAGGTCGCCGCCGCCGTCTACGACGACGTGACGGGCGCACGCGCGGTGCTGTACCGCATCGGCGGCTGATGCCCGGGCCGGTGGATAAGCTCGTCCACGCTCCTCCCGCTCGCCCGCGAGAGCACGACCCCGAGACCGAGATCCGAGGATTGAACAGCCTGTGAATGCCACCCCCGTCCGACCGCTCGTCAGCTTCATCCTCCCGTCCTACAACGAGGCGGGTAGCGTCGACGTCTTCTATCGGACGCTCGTCGAGACGATCGAGGGCGCCGACCTGGACCTCGACATGGAGCTGATCTACGTCAACGACGGCTCCCGCGACGACACGCTCCAGAAGCTCCTCGCCATCGCCGCGACGGACGACCGGGTGCAGGTCATCGACTTCTCCCGCAACTTCGGCCACCAGATCGCCGTGACGGCTGGACTGGACCACGCCCGTGGTGACGCAGCGATCATCATGGACACGGACCTGCAGGACCCTCCCCGCGTCGCCGTCGAGCTCATCCGCACGTGGCGGGAGGGCTACAACGTGGTCTACGCGCAGAGGCGGACCCGCAAGGACACGTTCTTCAAGAAGGTGACGGCGGACGCGTTCTACCGGGTGCTGCAGCTCGTCGCCGAGATCGAGATCCCCCGCAACACGGGCGACTTCCGCCTCATCGACCGCAAGGTGATCGACGCGATCCGCCGCTTCCCCGAGCGCAACCGCTTCCTGCGCGGCATGGTCTCCTACGTGGGGTTCCGGCAGACGAGCGTCCAGTTCGACCGCGACGAGCGCCATTCCGGCGAGACCGGGTATCCGCTCCGGAAGATGCTCAAGTTCGCCGCCGACGGCATCCTCGGGTTCTCGACCTTCCCGCTCAAGCTCATCCAGCTCGTGGGGTGGATCGTCTCGGCCATCAGCGCGCTCCTGGTCGTCTACGTGCTGATCAGCCGGCTCGTGGCGCCCGAGAACACGGTGCCGGGCTGGACGTTCACGGTCATCGCCATCCTGTTCGTGGGCGGCGTGCAGATCATCATGCTGAGCGTGCTCGGCAGCTATCTGGGGCGGGTCTACGACGAAGTGCAGAACCGGCCGCTGTACCTGATCGACACGCACCACGGCGCCCGGCCGATCCAGAAGACGGTCGCCGTCGATCCGCTCCGCCCGGAGGTGTGATCCCCGTCGGGCGACAGCAGGTCGGGACGCGGCCCGGCGCCGTCAGGCCCGGCCCGCACCCCGCTCCAGGCGCGCGACGCCTTCGGTGATCCCGCCGAGGTCCGCCAGCACTGCCGCCGACTCCCGCGGCCCCGAGGCGAAGCCGTCCCGGAGGCCCCGCCGCAGCCCGTCGGCGAGCACCGCCCGGTCGGATGAGCGGAGGAAGGTGCGCGCCCACGACCGCGTCGCGGCGCCGGCATACAGGACCCGCTCCACGGGAGAGAGCGCGCGACTGCGCGTCAGCAGCCACACCTTGTTGCGGACCTCGAAGTAGAAGCGCGCGCCCGGATCCACGTCCGTCGAACCGAACGTGCGCGTGCGGTGCTCCACCGTGCTGTCGACGACGAGGTGCCCTCGTCCGCGACGGAGCAGGCGGGTGCTGTACTCGAAGTCGTCGTTCCACAGGAAGTAGTCGGCGACGGGGAGGCCGTGCCTGCGGACCGCGTCGGCCTCGACCATGAACGAGACGAACGACGCCGAGCGCACCGGGACGCACCCGTGGGCGGCGGCGCGCTCGCGCTCGCGGCGGCCCGCCGAGGGTCGGGTCCGCGGCGTGTTCATGGGATGGGGACGTCCGTCGACCCAACGGACCGCCGACGCGAGGACGACCGTTCGCGCGGGCGCCTGGGCTCGCGCGCGCAGCAGAGCGGCCAGAGCGCCTGGATCCGGGACCGTGTCGTCGTCCATGAGCCACACAAGGTCGGCCTCGTGCGCATGCAGGGCACGCTCGATGCCCACGGCGAACCCGCCGGCACCGCCTGTGTTGCGGGCGAGCCGCGTCAGGTTCGCGTCGGGGAACGCGGCGGCGACCGCGTCAGCGGATCCGTCCGTCGACGCGTTGTCCACCACGACGACCGCATCCGGCTGCCGGCTCTGCCTGCCCAGGGCGCCGAGGGTCTCCATCACCAGCTCGCGGCGGTTGTAGGCGACGACCACGGCGACCACGCGCGGCGGAGCGACGGTCACGCGCGCACCCCGGCCGGTCGCGAGGATGTCGAGGCACTGCGGCGGCAACGGCCGCGGAAGCGGTGGACCTCGATCACGCCGAGGCCGATCAGGACGAGGAGCCCGGCGACGGACTGCACCTGCCAACCGGGGCTGCGGAACGTCACATCCACGACGTCGCCGGGTCGGACCCCGTCGAGGTCGACGCGGGTGAGGAAGCCGGCGATGGGCCGCTTCTCGACCTCGCCCTCCGAAGCCGCGTAGCCGGGCCAGGGGATGCGGCTGAGCGCGACCGAGCCCCCGTCCGACGGGACCGCGTCGACGCGGAAACGCACCCCGGAGTCGTCCCTGTCGACCTCGGTCACGCGCGTGCCGTCGGACTCCCACACGACGCCACCCGCGGTCGGCAGCGGCTCGTCCCGGACGAGGAGCCGGGTCAGGGACGTGTCCGAGGCGACGTGCCAGCCGTCCGGCACCCGCGACCAGTCGGCGTCCGTCGGGAAGGACTCCTTGATGAGCTGGATGGAGCTGACGGACAGCAGGTCGACGTACTGCTCACCCGTCTGAGGCTCCACGGTGAAGAGACGCGAGAAGAGCTGGTAGCAGGTGTACCCGTTGTAGGCCATGCAGAGCGTGTCCTGGTAGGCGGGGAAGTAGACGGACGAGTAGGCGTTCTGCACGTTCGCCGGGTTGACGTACCAGAGGTTGGCGACGAGAGTGTCGGCCCACTGCTTCCGCTCCGCCGCGTCATCCGCGACGGTCCCGATGACGAGCACGTCCCCCTCCGCTCCCGCCAGCTGCCGCTGGTAGTCGGCGACGTCCGCCGGGACGTCGTAGTTCCGGAGCGGCGAGCTGGGGTGGGCGACGTGCTGCGGGATCAGGAAGAGCAGCGTCCCGGCGATGGCGAGCACGGCGAGCGAGCGGGTGACGCCGTCCCTCGAGATGGGAGCGGACGCGGACGCCGCCGCGGGTCCCTGCCTCCGGTGGATGACGTGCGCGGCGAGGAGGACCCCGGCTACGGACGCGAGCCCCGCGAGCACGATGACCTTCCAGTACGCGGGCGTCTGGCTGTCGGTCAGGGCCGAGCTGGCGAGGACGAAGCCGACCGCGAAGAGGACCCGCCGCCTCGACAGGCGCGCGATCCGCGCCCGGCTCAGGGCGAGCGCGGTGATGAGGAGCACCGCGAGCGTGAGGTACGGCATCATGCGCACCGGGAAGCGGAACACCGCGAAGTCGCTGGGCAGCAGCACGCCGATGGTCGCGGCGACCAGCACGACCACGATGCCGCGCCGCGTCCGCGAACGGAGCAGGCGCATGAGCGCCGCCCAGTCCACGAACGCCAGGAGGGGCAGGAACCACGCGATGTAGAGCATGGGCACGAGCGGGAAGTACCGGTCGAAGATGTAGATCTGCGGGCTGCCCACCGGGGTGCTCGACGTGAAGAGGCCGCTGAGGTTGACGGTCAGGAGGCCGGTGTTGATGATGCCGTCCGTCCGACCCGTGACCGGTGCGGTGAGGAGGCCCGGTAGGTGGACGACGACGGCGAAGGATCCCAGCGAGACCGACAGCCAGAACGCCCGCAGGACCATCCCCGGTCTCTTCAGGCGCCACGCCTCGAACAGCGTGGAGCCGAGGACGAGCCCGAGGAAGATCGTGGCGGCGGCGTAGCTGAAGCCGATGAGCGTCGCGCCCACGAGCACGGCGGGGACGGCGGATCGGCCGAGCAGGACGGTGCGTCGGGCCAGGGCCCACGCGAGCGGCCAGAGGCAGTAGGCCATCAGCCCGTTGGCCCAGGACGGCGCGTCCATGTACAAGGTGAATCCCGCGAGCGGGGCGGCTATGCCGGTCACGGCGGCCCACGACCTCGGGATGCCGAAGGTGCGGGCGAGGAGCTGCGCGCCCAGCCCGGCCACGACCAGGAAGACGAGCTTGACCAGGGTGACGTAGAGCGCGGCGTCGGCGAGCTGGTGGGAGCCGACGCCGATGAGCCAGAGGACCGGGCTGAACAGCCCCCACGCCCCCTCCGCCAGGTAGTTCCCCGACTGCCACACCTGCGGCACCACGAGCGCCCACTGGCCGGCGAGCACGCGGTTGCCGATCTCGTACCACTGCCCGAAGAGGCCGGATTGGCTGTCGTCCACGAAGTAGTAGCCGGGTTCCACGAGCAGGGGGATGACGGCGCCCACCAGGACCCCGACCACGACCACCAGGGGCCACACGACTCTCTTCGACACGTTCAGCTGATTCCTCCACACGTTGGCGCCCGCTCGGACCGGCGGTCACGCTCCGACGGACGTTCCCGGAGCTGTGCGGGGCGGACGGTCTCACCCCGGGCGCTCGGAAGCCTCCTCAGGGTATACGTTCGCCGCCCTCCGTCCGGGACACGCACCGGGGGCCGCGGATGTCCCTCGTGCATGCCCGAGGAGCAGCGTGAGACGATGGTCGTCGCCTCCCGCTGCCGCGACCCGGCGACCCCCTCGCGGAGCCGACGGGACGCGGCCGACAGCCCCCATCAGATCCGGAGCCACCGTGTCCGCACCTCGCGTGTCCATCGTCATCCCCGCCTACAATAACGCCGACTACCTCGCCGAGACGGTGGACTCCGTGTTGGCGCAGACGTTCACCGACTTCGAGGTCGTGATCGCGGACCACGCGTCCACCGACGGCACCTGGGACGTCATGCACCGCTACGCCGACGAGCCGCGCGTCCGTCTGCTCCGCACCGACGCGGGCGGCGGCGCGCTCCGCAACTGGAACCGCGTGAGCCAGGAGGCCCGCGGCGAGCTGATCAAGCTGGTCTGCGGCGACGACCTCCTCTACCCCACCATCCTGGAGCGGCAGGTGGCCGAGCTCGACGCGTCGCCGTCGGTCGTGCTCGTCGCGTCCCCGCGGGACATCGTCGACGCCGACAGCCGTCCGATCGTGCGCGACCACGGCGTCTCCGGATCCCGCATCGCCATCTCCGGCGCCGCGGCCGTCCGCCGCACCGTCCGCTCGGGCACCAACATCTTCGGCGAGCCGGGCTGCGTGCTCATGCGCCGAGCCGACCTCGAGGCCGTGGGTTGGTGGGACTCGCGCTGGCCCTACCTCATCGACGAGACCACCTACGCGAAGGTGCTGCTCCGCGGCGACTTCGCGTCGGTCGGCCCGAAGGCCCTCGCGGGGTTCCGGATCTCCGACTCGCAGTGGAGCGTGCGCCTCGCGGGTGAGCAGGCCAGCGCCGCCGCGGGCTTCCATCACTGGGTGCTCGACGAGCACCCCGGCGTGGTGTCCCGGGCCGACGTCCGTCTGGGCGACGCGATGGCCCGCGCCAAGGCGCTCTCCCGCCGGCTCGTGTACCTCTACCTCGGTCGGCGCATGTCGCGCTCCGAGGTGCGCTGATCACGCCGGGCACGACCCTCGGGACGCGCCCGGCCGATGGGCGCCCTAGGAGTCGAGCAGCGTGACGAGGTAGCGCCCGTAGCCGCTCTTGATGAGCGGTCGCGCGAGCTCCTCGAGGGCGTCCCGGTCGATCCAGCCGGCGCGGTAGGCGATCTCCTCGATGCAGCCGATCTTGAACCCCTGGCGGTCCTCGATGACCTTCACGTACTCGGAGGCCTGCATCATGCTCTCGAACGTGCCGGTGTCGAGCCATGCGGTGCCGCGGTCGAGCACCTGGACGCGGAGACGACCGGCCTGGAGGTAGTGGTCGTTGACGGCCGTGATCTCGAGCTCGCCGCGCTCGCTCGGCTGGATGCCTTTCGCGATCTCGACCACGTCGTTGTCGAAGAAGTAGAGGCCGGGCACGGCGTACGCGCTCTTCGGCTTCGCGGGCTTCTCCTCGATGGAGACGGCCGTGAAGTCCTCGTCGAACTCGACGACCCCGTAGGCCGTGGGATCCGCCACGTGGTACGCGAAGATCAGCGCGCCGTCGATTTCGGTGTTCTTCCTGAGGCTCGTGCCGAGGCCCGCGCCGTGGAAGATGTTGTCGCCGAGGACGAGCGCGACCGAGTCGTCGCCGATGAACTCCTCGCCGATGACGAAGGCCTGCGCGAGGCCGTCGGGCGAGGGCTGCACGGCGTACTCGATGCGCATGCCGAGGTGCGAGCCGTCGCCGAGCAGGGCCCGGAACTGGTCGTTGTACTCGGGGGTCGTGATGATGAGCACCTCGCGGATGTCCGCCATCATCAGCGTCGACAGGGGGTAGTAGATCATCGGCTTGTCGTAGATCGGCATCAGCTGCTTGCTGATGCCCTTCGTGATCGGCCAGAGCCGGGTGCCGGATCCGCCGGCCAGGATGATGCCCTTCATGGGTCAGCTCACCTTCTGCGCGTCGTGGAAGGCGCGCATGTCCGACCAGGTGGGGAGGAGGCCGGCGGCCGCCGCCTCGGCGAGCGTCGGCGCCTCGAGGTCCTTCGGGGAGAGGAGCGGCTCGCCGGCCTCCTCGGGGAAGACGAGGCCGAGCTCGGGGTCGAGCGGCGTGATGCCGTGCTCGGCGCCGGGGTTGTAGACGTCGCTCACGAGGTAGGTGACGGCCGCGTCGTCGGTGAGAGCGACGAAGCAATGGCCGAGGCCCTCGGAGATGTAGACGGCCTTGTGCGTCTCGGTGTTGAGCCGCACGCTGTCCCACTGGCCGAAGGTCGGGGACCCGACGCGGATGTCCACGATGAAGTCGAGCACGGCGCCGGAGACGGCCTTCACGTGCTTGGCCTGGCCGCGCGGCACGTCGGCGAAGTGCACGCCGCGGACGACACCGCGCCTGGACACGCTCATGTTGGCCTGGCGGAGGTCGAGCGGGTGGCCGACCGCCTCCTGGATCTCGTCGAACCGGTACCACTCGAGGAACACGCCCCGGTCGTCCGTGCGCTGGATGGGGGTGAGCTCGTACGCGTCGGGTACGGCGAGTTCGCGGATCTGCACGGGTCGGAGTCTAGCAACGGGCCCGTCAGCGACCGGCCCGGCCTTCGCCGGGCGGCCTGCGGAACGAGAACCAGCGGTGCCCGACGTAGCTGATGACGGTGATCGCCACCACGATGAGCGCCTGCGCGACCAGGCGCTCGACGCCGAACGAGACGAGCAGCGGGAGCGAGACGGCGTTCAGCGTGATCGACACGGCGTACACCGAGACGAACCGCGCCAGGTCGCGCAGCACGTGGCCGCGCACGCGGAAGACGAACCGCCGGTAGAGGAGGAACGCCACGAGGATGGCGACCGCGTAGCTGCCGGCGAGGGGCACGAGGCTGCCGGCGACCGGATGGCCGGCGTCGTCCAGCGCACGACCGGCCGTCGCGGCGAGCCCCGCGAACAGGAGGAACGCGAAGGCGGTGTTGAACCCGCCGACGAGGAGGAACGCCACGCGCTCGTCGCGGAGGAGCGCGCGGATCCGGGAGGCGGCCATCCCCGCATCCTGCCCGCCTCTCCTCGGGATCCCCCGCGCGGATCGCCCCTCCCCCGCACGGGGACGTGGCCGCGCGGGCCGCCGCCGGTACACTCGCAGGCGGTCCGCCCCTACGGCAGCGGACTCTCCCCCGACGTCGGCCACCCGCCCGGCGTCTCGACGACAGGACGTACCCCCATGAGGATCCTCGTGACCGGCGGCGCCGGCTTCATCGGCTCCAACTTCGTGCGCCACGCGCTCCAGGACCACTACGCCGGGCTCGAGGGCGCGGACGTCGTCGTGCTCGACGCGCTGACCTACTCCGGCAACCTCGAGAACCTCGCGCCCGTCAGCGACTCGCCGCGCTACACGTTCGTCCAGGGCGACATCCGCGACGACGCCGTGCTCGACGAGTGGATCCCGCAGGTCGACGCGGTCGTGCACTTCGCGGCCGAGAGCCACGTCGACCGCTCCGTGCGCGACGCGAGCATCTTCGTCGAGACCAACGTGCTCGGCACGCAGAAGCTCCTCGACGCCGCGCTCCGCCACGACCTCAAGCGCTTCGTCCACGTCTCCACCGACGAGGTCTACGGATCCATCGCCGAGGGCTCGTGGGACGAGGAGCGGCCGCTCGAGCCGAACTCGCCCTACTCCGCGTCGAAGGCCGGCAGCGACCTGCTCGCCCGCTCGTACCACCGCACGCACGGGCTGAACGTGTCCATCACGCGCTGCTCGAACAACTACGGGCCGTACCACTTCCCCGAGAAGGTCATCCCGCTCTTCGTCACGAACCTCATCGACGACAAGCACGTGCCGCTCTACGGCGAGGGCCTCAACATCCGCGACTGGCTGCACGTCGACGACCACTGCCGCGGCATCGCGCTCGTGCTCGTGCAGGGCGCGCCCGGCGAGATCTACAACATCGGCGGCGGCACCGAGCTCACCAACCGCGAGCTCACGCAGCTGCTCCTCGACGCCACCGGCCGCGACTGGTCGTACGTCGACCGCGTCGAGGACCGCAAGGGCCACGACCTGCGCTACTCGGTCGACATCTCCAAGATCCAGCGCGAGCTCGGCTACGCGCCGCAGGTGCCGTTCGCCGAGGGCCTCGCCGACGTGGTGCAGTGGTACCGCGACAACCGCGCGTGGTGGGAGCCGCTGAAGGCGCGCGCCGAGCTACCCGCGTGAGCCGGATCCTCGTCACGGGCGGCCGCGGCATGCTCGGCCAAGACCTCGTCCCGGCCCTCGCCGCCCACGACGTGACGGCGCCCGCGCGCGCCGAGCTCGACATCACCGACGAGGCCGCCGTCCGCGCGGCCGTCGCCGGGCACGACGTGGTCGTCAACCTCGCCGCGTACACGGCGGTGGACGCGGCCGAGGAGCACGAGGACGAGGCCCGCGCGATCAACGCGACCGGCGCCGGCGTGCTCGCGCGCGCCGCCGCGGAGGCGGGCGCCCGCATCGTGCACGTCTCCACCGACTACGTCTTCGACGGATCGGCGACCACCCCCTATCCCGAGGATGCCCCGCACGCGCCGGTGTCCGCCTACGGCCGCACCAAGGCCGAGGGCGAGCGGCTCGTGCTCGACGGACACCCCGACGGCGCGAGCATCGTGCGCACCGCGTGGCTGTACGGCGCAGGCGGCCCCTCCTTCCCGTCGACGATGCTGCGGCTCGCCGCGTCGCACGACACGGTCTCCGTGGTCGACGACCAGCGCGGCCAGCCCACCTGGACGGTCGACCTCGCGGCGCGCATCGTGGAGCTCGTCGACGCCGGGGCGCCCGCGGGCGTCTTCCACGGCACGGCCACCGGCGAGACGACCTGGTTCGGGCTCGCGCAGGCCGTCTTCGCGGAGGCGGGACTGGATCCCGAGCGCGTCCGCCCCACCGACAGCGCCTCCTTCGTGCGGCCGGCCCCGCGCCCCGCCTACTCGATGCTCGGGCACGACGCCTGGGGCCGCGTCGGCCTGGCGCCCCTGCGCGACTGGCGCGAGGCCCTGTCCGACGCCGCCGGGCACGGCGTCCTCCGGGCACGCTGACGGTTACACTCGTGTCCGGTCCGATCCCGGACACCCCAGCCGCTCCCGCTCCGCTCCCCGCGCGGGCCCCACGCAGTTACGAAGGGCACCATCACGTGTCGAGCATGACGAGCACCCAGTCCCGGGAGTTCTCGAGGCCCGGCACGGGCGCGGGGCTCCTGGACGTGTACCGCCGCCGCTACCTCCTCTCCCTCCTCGTGAAGAAGGAGGTGCAGGTCAGGTACCGCGGGTCCGTCCTCGGCTGGCTCTGGTCGTACGTGAAGCCGGCGGCCCAGTTCGCCGTCTTCTTCGTGGCGATGGGGGTGTTCCTCCAGCTGAACCGCAACCAGGTCAACTACCCCGTCTACCTGTTCTCGGGCATCATCCTCATCAACTTCTACACGGAGGCGTTCTCGAACTCCACGAAGTCGCTCGTGGACAACGGGGCCCTGATCAAGAAGATCTACCTGCCGCGCGAGCTGTTCCCGGTGTCGAGCACGTTCGTGGCGCTGGTCAACTTCCTGCCGCAGCTCGTGATCCTGCTGGTCGTCTGCCTCCTCGTCGGCTGGGCGCCCACCCCCGTGCAGGTGCTCGGCATCTTCCTCGCGGTCGCCATCATCGGCACGCTGGCCATCGGCCTGGGCATGCTCTTCGGCGCGGCCAACGTGTCGTTCCGCGACTCGCAGAACTTCGTCGAGCTGATCGTCATGGTCGTCGTCTGGGCCTCGCCCGTGCTCTACCCCTACGCCCAGGTCGCCAAGGTGCTGCCGGACTGGCTGCTCGTGATCTACCAGCTCAACCCCGTCACCGCGGCGGTCGAGCTGTTCCACGCCGCGTTCTGGTACCCCACCACGGGCGGCAGCGGCGAGCTGCCGCCGAACCTCTGGGTGTACGGGTTCATCGCCCTCGGCGTCTCGCTCCTGAGCCTCCTGCTCGGGCAGCTCGTCTTCAAGAAGCTGGAGGGGCGCTTTGCCCAGGACCTCTGAGTCGGACGCGCTCCCGCGCATCATCGTGGAGAACGTGCGCAAGTCGTTCCTCCTCCGCCACACGCACTCCATCAAGGAGACGGTCATCGCGGCCGTCCGCCGGAAGCCGCTCGCCTCGACGTTCAACGCGCTGGAGGACGTGAGCTTCGAGGTGCGGCCCGGCGAGTCCGTCGCGCTCATGGGATTCAACGGATCCGGCAAGTCGACGCTGCTCAAGCTCATCTCGGGCGTCTACCAGCCCGACAGCGGCGACGTGCTCGCCCGCGGGCGCATCGCCGGGCTCATCGAGGTGGGCGCGGGCTTCCACCCCGACCTCTCGGGCCGCGAGAACATCTACCTCAACGCCGCGATCCTCGGCATGGACCAGCACGAGATCGACGCGCGCTTCGACCAGATCGTCGAGTTCAGCGAGATCGAGAAGTTCATCGACACCGAGGTCAAGCACTACTCCTCGGGCATGTTCCTGCGCCTCGCGTTCTCCGTCGCGATCCACACCGAGGTCGACATCCTGCTGGTGGACGAGATCCTCTCGGTGGGCGACGAGCCGTTCCAGCGCAAGTGCCTCGCGAAGATCCGGGAGCTGCATGACCAGGGCAAGACGCTCGTGGTCGTGAGCCACGACCTCGACATGGTGTCGGACCTGTGCGAGCGCGGGATCCTCATCCAGTCGGGCAGGGTCGCGTTCGACGGGCCGTCGAAGGACGCGGTCGAGCGGATGCGCCAGGGCTGACCCCGCCGGGCGCTCCTCCCGGATCCCGCGGGCGAGCGCCGGTACGATGGTCCTCCCGCGGGCCGACCCGACACCCGCGCGATGGAGGACCGTGACCACCACGCTGCGCGTGATCATCGACCAGCTGACCGGCCCCACGCCCGGCGGCATCGGCCGCTACGCCGAGGACCTGACGAGCGCGATCGTCGCGACGACGCCGAGCGGCTGCGAGGTCGAGGGCGTCGTCTCCGCGATCACGCCCGAGCAGACGGCCGACCTCGAGGAGCGCCTGCCCGGGCTCGCCCGCATCACGCGCGTCCCGCTCCCCCGCCGCGAGCTCTCCCGCGCCTGGCAGCTCGGCCTCCCGACGCCCGGCACGACCGGCATGGTCCACGCCCCCGGCCTCCTCGCGCCGCTGCGCCGCCACGACCGCGTGAACACGAACGACCAGATCGTCGCCACCATCCACGACGTCAACGCGTGGACGCACCCCGAGAGCATGACGAGCGCGTCCGTCTCCTGGACGAAGGCCATGGCCAAGCGCGCCCGCAAGCACGCCGACGCCGTGGTCGTGCCGTCGCACGCGCTGGCCGATGAGCTCGCGCGGTACGTCGACCTGGGCGACCGCGTGCGGGTGATCGGCGGGGCCGTGAGCCCGCGCATCGCCCTGCCCGAGGACCCGGCCGCCCGTGCGGCCGAGCTGGACCTGCCTGCCGACTACCTGCTCACCGTCGGGAGCCTCGAGCCGCGCAAGGGCGTCCAGGCGCTCGTGCAGGCGCTGGTCCGGCCCGAGACCGGCGACCTGCCACTCCTCATCGTCGGGCCCGCCACGTGGGGCGACGTCGAGCTCGCGCAGGTGGCGGACGAGGCGGGCGTCGACCCGTCGCGCGTGCGGAGCCTGGGATCCCTCACCGACGCCGACCTGGCCGTCGCCCTCGACCGCGCCACGGTCTTCGTGCACCCGAGCCTCTCGGAGGGCTTCGGCCTGCCGGTCGTGGAGGCGCTGTCCTTCGGCACGCCCGTCGTGCACTCGGACGCGCCGGCCCTCCTCGAGGTCGCGGCCGACGCGGGCGTCGTGGTGCCGCGCGAGGATCCCGACGGCTACCCTCTGCGCCTCGCCGAGGCCATCGGCGGCCTCCTGTCCGACACGGCCGCGCGCGAGCGCCTCGCGGTCGTCGGGCAGGATCGCGCCCGCGCGTTCAGCTGGCGCGACGCCGCCGAGAAGGTCTGGCAGCTGCACGCCGACCTGTAGGCCGGGCGCCGGAGGATCAGCCCGCGGAGCCGTTCGCGAACTGCTGCTGGATCGCCTGGCGGACGGCCGGGAAGTCGGGCTTCTGCGAGTCGAACCGCGGCGGCACGATCTCCAGGTCGTCGATGGGCTGATCCTTCGTCTTCAGCGCCAGCTGCGTGAAGTAGCCGAGCATGCCGCGCGGGATGTCGGTCTTGACCACCTGCTGACCTGCCTGCGCGATCGCGTCGAACTTGGTGAGCACGTTGGCCGGGTCGAACTGCTTCAGCACCGCCTGCTGCACCTCGCGCTGGCGCGACATGCGGTCGTAGTCCGTGGCCTGGTAGCGCGAGCGCGCGTACCAGAGCGCGTGGTAGCCGTCGAGCTTCTGCTGCCCCGGCTCGATCCACTCCGGGATCGGCACCGGGCGGAACTTGTCGTCGTGCCCCGAGCCCATGCCGATGCGGCGCTTCACGTCGATGTCGATGCCGCCGAGCGCGTCCACCATCTCGGAGAAGCCCTGCATGTCGATGAGCGCGTAGTACTGGATCGTGAGCCCCGTGACGCCCTGCACGGCCTCGCGCATCGCCTCGATGCCGGGGAGGCTGCCCTTCTCCTCCGCGTCGGGGTAGAGGTCCTTCTTGTAGACCTCGACCTCGGTGTAGATGGAGTTGAGCATGCAGGCGTCCACGTCGCAGCGCTGGTAGCCGTTCGGGTAGCGCTCCTTGAGGGGCGAGCCGTCGGAGAACGGCACCTTCTCCATGTCGCGCGGCAGGCCCACCATCGTGGCGCGCCCGGTGTCGGCGTCGATGCTGACCACGGTGATGCTGTCCGGGCGCAGGCCCGCGCGGTCGCTGCCCGCGTCGCCGCCGAGCAGCATGATGTTGTACCGGCCGTCGACGGGGGCCTCGGTGGCGTAGTCGCCGAAGATCCCGCCGAGGGCGCCGCGGCCGACGCCGACGACGTAGGCGGCGTAGCCCGCGGATCCGGCCGTGCCGACCATGAGCAGCACCGACAGCGCCGCGATGACCGGGCGGGCCCGCGGCGCGACGCGGATGATGCGCGCGAGCCGCAGCGTGTCGAGCGCGAGCACGACCCACAGCACGGCGTAGGCCGCGAGGAGCAGCTGCAGCACGACGAGCAGCCACTCCTGGGACACGACCTGGATGAGCGCGCCGCGCGCGAAGAGCGCGAGCCCGCCCGCGACGACGGCGAGCCCCCACACGACCATCGTGGAGACCAGGCCGACGCGGCCGAGGCGACGGCTCCCCGCGAGGACCTGGGCGGATCCGGGGATGAGGACGTTCAGCACCACGAGCCACCAGGCCCGGGTGGTCATGATGCGCGGCGACCGGCTGTCCGGGTGCCGGATGGGCTGGGTGAGGCTCACGTGCGCGACGACACCTTCTGCTGCAGGGCAGCGTTCTTCCGCTCCACGAGCTCGGCGAGCTCGGCGCGATGGCGTGCGAGGGCGTCCGCGATGCGGTCGTCGGAGGTGGAGAGGATGCGCGCGGCGAGCAGCCCGGCGTTCTCCGCCCCGCCAATGGAGACGGTGGCGACGGGGACGCCGGCCGGCATCTGCACGATCGACAGCAGGGAGTCCATGCCGTCGAGGGTCGCGAGGGGCACGGGCACGCCGATGACGGGGAGGGTCGTGACCGAGGCGATCATGCCTGGCAGGTGCGCGGCGCCGCCGGCGCCCGCGATGATGACGCGGATCCCCCGCTCACGGGCGCTCTGCCCGTAGGCGATCATGCGCTCGGGCGTGCGGTGCGCGGACAGCACCTCGACCTCGAGGGCGATTCCGAGGGCGTCGAGCGCGAGGGACGCCTTCTCTATCACGTTCCAGTCGGAGTCGGAGCCCATGACGAGGCCGACGAGTGCAGGGGTGTCGGGATTCACGGGCTCCATGCTAGGTGCCGGATCCCGGGTGCCCGCCCGCGCCACGCAGCCCGGACGCGACCGGTCGGCGGAGGGCCGCTGCGCCCCCGCGGGATCCGGCCGCGCGCCCCCGTGCGCACCGGGCGGCGTCCCCGGTCAGCCCCGGAAGAACGCCGCGGCCGCGCGCGCCCGGTAGGCGGTCTCGTCGAGGTCGTCGCCCACCACGGTCACGTGCCCTACCTTGCGGCCGGGCCGCGGATCCTTGCCGTAGAAGTGGAAGCGCGCCTCCGGCTGGTCGGCGAGCGCCCGCGGGTAGCGGTCGGCGATGTCGCCGGCCTCCGGGCCGCCCAGCACGTTGATCATGACCGACCACGGCGCGAGCGGCCGGGTGGATCCGAGCGGCAGGTCGAGCACGGCCCGAAGGTGCTGCTCGAACTGGCCGGTGACTGCGCCGTCCATCGACCAGTGGCCGGTGTTGTGCGGGCGCATGGCCAGCTCGTTGACGAGCAGGCGCCCGTCGACCGTCTCGAACAGCTCGACCGCGAGGACGCCCGTGACGCCGAGCCCCTCCGCGATTCCGCGGGCCATCTCCTCCGCCGTCTCGCGGAGCCGCGCGCTCGCGCCGTGCGCGGGCGCGATGACCTCGGCGCACACGCCGTCGCGCTGGATCGACTCGACGACGGGCCACGCGGCGATGTCGCCGGAGGGCCGGCGCGCGACGGACTGCGCGAGCTCGCGCGCGTAGTCGACGAGCTCCTCGGCGAGCAGCGCGTCCCCCGCGCCGAGCGCGTCGAACCAGTCGCCGGCCTCGTCCGCGGAGCGCACGACCCGGACGCCCTTGCCGTCGTAGCCGCCGCGCGGCGTCTTCACGACCGCGACGCCGCCGTTGTCGGCGAGGAACGCGGCGAGCGCCTCCCGGTCGGCGACGCGCGCCCACACGGGCACCGGGACGCCCAGCTGCTCGAGCCGCTCGCGCATGAGCAGCTTATCCTGGGCGACGAGAAGCGCATCCGGTCCCGGGTGCACGGCGACGCCCTCGGCGACGAGCGCGCGGAGGACGTGCTGCGGCACGTGCTCGTGGTCGAACGTGATCACGTCCACGTCGCGGGCGAAGGCGCGGACCGCGTCGAGGTCGCGGTAGTCCCCGACGGCCGATGCGGCGAGCCCGGCGGACATGCCGTCCGCCTCGGCGAGCACGCGGATCCCGATGCCGAGCTCCACGGCGGGGGCGATCATCATCCGGGCGAGCTGTCCGCCTCCGACGACTCCGACGGTGGGCGTCATGGTGTCCTCCTCCTGCAGGTGGGTGGGCCCGCCCGATGCGGCGGGAATGCCGGCACCCGGGACCACCGGTAACGTGGTCCGTCGCGCCACCCGACATCCTCCCCCATCCAGGACGGACCCCGCCCATGTCCCCCCCGCCGCTCCCTCGCCTCGCTCGGCGTGCAGATCGCGCAGTTCGGGCTCGTCGGCGGCGCGGGCTTCCTGGTCGACCTCGCGGTCTTCAACCTGCTGCGCGCCACGGTCCTCCACCCCGACGCCGTCGAGGCCGGCCCGCTGCTCGCCAAGGTCGCCTCGACCGTCGTCGCCATCGCCGTCAACTGGGTGGGCAACCGCTACTGGACCTTCGGGAAGCAGCGCACCACGCGCCGCGGCCGCGAGGCGCTCGAGTTCCTCGCGGTCAGCGTGCTCGGCATGGTCATCGGGCTCGCGTGCCTCTACGTCTCGCACTACGTGCTGGGGCTCACTTCGCCGCTGGCCGACAACGTCTCGGCCAACGTCATCGGCCTGGGGCTCGGATCCGCGGTGCGCTTCGTGCTCTACCGCCAGTGGGTCTACTCCCCCGCCCGTCGCCACGCGGCACCGCAGGCGGAACCAGCTCGCGCCCCACGCGCCGACCGGATCGAGGACGCGGACCGGATCGCGGTCCCCTAGGTCGGCGGCCCGCTCATCCACCGTAGGGACCGTAGGGACCGTAGGGACCTCAGCCGCGCTGCCAGGGCTGCGTGTCGTCCGGCCACACGGAGCGGGCCTCGTCCTGCTGACGCCAGGCCGGGTCGCCGGGCCGACCACGGCGCGACTCCTCCTGGCGTCGGCGCTCGGCCACCATGTTGGCGTTCTCCTCCATGAGGTCCTGCAGGGCCTGGACGACGAGCACCGCGGACGGCACGTCCCGGAGCACGACGGGCGACTCGAGGCCGGCGTTGATGGAGACGTGGCCGCTGCGGTGCAGGTGCTGCAGGGGGCCGCGGCGGAGGGTCACGTCGTACCCGCGCGAGTGCAGCAGCTCCTGGCGGGTCCGCACGAAGAAGCCGTGCGAGACGATGAGGCGCCGGGTCGTCACCGTGTAGCGCCGGTTGAGCCACACGAGCACGGGGAGCAGCGTGACGAAGACCGCGACGCCCGCGAGCGAGACCAGCAGCAGCGCGTTCTCCCACGGCTCCGGGAACCAGGCGCCGAAGTAGCCGCCCGCGAGGCAGATCGCGAGGAGCAGCAGCACGGGGAGGGTGAGCGCGCGGCCGTGCGGTCGGAGGCGGACGAGGACGCGCTCGGGGTCGGCGGCCGTCACCTGCTGGGCCGGGGCGGCAGGAGGGGCGGCAGGGCGGCCGAGGCGCGGATCCACGTCGTGCGACGCGGTCAGGCGGCCGGCCTCGTCCTCGGCGACGCGACGGCGCTCCTCCTTCTCGGCCTTACGACGGGCCCGGCGTCCGCCGCGGACGGGGAGCGCCCGCCCGCCCTCTCCGGGTGCGTACCGCTGCGTGTCACCCGTGTGCGCCATGCCTCATTGATACCGCAGATGCGTCACGTCCCCGGCGGCGACAGACGTGACGGCCGGATCCCCGGCGGACTCCACGGTCAGCCGCCCGTCGTCGTCGACCCCGGTGGCGCGCCCGAGGAGCTCGCCGCCGCCCGGCAGCTCGACGCGGACGTCGCGGCCGATGGTGGCGCAGGTGCGGGTCAGCTCGTCGACGAGTCCGCACGCGCGCGCGTCGCCGTCGGCGTCCACCCACGCCAGGTACCGGGCGCGGAGCTCCCGCAGGTACGCGGCCAGGAGCGCGTCCACGTCCGGATCCTGCACGCCCGACAGCCGCAGCGACGTGGAGGTGGGCGTCGGCAGCTCGGCCTCCTCGAGCGTGAGGTTGAGGCCCGTCCCCACGAGCATGCGGCCGGGCGCGACTATCTCGCCGAGGATCCCGGACACCTTCCGCCCGTCCACGTGCACGTCGTTCGGCCACTTGAGCGTGACCTCGGCCGGTGCGGGCACGAGGTCGCGGAGGGTCGCGACGAGCGCGAGGCCGGCCACGAGCGGCAGCCAGCCGGGGTCGAGGTCCGTGCGCCCCGGGGCGCAGAGGACGCTGACCGCGAGGCATCGCCCGGGCGGCGCCGTCCAGACGCGGCCGCGACGGCCGCGTCCCGCCGTCTGGTCGAGCGTGAGCACGACGGATCCGTCCGGCCACGCGGCCGGATCAGCGGACGCCCGCCGGGACAGCTCGTCGTTGGTCGAGCCGGCCGAGTCCAGGGCGAGGAGGCGCGGGGCGGCGAGTCGGCTGAGCGGGAGGTCCATGCCGCCACCGTACCGAGCGGACCAGGAGGACATCGCACCCCGGACGCGCGGTCTTCTGTGCGTGGTCCACAAGTGCGGGGTCCATGCCCGCCGGTACAGTGATGCGGGTGACTTCACACGAGCCAGACGAGGACGCCGGCGCCCCGGACATGTACACGACCGCGGGCAAGCTCGCCGACCTGAAGCGGCGCTACCACGAGGCCGTCACCGCGAGCGGCGAGGCCGCCATCCAGAAGCAGCACGCGCGCGGCAAGATGACCGCCCGCGAGCGCATCGACCAGCTGCTCGACCACGGGTCGTTCGTCGAGCTCGACGAGTTCGTCCGCCACCGCACGCACGCGTTCGGCATGGACACCAAGCGGCCCTACGGCGACTCGGTCGTCACGGGCACGGGCACCATCAACGGCCGACAAGTCGCCGTCTACTCGCAGGACTTCACGATCTTCGGCGGATCCCTCGGCGAGGTCGCGGGCGAGAAGATCATCAAGGTCATGGAGCTCGCCATCAAGACGGGCGTCCCCATCATCGGCATCCTCGACTCGGGCGGCGCGCGCATCCAGGAGGGCGTGGTCGCGCTCGGCAAGTACGGCGAGATCTTCCGCCTGAACACGCGCGCCTCGGGCGTCATCCCGCAGATCTCGCTCATCATGGGCCCGGCAGCGGGCGGTGCCGTGTACTCCCCGGCGCTCACCGACTTCGTGATCATGGTCGACAAGACCAGCCACATGTTCGTCACGGGCCCCGACGTCATCAAGACGGTCACGGGCGAGGAGGTCGGCTTCGAGGAGCTCGGCGGTGCGCTCACCCACAACAAGGTCTCCGGCGTCGCGCACTATCTCGCGAGCGACGAGGACGACGCGCTCGACTACGCGCGCACCCTCCTCGGGTTCCTGCCCGACAACAACCTCGCGGAGCTGCCGGAGTTCCCGCGCACGGCGGACCTCGAGATAACGGCGCAGGACAGCAAGCTCGACACGATCATCCCGGACAGCCCGAACCAGCCGTACGACATGAAGACGATCATCGAGCTCATCGTCGACGACGGCGAGTTCCTCGAGACGCAGCCGCTGTTCGCGCCCAACATCATCGTCGGGTTCGCGCGCGTCGAAGGCCGCTCAGTCGGCATCGTCGCCAACCAGCCGAACGCGATGGCCGGCACGCTCAACATCGAGGCGGGCGAGAAGGCCAGCCGGTTCGTGCGGTTCTGCGACGCGTTCTCCATCCCGATCCTCACGCTCGTGGACGTGCCCGGGTACCTGCCCGGCACCGAGCAGGAGTGGACGGGCGTCATCCGCCGCGGCGCGAAGCTGCTGTACGCGTACGCCGAGGCGACCGTTCCGCTCGTCACCGTCATCACGCGGAAGGCCTACGGCGGCGCCTACATCGTCATGGGATCCAAGCAGCTCGGCGCCGACATCAACCTCGCGTGGCCGACGGCCGAGATCGCGGTGATGGGCGGACAGGGTGCCGTCAACATCCTCTACCGCGGCGAGATCAAGGGCGCCGAGCAGGCCGGCGAGGACGTCGCGGCGGTCCGCACCCGGCTCGCCAACGAGTACACGTACAACGTCGCGAGCCCGTTCCTCGCGGCCGAGCGCGGCGAGCTCGACAACGTCATCCAGCCGGCCGCCACGCGCGCGTCGGTCGTCAAGGCCCTGCGGGCGCTGCGCACCAAGCGCGCGAGCCTGCCGCCCAAGAAGCACGGGAACATCCCGCTGTGACCGACGCGCACGGGTCGGCTGGCGCCGCGGGGGGCGGATTCCGCGTCCTCGGCGGCTCCCCCACGGAGGAGGAGCTCGCCGCCGCCACCGCGGTCATCGCGGCGCTGGCGGCGCAGCCCGCCGCCGAGCAGCCCGCGCGTCGGGTGCCGGACGCCTGGCAGCGCTCGCAGCGCGGCGTCCGCGGCACGCTCGTGCCGGGTCCCGGTCGCTGGCGCGGCTTCTCCGGCTGACCGGGTCGGCGACGATCCCGCGGGGTGCGTTCGCCACAGGCTGTGTCCTCGCAAATGACGACTTGGCCCGCCTCCCCCGCTCCGTGAGACTCGACGTGCTGGGGGACCTGCATCGCGGGTCAGTCAACACGGCGTCGTCCATCTGTGGTGAGCAGACGGCGCCAGGGGGCGGATCATCTCGATGCTCGGGTCATCGGGATGACCGGAGAGGCGCGGGGGCGGTCGGTGGATGCACCGGCCCCCGCGCCTCTCAGCACCACCAGCGGACTGCGCGCCACCGGCGGCCGGCGCCTCAGATGCGCGGCCTTGGGATCTCCAGCCACAGGTCGACCTCGTCGTCCAGGTCGTCGCTGCCCAGGAGGCTCGCGCTGCCGTCGCCCGCCACGCTGAGGCCGACGACGGTGATCGCCGTGTCGGATCCCTCGGGCACCGTGCGGGCGATGATCTTGTCCGCCTGCGTGTCCCGGATGGCGGCGGCCAGCCGGTCGAGCACGACGTCGCGCGTGGTGTCGTCGAGGTCGTCGATGCCGCCCTCGTCGAGGAGCGTGACGACCGTCCCGCGACGCCGGGCGAGCATGACCTGCTCGCGCACCGCGTCGTTCAGCAGCGTGCGCCCGCGGATCTCATCGCGGATCGCGCCCTCGAGGTAGAGGCACTCCTGCCGCTCCTCCGGGGAGAGGTCGCCGCCGGTCTCCACGATGCGGCGGAGCATGGGGACCGCCATGCGGCTCGTCTGGCGGAGCCGGAACTGGCGCTCGTAGAGGTGCGCCTCCTGCGCGGCCTGCCAGTCCGCGGCCTCGCGCTCGGCGCGGTGGAACTGCCGGGCGTCGCGCGCGGCCTTGGCGAGCGCGTGCGCCAGCACGTGCGAGACGGCGACCCACAGCGCGCTGCCCGTGACGCCGTAGGCGACGAGACCGGCCGGCCCGCCCCAGAG